>CAYUHP010000078.1:0-4458 GCA_964444595.1 uncultured Sphaerochaeta sp. | reverse complement strand
CGAGCAGTAATTGCCCCGCGAACAATGATCAAGTATACGTTGGAGTCGCTGTAGTGCTCGGGAAGGGCATCGCCCTTCTTTAAGATCACGTGGTTGATCATCGCCACGTCGTCTTTGACTAACTGTTCGATGACTTTCTCTTCACTGACTGTGTACGCATATACCGTTTCGACCATACTTCATACCTCATAAATAGATGATACTCATCAGTATAGACTAATATTGTTCGGCGATGTAGAGCCCTTGGAGTGCTTTATCAGTAGCCATTCCCATAGGAAGTGAAGCGCCATCTTGTAAGAAAGCTTCAAAAGGGGAGTTGGGAAGAACGTGAATAGTTGTAACTCCCCTTCGAGCAAGGATGCCAAGTAAGGAGCGAGCGGCTTCTTCAGTGAGGGCCATCGCCTCAACCGCTTTGTCGTTGAGGAGAAACACATACCCGTCTTTGACGGCTACGCTCTCATACCCGTCGGTTAAGAAACTCCAGGCAAGCTCATCACGATCAAGCGACCCTGTAGGTGAGGTTGCTTCGGTGTAGATTCGATTTAAGTCGGTGTAGGCGAACCCCGCTTGGCGCACCTCTAAGGTCAAAGAGGGGGCGATCGCATACTCCACGACACTTGAAGTGGTGAAGTATCCGTTCTTTTCATAGTAGGGGCGGACTGCCGGAAAGAGAGTGATTGGGTCGTCAATAGAATCAGAGGTTAGCTTGAGCAGCTCGCTCATGATCCCTCGCTTTCGATAGGTCTCAAGTGTTGCCGCCCCAACGATGAAGGAGCAAGGCTTTGAAACCCCTTGCTTTGTGTAGGAACTCCGTAAGGCATGAAGAGCTGCCACGATCGTGTTGTTTTCTTCAGCTAAGAAGATGGATCTCTCATCAAAGCGAGTTGAAAAGAACTTCTCTAAAAATGTTGGCTCTTCGCTGAAGACGACCGACCAAAGATCTTTCAGGGATGAGAAGTCTTTTTGTTCGGCTCTTCGGTAGGTAATCATTGCTTCGTTACTCGATATTTTTTAACCATCAGATCGGGTTGATAGGAGAGCTTTGCTTTTCTTAAGCCCTCGACTCCGGCATCCTCTTGGCGGTTGATGTATTGAACGTCGCTGAGGAACTGAGAAACAAAGAGTTGGTTGATCACCGAATACACCCCATGGTAGGAGGTATCCCCTTTTTCAAAGTGGACGATCGCTAACCTTTCGTCGATGATCTCTCCGACGGTGAAGGCGGTCAGTTCATTCTCCACACATACCAGCATCCCGACAAAACCAAGTTCATCCCAGTTATCGAACGTTCGCCGGATCGCTCTCAGTTCGTTGATGATATCCTGGTCGACTTCGCCATGGTTCTCCAACCATCGGGTGGAGACCATCTGATAACACTCTTCGCGCATCTCCGGCTTTGAGAGTGAACGCACCGTGTAGGTATAGGTTCGTTCAAACTTGGAGATGTGGTTTCGCTTTGCTTGAAGCTTGCGCCCGGCAAGCTTCGTGAGCTTCGATGATTCATAGAGGTAATCATCGAAGTTGCGGATGTGCTGAATCGAGTAGCCGAGCTCTTTGAGCTGGTGGGCTTCCTCTTCGGGAACACAATCGAGCTGAAGCCGAAGGCCGGTTTGCTCGCAGTGTTCTTCAAGCTCGGCCATCGCCTTGGGCAGGTCGTCGGTGATCGGAAGTAGGAAGCAATCGTCATCTCGAAGGTGCATATACAGCGCCGTATCATTCTTTGCGATCGTAATACCAATCTGTTCACTCCAAAGGTGAACATAGGAGTAATAGTAGTTGTAGGCCATAAGGCGACTGTGCTTGGGAAACAAATCTTTGTCAGCAAGGGTGGGGGGGTAGAAATCTAACATACATCCTCAAATATATCATTTGATACGCATATATTGATACGCCCTTTTTCCTGCTTCGTCAACCCGAGCCATTGAGGAAAATGAAAGAATGTTTCGCCCAATAGATAAAAAGAATGGTCCGTAATCTTATACTTAATAACAAAATACCTTCTTGGGTTGACAGAATAATCTCATGGGGTTACCCTTACCCGATGGATATATATCAAGACCTTTTAACAAGACTCGAAGAGGTGAATCAACCATTGACGACCTTCTTACTGAGTCCTCAGTACAGTAATGAATTATTTCTTGAGCACATCCGAGTGACTCTTCAAACTACCTACCCCGAAGGATGGGCGTACCTCCAAGGGGAGAAAAACTTCTACCAACTCAGTGAAGCAGCTCTTGCTCATGTGCGCTTGTATGACTACGTAGTTTTCGATCAAGCAACCTTTACAGATGGAGCCGATGAAGTAATATCTCAACCAATCTCTCTTCTTCGTTCTTACTTGAAGAAGGAAAGAGCAACGATCCATCCTGACTTTGCCGAAGAGATGATTCATCTCTTCGCCCTGCTCAACAAAGAGGAGGCGCGAGCAATTCCCTCTCGAGGCGAAGTAACTGAGTGGATGGAGCGCCATCCAAGTGGTTTAGATCCAAAGGTCATCGCCTGGCGAAAGAAAAACAAGCAGCGGATCATCGCCCTTCTGATTCAGAAGATCGATGAACGCAAAGATACAGAAAAACTCTATACCTTCAAACCATCCCTTTCGCAGAAAGAAAAAGAGCGAATGGTAACGCTTTGGTGGAAGGAAGACCGCTTTCACCTACACTTTGCTTTACGATCAACCGAAGCACTCAACACCTTTCTTGGAAATACCCTAGATGAGGAGACGAAGAGTATCATGGAAGCTGCTGAAGAGAAGGGCATTCCGATCTTCGTAACTCCCTACTTCCTCTCGCTCATCGACACACGGCCAAAAAGTGAACAAGAACACCCCTTTAGTGATGAGCCGATTCGAAGCTACCTCTTTTACAGTTGGGATTTGGTCCATGAGTTTGGCCAGATCTCGGCGTGGGAGAAGGAAGACACCGTTGAAATCGGGAAGCCCAATGCGGCGGGGTGGATATTACCTTCTCATAATATCCATCGCCGCTATCCAAGCGTCGCGATCTATATTCCCGATACGATGGGCCGAGCGTGTGGTGGGCTGTGCTCCTACTGCCAGCGGATGTACGATTTCCAGGCGGGGCGCTTTAACTTTGAACTGGCCAAGCTTCGACCGAAGAAGAGTTGGCCCGAGCGGCTCAAAGAGAATATGGAGTACTTCCGAAACGATCCCTACCTGTGGGATATCCTCATTACCGGTGGGGATGCGTTCATGAGCTCAGTAAAATCACTTAAGGAGATCCTTGAGGCGGTCCTTCAGATGGCCAAGGATAAGGTCAGTGATAATACTCAGCGCAAAGAAGGTTTTGCTGAGATGAAGCGAGTTCGCTTGGGAACGAAGATTCCCGTCTACCTTCCGCAGCGAGTTACCAAGGAGTTGGCCCAGGTGCTCGCCTGGTTTAAGAGTGAGAGTGAGAAGATCGGGATCGAGCAATGCGTGATCCAGACTCATATCTCTTCGGCGATGGAGATCACTCCTGATACCCAAAAGGCGATCGAGCGCCTCTTAGCTGCCGGGTGGGCGGTAACCAACCAAGAGGTGTTTACCGTTGCCGCAAGCCGACGGGGGCACTCGGTGAAGCTGAGGAAGGTCCTCAATGATATCGGTGTGCTTCCTTACTATAACTTCTCAGTAAAGGGCTTTCGGGAGAACCGTGAGATCTTTGCAACGAACGCTCGTTCGGTGCAAGAGTTAGTGGAAGAATCGAGTATCGGGGCGATCGCACCGCGCTACTACGCTCAGATTCGCTCCTTTGTTTCCAATGCAAAGGAGATGAAGGAGCAGATCAATACGATTCGAGAGAGTGATGAGATTCCTTTCATCTCCCCTGATCGCAATACGTTGAATCTTCCGGGGGTGGGTAAGTCCAATACGTATCGGACGATTGGTCTTACCGATGATGGGCGAAGAGTTCTTCGCTTTGAGTTCGACCACACCCGGCCCCACTCTAAAGTGATCGAGGATATGCACCACGTTGATATCATCGAGTCCAAGTCGATCGCCCACTACCTTAGGCAACTTGAGGCGATGGGCGAGGACAAGAAAGAGTATGCGACGATTTGGGGCTACAGTGCTGGGGAGATGGAGGTACGCAGCCCCGTCTTTGAAGGCGTAATCGAGCCTTAAGATGAGGTAGCGAATCCCTCATCAATCTTGTACTGAGTGTTGGGTTCTTCTCGGTTTCGAAAATACCTAGCCATGATAAGGCTCAGATGTCGCTCGGTTTCCATGTCTGCTTGCTGGGCTTCTTCAACTGCCTGTTGATGGAAGGCGAAATCTAAGTGGGCGGTGTAGTCGCCCTGCGGGCTCATGTACAGTTTTCCTCCCACTGCCAAACTGACTTTCCTTAAGAGGTGGTAGGTTGGTTTGCCGCCTCCGTTCAGAAGGCGGGAGATTGCACTTTGGCTTGTACCAGCACGAGCGGCGATCTCTTTTTGGGTAAGATTACCTCGCTCAGC
>CAYUHP010000077.1:0-8713 GCA_964444595.1 uncultured Sphaerochaeta sp. | reverse complement strand
AGAATCTTAAATACGACTTTGATGATCCTTTCTGATTCCTTGTTGATCAGGTTTGGGGCGTGGGGTTCACCGGGGAAGAAGAGGGCAAAGTGATCTTGGTCTGCTGTGTAGGTGAGTATTGAAGTTGCATCTCCGAAGGCGGCATCTTTCGTTGAGTCATACGGGATACGTTCTTTGAAGCTTTCTTCGGATCCAATCGCCATCACCTCGCTTCCTTGAAGAAGGATTTGGACATCGATCTCTTTTTTGTGGATTTCATAGAGATCTGCTTTATCTTTCTCGGTTTGGTAAGTCATCAGAACATAGCGAAGATTCGGATCTGCTGTTTGATAGGAGCCCAACGCTTTAGCAAGCAGGTCCTCTTTGAGAATCTCTTGGATCAAATGAAGTTCGGGGATGGCTGATACATAACGGCTGAGGTTGGAAAGCGAATCGATAATCATAGTGGCTCCTTTTTGATGCACCATACTCTCAAAGCTCTCCTTGTGCTAGCCTTCTGGGGAGAGAGTGAGTATCCTTTGAAGAAAGGAGTCATTGAAATGAGTGATAATCATACATATACAACAAAGTTGGAGTGGACCCAAAACCGAAAGGGTGCTCTCTCCTCTTCAGGTCTTCCTACGATGGAAGTAGCAACTCCGCCAAGCTTCCCCGGCGGACACGAAGGAATCTGGTCTCCGGAGCACCTCTTTGTCGGAGCTGCTGAAGTGTGCTTGATGACAACGTTCTTGGCGATCGCCGAGAAATCACGCTTTGAGTTCTTGGCGTATACCTCCAGTGCAAGTGGAACTTTGGGCACGCTGGATCGGGGGATGTTTGTCGAGAAGATTGTTATTAAGCCAAGGCTCGTCATCAGTGATGAGAGTCAGCGAGACAAAGCACTTCTTTTGCTTGAGAAAGCAAAAAAACACTGTCTTATCTCCAAATCGATGATCAGTGAGGTAACGATGGAAGCTCAGGTTGTGTTAGGCTAGGTCCATGAATAAAAAACGTGTTCTCATTGTTCTCTTGATAGTAATCCTTGGGGTTGGGTTTCTTACTGCCAAGGATGGATCGTTTACGATCATCCACATGAATGATACGCACTCCCATCTTCTTGCTGGAAGTGATGAGTTTAAGAGTCGCGAGTTCGGCGGGGCCGCTCGATGGAAAACGATCATCGATGAGATTCGAGGTGATCGCAAGGATGTCCTTACCCTCCACGGGGGCGACTTCATCACCGGCAGCGGTGGTGAGTACCTCACCTTTGAACAGATCGACTATGATCGGTTCCCCCTCTACGGATGGCGCGGTAAAACCGATGTGCAATTGTTGGACCTTTTAGGCTTCGATGCAATAACGCTGGGCAACCACGAGTTCGACTATGGGCTCTCATGGCTCTTTTCGATCCTTAAGGACGCTAAGTTCTCAACCCTTGCCGCGAACCTGAGTCTAAACCCCGTTCCTCAAACCAAGGAGTTTAAGAAACTTTCGCCCCTTAAGGATTATGAGATCTTTACTCGGGGTGGAGTGAAGATCGCTGTAATCGGGTTGGTAACCAACGACTACCTTAAGTCCCTTCAAGTGAAAGTCCAAAGTGCCGAAGAGACGTTAAAAACCTTAGTCCCCAAAGTACGAAAGAAAGCGGATATCGTCGTGGTTCTTTCGCACCTCGGCTACGACCGGGATATCGAAGTAGCCCGAGCGGTTGATGGAATCGATGTAATCGTGGGTGGACACTCCCACACGCGCCTGAGTACCTACACCGTTGAGAACGGGACCTACATCACCCAGACTGGGGCGTGGGGCAGTTACGTGGGAGTGATCGATCTTGAGGTGAAGAACAAAGCGATCGACTCGATCGCATATCGCTTAATTGCAACACCACCTGCTTCTGAGAGTGAAGATCTTCTATCCTTCATCGAAGAGGCAAAGAACACCAACTTAATCCTCGATCGTGATCTCTCTACTGAAGATGGAAGTCTGTATCAGTGGATTCTCGCTTCTGTTCAACAGCGCTTTAAGACCAACGGAGCGATCCTCATCGATCGCCTCATCAAAGAGGGTGAGTTGAAGAGGGGCGTTGTTCCCTCCAGTGACTTCTTCTCGATCTTCTGGCCGTACCGTGCCCGAACCACCGGAGCGGAACGAGATATGCTCCCCAAGCAGATCGTCGATGTCCTCACCGGTGAGTATCCCCGCAGTGTGCGAAGCTTGCTCTCCAGTGGGGACTTTGTTTCTCCCTTTGTCGTGGTCACGGTCACCGAAGAGATCATTGAAGCGATCAAGGCTTTCAATGAGCAGAATGTAATCGCCGGCGATTACCTGCACATGGGCCTCGATGATCGCCTGCCAAAGAAACCGAAGATCGCAATGGACCTGCAAACCTATCGACTCTTGATCCTCCAAGGCGTGCTTGATCCAAAGACCAAGTATTCATTGAAGAGTGGCGAGCTCTTTGAGCTGATGCTTGATTCGGGAAAATAACGTATTGTAGGTATCGCATTGGTCGATTGGTGTGATATGCTTTAGACAGAACTTGAAGAAGTGTAGGAGTTACTATGAAGCGAATTTTGATTGTAGTCTTGCTCATCGTTAGTTTGGGTAGCGGTCTCTTTGCCGTAGACAGCACGATTACCGCCAAGCTGACGACCGCGTTGGGCCCCGGAGGCAGCATGGACCTGAAAGCAGAGGGATCGTATCAAGTAAAGATGCCGCTGCTTCAAGGCGACGGTCCGCTCTTTGAGGGCAACAACCTCAAAGTGAAAGCGGGACTCGGTCTTTCCCCGATCGCCGGTCAAGTAACCGTCGATGCGGTATTGACCCCAATCGCCCTTGCCGAAGTGAACTTGGGTGTTGCCGTTGGAAGCGGATGGGATTTCCCCTTGTTGAATATGCACGGAACCTTAACCGCACCGAATGAAGATGCCGAGATGGTTGGTGAAACGTTGAAGGGAATCTACGTGAAGCCAAAAGCCGGACTTGCGCTTCAGTTTGACACCGGTGCTGTGTTTGCTTCGAAGTGGGCGAGTGTTGTTCTGAGGGCATACCAAGAGTTGAACTTCACTTACTACTCAAACGCCGAGAAAGATCAGCCGTGGGAGTTTGAACTCAGCGGCGAGTTGTACAACTCCTTCAACTACAAGGGTGAGTACATTGTTGGTTATCAGCTTCCGATCGAGTGGGTGAACCTTGTCGGTGTTCAAGTTGAACACTACGTCTACGATGCGTTTAACCGAAAGAATGGGGGGATGATTGATGCTTCGATCCTCGTAAACAGCCCCTTCCCAATCGTCGATGGTCTTTCCCTCTTGATGGCAGTTCAGTTCACCAACTATAAAGCCCAGGCGGGGAGTCGAGTTCGCGAACTCGAGGCTCTGCGCTTCAAGCGCGTTGCGCTCATCGCAACCTATTCGATTTAATTCTTAAAGAATACCAACCCAAGAGCCTGCTTCTTTGCCCAGAGGCAGGCTCCTCTTTTGACTCTTGCCCGCAAGTAGGGTATCTTTTCAGTGTTGAATATCAAGGAGGAGACGATGGACGTTAAACAGCTTGCCAATGCAATTCGAATCTTAAGTATAGATGGAGTACAAAAAGCAAACTCCGGGCACCCGGGAGCCCCAATGGGGATGGCGGAGATGGGCGAAGTCCTGTTTCGCCGAATACTGAAGCACAACCCGAAGAACCCAACCTGGGCAAACCGCGACCGCTTCGTTCTCTCCAACGGTCACGCTTCGATGTTACTCTATTCGCTTTTACACCTCAGTGGGTATGACGTTTCCCTTCAGGATCTGAAGGATTTCAGGCAGCTGGGCAGCAAGACTGCCGGCCACCCCGAGTATGGCGATCTTCCCGGAATCGAGACGACCACCGGCCCGCTTGGCCAAGGGTTAGCAAACGCCGTCGGTATGGCGCTTGCCGAAAAGAGCTTGGCCGCCCAGTTCAACAAGGAAGGGCACAACGTTATCGACCACCACACCTACGTCTTCCTTGGCGATGGGTGTCTGATGGAAGGCATCAGCCACGAGGTCTCCTCCCTTGCCGGGGTGTGGAAGCTCGGTAAACTTATCGCCCTCTACGATGACAACGGCATCTCAATCGATGGCGAAGTAAAGGGTTGGCTCGGTGACGATACCGCCAAACGCTTTGAGGCGTATGGCTGGCACGTGATCCGAGATATCGACGGACACGATATCGACTCCGTTTCCAAAGCGATCGTCGGTGCTCAGTCGATCCACGACAAACCCTCGCTGCTCATGTGCCGCACCACGATCGGATACGGTTCCCCCAACAAAGCCAACACTGCCGCAAGCCACGGCGCTCCTTTGGGCGGTGATGAAATTGCCTTAACCCGCAAGAGCTTGGGCTGGGAGTATGATGAACCGTTCTTTGTTC
The DNA here is from genome assembly GCA_964444595.1 of uncultured Sphaerochaeta sp. Taxonomy (GTDB): domain Bacteria; phylum Spirochaetota; class Spirochaetia; order Sphaerochaetales; family Sphaerochaetaceae; genus Sphaerochaeta. Next base: position 4,339 of record CAYUHP010000077.1, on the reverse strand, counting down.
CTGAAGAGATCTACAAGGCGTGGGACCAGAGTGAACGAGGTGCAAGGGATGAAGAGGCGTGGAACGCTGTCTTTGCCGCCTACGAAGAAGCCTATCCCGCCGAAGCCGCCGAGTTAAAGCGCCGACTGGCCAACGAGTTGCCTCAAGGTTGGGAAAAGACCTTTGATGATGCCATCAAGAAGTGGCAAAGCGAAGATGTGAAGGTGGCAAGCCGAAAGGCGAGTCAGATGAGCCTGGATATCCTCGGTGGAGTTCTCGGCGAACTGATCGGTGGATCAGCAGACCTTTCACCCTCCAACCTTACCGACTGGAAGGGAGTCAAAGACTTCAATCCAAAAACCGGAGAGGGAACATACCTCCGCTTCGGTGTTCGCGAGTTTGGTATGATGGCGATTCTTAACGGAATCTCATTGCATGGCGGATTCATCCCCTATGGTGGAACGTTTCTCATGTTCATGGAGTACGCCCGTAACGCAGTGCGGATGGCCGCACTGATGAAGGTTCGCTCGATCTACGTGTTCACCCACGACTCAATCGGTCTTGGTGAAGACGGACCGACCCACCAACCGGTGGAGCAGATGGCTAACTTACGGATGACGCCCAACATGGTCACCTGGCGCCCAGCCGACCTCGTTGAAACAGGTGTTGCTTGGAAGATGGCGATCAAGCGCGCTGATGGCCCGACCGCTCTTCTTCTTTCGCGGCAGAACTTGGCTCCCCAGAAGCGAACAGCGAAACAGCTTCCCCTGATCGAAAAGGGAGCATATGTACTCAGCGAGACCGATGCAAAGCCGAGTGTCATTCTCATTGGTACCGGCAGTGAGGTCGAACTGGCTGTCGAAGCTGCGAAGGCCTTGGAGAAGGAGAAGATCTCCGTTCGGGTTGTTTCGATGCCCTCACCGGAGCTCTTTGAAGCTCAAGACGAGAAGTACAAGGAAAGTGTTTTACCCAAGGCAGTCAAAGCTCGGGTAGCTGTTGAAGCCGGCTGGGCCGACTACTGGTACAAGTATGTTGGTTTAGATGGGAAGATCATCGGAATGCACTCCTTTGGTGCTTCCGGACCTGCGGAGCAGCTCTATAAGCACTTCGGCATCACCACAGAAAAGGTTGTCGAAGCGGCCAAGAGCTTGCTGTAGATTAAAAGCAATTCAATCCTCCGGCTCGCCGGAGGATTCCTTTACCCAATGAGCGACTACTACGACCAATATCCCGCCTCCTACATTGAAGCGACGAAGGAGCTCGATATGAGTTTCTTTACGGCACGCTTCCTTGAATTGATCCCCATTGGGGGAACCGTTTTAGATGCGGGGTGTGGCTCAGGCCGTGATGCGCTCTTCTTTCATAAACAAGGATATCAAATCACCGCCTTCGATCGCTCCAAAGAACTTGTTCGATTAGCTCGAGAGTGGACTGCTCTACCTATCGAAGAGCGCAGCTTTCACGATATGAGTGAAGAAAATGTCTACGATGGAATCTGGGCTTCCGCTTCTCTTCTTCACCTTCCAAAGAGTGAGCTACCTATAATTTTTCATCTGTTATACCGAGCATTGAAGAGCAGGGGGATTCTCTATGCTTCATTTAAGGTGGGAGAAAGCTTCACCAAAGAAGGGTTGCTGTACACCTCTTTTACCGAGGAGGAGTTTCTCATCTTCATCCAAGATGAAACTTCCTTCATCCTAAAGGAGATGCTCATCACCGAGGATCTGAGAGTCGACCGAAAAGGTCAGTTCTGGTTGAATGCCTTCCTACAAAAAGATACCACCGCCTCCTAAGAAAGAAGCGGTGGTAATCTAGCGTGTTAGTTCTTTAATACTCTTCGCGGACTCCGAACTCGGCGTCTTCAACCCATCGGTGGGGGCGAACAACTAAGCCAAGCAGTTCGGTTAACACTCGTTTGTGTCGTTCTTCTTCTTCGATGATGAGGCTCAGAACGAGTTTCTCCTCTTCATCCGTTGATCCATCAACTTGCTCTTGGTAGAGGTCAATTGATTTTTGCTCGATCTCGATCGCTCGCTCGTAGGCGGGGATTTGGTCCCGCTCTTCCGGGAACTCGGAAGGATCAAACGCCTGGAAGATCTCCCGGGCTTTATCAATGATTACGGTTGATGCGGTTACGGGCTTATTCTTCTGCTTCAATGCTTTGAAGTAGCTTTCATGTTTACGCTCATCTTCGGCAAGCATTTCAAAGATGCTCGCAAACCCTTCGGTGGGGGCGTTCTTGGCAAGCTCTTCATAGAATTTTGCACCTTCTTGTTCTAACTGGATAGCAACGTCAAATACTTCCATAGCTTCCTCCTCTGATTAACTACAGTATAAGTAGGGATTGTCCACTATGCAACTAAAGAGTGAAAATCAGTGAAGCGGAATAAAGATTCCTCGTTCTTTATCCTTTTGACAGTTATCCCACGGGAAGATCCGCCCACTCATTGTGATGTACACCCCCGGCTCTAAGAGCTGGACGGCAGTAATTGCACAGCCTAAGTTAAAGACTGCATCCGATCCTTCCAACGAGTACGGGGTCATCGCTCCGGTAAGGACGATGACCTTATCGGAGTTACTTTGGGCGATAACCTTGGCGGTCTCACACATCGTATCGGTTCCATGGATAACGATGATTCGATTCTCGGCACTATGAACACATGCTTGAGCGATCTCTATGCGCTGTTCATCGGTCATGTAAAGACTATCTATTGCCAGCGGTCCTTCTAAGTGAACGGTTAGGGTACAGCGAGCTTGTCCCAAGATCCGAGGCAGCTGACTCTCCCGAAACGTCAGCTCTCCTTTAATCGCATCATACTGCTTATCAAACGTCCCACCGGTAGTAATAATCCTTAGATCCTGTGCCATACAATCCCTCCTCAGACAGTATCACCCCAAGGGGGAGGGTTGGGCAACTGGAATTAGCAGTGACGCGAGTATTATGGTATTGTTGGACAAAGGTGATGAGTTGTGTCGGTATCAGTTAATCTGCCTTGTGCTCTGCAAGGTACTCAAGTAATTCCAATCGAAGAAGCCATCCGCGGTGGCAAGGATTATTTGTGTCCTGGCTGCAAGCAGCCGGTAATTGCAAAAAAAGGAGCGAAAAAAGTTCACCATTTTGCACATAAAAGTGCAGGAAGCTGTTCAACGGGATATGAGACCGCACTTCATTTGCTGGCAAAAGAAATTATTGTCAGAGAACGAACCTTTAGACTTCCTGATTCTTCGGATAGATTCGCAAGACACAAAAGAACGACAGTTTTAGCGTCCGATAATGAGATTACTTTTCGGTTGCCTCTGGCATATTCAGTCGAAGTAGAGCCAGGGAAGGTCCGATCTGAACAAAAACTAGGGAACCGAATACCAGACATTATTATTGATGCTCATGGGAAACAGCTCGTGGTAGAAATTTTTGTAACACACGCTGTTGATGAGGAAAAGCTCAATGATTTAGAAGGAGAAGGGGTTTCTGTAGTCGAGGTTGATTTGCGTGAGCTGGCCAACGTCACGAAAGATGAGCTGACTAAAATCCTTTGTGAAGAACCTTATCACAAAACATGGCTATACAATTCCAAGATGGAACAAATTCAATTAGGGATAGAAGAATGGGAAGGCCATCCAAGCGACGACAAGATTGCTATCTATGCAACAAAGCCAAGTTTATTCCAAAATAAAACTCTTGATCTTGACCAAATATCCCTGAAAGAATACCAAAAGAACAAAAGTGAGGAGATGATTATCCTGGATTGCCCACGTCGGCTGCAGTATTCAGAAAAAGGTTTCTTTGCTCTTTCTTCTGATTGCGAATCTTGCCCATTTTACGGTGGTGACTTTGAGCGGTATAACCAGGAAGTCGAGGTTAAGCCTACTGAGACTGGAGTTGTCTGTGTTAAGCAAGAGAGCTACCCCCAAAACACCACAGAAGATCTCATGAGATGGATAAACCAATTTGTGCTAATTGAAGTACTCGATATAAAGAAAAAATCTCGGCGAGGATACTTTCTTGACATGCACGACTGGAGATCCCTCTTACTGGAGCAAGCTAATCAATTCGTTTCCAACCTCAATGAGGATTGTGATGTTGAAATAATTAGAAACTTTGTTACACAAACTGCTACCAATACCTATAACAAACATTTGCTACATTGTTTTTATCTTACTTGGTAAATATTGCTCAATTGCTCAAAATAAATAGATCTTGATCTGGTCATCCTTCGACTATGGTAGATCATATAAGAGAGGCGAGTGTTTTTAAAAGGGTTTGAGTAATAGTAGCTAGAAAATTTAGTTTTCTCTCCACTCTGAATTCCATGCTACACTTCCCCCATGAACAGTATTGAGAATCGAATCATTGAGGTTC
>CAYUHP010000076.1:0-8935 GCA_964444595.1 uncultured Sphaerochaeta sp. | reverse complement strand
CCTTGAGTTGATCTAACAGATTAGGGGCTCGCAAGCGCGAGCCCCCAACCATTACCCTTCTTTTTTATCTTCTCGCCTTAGCACTCACTGTGGCCGCAGGAGAAGCACTTTCGACATCCTTCGATATTCATGAACGTTCCGTTTCCACACACCGGGCAGATATCTGCCTGGATCGAAGCGGGGTTGGAGGCGGGCAGGCTCAAATAGAGTTGGCCAACACCCTCCTCTTCATCCTCTTCATCGGGCAGACCCATCACCGGGCGTTCACTTGGCGTGGAACCGATATGTTCTTGCAGTACTTGAGCAACTGCATCGGGCAAGCTCATCACTCGGTTCTTCCCAAAGCCCATCGATCGGCCACTGCCGATCCCCTGAAGTTGGGTGATGATCGACTGGGCGCGCTGCTCGGGAGTCAACGGTGAAGGCATTCGTAAGATCAAGCTGATCAAGCGACCGAGGCCTTCGGCATCGGCGGCCACATCGGAGCCAACCTTTGCAACGTTGATGAACACCTCGAAGATATCACTGGCTTCGGGGCCGTCACAGTTGACGGTGATATACGCGGTTCCAATCGGAGTTGCCTTGCGGTAGGTAGTACCGCGCAGGACCGTTGAACGAACCCGCGGTTTGGGATCGCTGAAGCTCATGATCGCTTCCGGCTTCTCCTCTTCTTCCTTCTTCACGGTCAGAACTTGGGTATCCCGAGAACCATCGCGGTAGGTGGTCCCTCCCTTACACCCCGTATCATACAAGAGCTCATAGAGCTTACCGGTCTGTTCGACGGTGTACTCCTTGGGAGTGTTTCCCGTCTTGGAGATCGACGAATCAACCCAGCGCTGAATCGCAGCTTGGACGTAGACGTGCCCTTCAGGGGCGAGGTCCATCGCACTGACGAAGAAATCAGGTTTCTCTTTACCGGGGTTTGCTTGAACCCAATCGTCATATACTTTCACCCGTTCGATATTCGTTCCCATTCGTCCGGTACGCTCCCACTCCCAGAAGTAGTAGGGCTCGATTCCCGTCGAAGTGCCGACCATCGTTCCAGTGGTACCGGTGGGAGCTTGGGTGAGTAAGGTAACGTTTCTGAGGCCATGGGTGCGAACCTTCTCGCGGATCTCTTCGGGCATCCCGAGCATGAAACCACTTTGAAGTAACTTCTCTGCATCGAAGAGGGGGAAGCTGCCCTTCTCTTTGGCAAGTTCACAGCTCTCGTCATACGCCTCGACGCAGATGAACTTGTACAGCTCGTCGATGAACTTCAGTGAAGCTTCACCTCCGTAGGCCAGCTCCATCTTGATCAGCATGTCCGCTAAGCCCATCGTTCCCAAGCCGATCCTTCGCTCGCCCTTCTGCTGCTTCTCATTCTCTTCAAAGAAGTAGGGGGTATCGTCGATGACGTTATCCAGGAAGCGAACACTTGCCCGCACCGTTCGACCGAGGTCATCCCACAGGACGGTTTTATCTGCAACAAATTGGCTTAGGTTAATCGAGCCAAGGTTACACACCCCCCACGGTGGGAGGCCCTGTTCACCACACGGGTTGGTGGATTGAATCGAGGAGTAGTACCAGGAGTTACTCATCCGGTTGTAGCGGTCCATAAAGAACACTCCCGGTTCGGCACTCGCCCAAGCACTTTCGACGATCGCGTCCCACACCTCTTTGGCTCGAAGGGTTTGATACACGATCGTCTTTCCGCCCTTCTTAACCCAGGCGTCTAAGTCGCCATCCCACTCGGTGTTGTACTTCGGATCGGAGGTATCGGGAAAGAGGGTCTCCCACTCCTTATCCGCCCGAACCGCTTCCATAAACTCATCGGTGATCCCAACGCTGATATTGGCGTTGGTGATCTTTCCCATCTCGCGCTTGGAGTTGATGAAGTCCATGATGTCCGGGTGCCAAACGTTGAGGATCAACATCAACGCTCCGCGGCGTGATCCACCCTGTTCGATCAGGCCGGTAACAAAGCTGAAGAGTCCACCCCAGCTGACTGAACCGCTTGAGCGGCCGTTCACGCCTTTAACGTAGGCGTGTCGCGGCCTGAGCGAAGAGAGGTTCATCCCCACTCCGCCACCCCGGCTCATAATCTCGGTCATCTGACCCAAACTGGTCATGATGCCGCCCCGACTATCCTTGGGGGAGGGAATAACGTAGCAGTTAAAGTAGGTTAGGTTTTGGTCAGTTCCCGCTCCGGTGAGAATTCTTCCTCCGGGGACAAAGCGCCAATCTTCCAAGATCCAATTGAACTCCTTCTCCCACTTGGATCGAACGGCTTGCTTCTCTTGAGCCGCGATTCCTTTAGCGACACGATTGAGCATGTGAGCGGGCTCGGTTTCGATCGGTTTATCGATCTCTTCGCGCTTTACCTCCAAGACGACTCCATCGTCCAAGGTAACGACGATCTCATCGCCCTCCTTGATCGTGGTAACCGTCCCAATCTCCCGTTGGCCGGTTTCGGCGTTGCTGACAGCAACGACGATATCGCCGACGGCGAGGGTTTCTTTTTTCACATCCTTTAAGGCATATCGATCTAAAAAGATCTTTCGGCCCAAAGCGGTCAATTCATTTTTAACAGCACTCATGCGTATCCTCATATATTCTAGATGTAGTTCTTAGACAACAAGAAAGGGCATCGTCTGCCCGCTACAAGCATATCACGCCCATATCCGCATTGGCAAGTGTTATACGGCATAAATAGTGTTACCAACTTCTAACACCGCTACATATAGCGTTATATAAGATTAGTAGTAGTTAGATACCAACCTCATACAACGAGAGGTGTAATTCCTTACCAAGTAGGATGATTGTTCGCCTAAAGGAGAGTCCCACACTGTGTGCAATGGAGAAAAAGGGCCCTCTTTTCCTGGAAAACACCCAATCTCATGATGATACATCCTCCCTTCTGTCTAGCCGCTAGTGTCATCAAAAAAGACGACCCGCAAAAGGCCGCCTTTGAATGTACAATGTTTTGGAGTTTTAGTAGCCGAGCTGGATCATCGTATCGGCAACTTTTCGGAAGCCGGTGATGTTTGCACCCTTCACATAGTTGATGTACCCATCCTCTTCAACGCCCTCTTTGACGCAAGACTCGTGGATATTCAACATAATATCCTTCAACTTCTCATCAACTTCTTCGCCGCTCCAAGCAATATGCATCGCATTCTGGGTCATCTCAAGACCGCTTACGGCAACACCGCCGGCGTTGGCCGCTTTACCCGGTGCAAAGAGGATTCGCTGCTTCAGGAAGTAGTACATCGCATCCGCTTGGCAGCCCATGTTCGAGATCTCCACCACGCCTTGAACTCCGTTGGCCACGAGGGTTTGGGCATCGGCGAGGCTGAGCTCATTTTGGATCGCACAGGGGAAAGCAAAATCAACTTTTACCTCCCACGGTTTCTTCCGCGGAACGAACGTGGCACCGAACTCTTTTGCATACGGTTCGACCACGTCATTGTTGGAGAGACGAAGGTAGGTCATGTACGCCCACTTCTCGGGGGTTCCAACACCCTCTTCATCGTAGATGTATCCATCCGGGCCGCTGATCGTAACGACTTTCGCTCCGAGCTGCGTTGCTTTTTGAGCCGCACCCCAGGCAACGTTTCCAAAGCCACTGAGGGCAACAGTCTTTCCCTCCAAGCTGTCGCCTTTGAGGGCGAGCATCGAGTTGGCAAAGTACATCGCCCCATAGCCGGTGGCTTCAGGACGGAGGATCGAACCGCCGTAGGAGCGGCCCTTGCCGGTAAGAACGCCAGTGTTTTCATCGCGAAGACGCTTGTATTGGCCGTAGAGGTATCCGATCTCTCGAGCTCCAACACCGATGTCACCGGCGGGAACGTCAGTATCAGGGCCGATATACTTTTGAAGTTCTGTCATGTAGGAGCGACAAAAGCGCATGATCTCCCCATCGCTCTTGCCCTTGGGGCTAAAGTCACTGCCCCCTTTTCCGCCGCCCATCGGCAGCGTCGTCAAACTATTTTTAAGGGTTTGTTCAAAGGCGAGGAACTTAAGCGTTCCGAGGGTAACGCTGGCGTGGAAGCGCAAACCGCCCTTGTAGGGACCGAGGGCGTTGTTAAACTGAACGCGATAGCCGCGATTTACCTGAAGGTTCCCCTCATCATCCTCCCACTCTACTCGGAAGGTGAAGATCCGATCTGCTTCCGTCAAACGTTCAAGGATCCGGTGCTTTTCATACACGGGATTTTCATTCGCCACGTCGATGATCGACTCGAGCACTTCGTGGGTTGCTTGGATGAACTCCGGCTGGGCGGGGTTCTTACGTTCGAGCTCATTCATAAAATCGGTAAGGTTATACATACATCACGCTCCTATTGGCTAGCACCATAGACAAATCTTTTTGATTTGTAAAGCGGGCCAATTCGCCTAAGGTGAAATTTAACACCTCTGTTTTTTGGAATAGTTATATTTACCTTGTCATTTTTTAGGAATACATAAAATATGCAGTAAATTAATGAAACTATGCAAAATTATACAGTCATGATACACTTTTTCCATGTATACCCTCGATCCGACTTGGCTGCCGTTCAGCAACTTAATGCTCGACCATATCTACAATGTGCTCCTCATCTGTAACGACTACGACCGTTTCCTTTTGGAGGAGGACGGTCGAGTCGAAGAGGAGCTCTACGTTGAGTACACCCAGCTGCGCCTCTCTGCACCGCCGAAGATCACCCACGCCTCAAGTGGCGAAGAAGCACTTGAGCTGTTGAAAACCCGCCAATTCGAATTGGTCATCACGATGCTCGACCTTGGACCGGAGTCGGTGGAGGACCTCGCCTCCTCGATCAAGGCGATCGAACCAACGATGCCGATCATCGCCCTCTCGCCCTCATCCAGTCATCGCCGCAACAAATTGATCAAAGGCAGTGACTCGATCGCGATCGATTACTTCTTCTACTGGCAAGGCGATCCGACGATCTTCTTAGCGATGATCAAGTTGGTGGAAGATTGGATAAACTTAGATCATGATATCGCCGAAGCGGATGTGGGCCTCATCATCCTTGTTGAAGATTCAGTTCGCTTTTACTCCTCCTACCTTCCGATGATCTACACCTGCTTGATTCAGCAAACCCAGGCGATGATCCTCGAAGCGCTGAACACCTGGGGAAAAACACTTAGGATGCGCGGTCGACCCAAAATTGTCCTCGCTAAAAATTACGAAGAAGCGTTAAACCTCTATGAGAAGTATCACAAGCATGTCTTGGGAGTGATCACCGATATCTCCTATGAGATGGAGGGGGTACACAATAAGTATGCCGGCTTTGCCTTAGCGGAAGAGCTCCACAAACGAAACAGTGAACTGCCGATCCTCCTTCAATCCAACGACCTTTCGATGAGAGAGCGAGCGGAGAAGATAGGAATCCACTTTATCTACAAGCGAAGCAACTCCCTCTTTACTGAACTGGCCTCCTACATGCGAACCAACTACGGCTTCGGTCCCTTCATCTTCCGCAACCCCGCAACCGGAGGGGAGATCGCTCGGGTGGAAACGATGCGCTCTCTTCAACACATCTTAGGGGAGATCGATCTCGCCTCCTTTGAGTACCACTTTCGAAACGAACACTTCTCCCGGTGGTTGAAAGCCCAAAGCCTCTACACGATCGCTGCCAAGATCAAAGCGTTAAAGATCCCTGAAGGGGGGGATGTTGCGATCATCCGCGATGAGATGATCGAAACGATCCGCACCTACCGCGCCGAACGAACCAAGGGTGTCATCGCTCAGTTCTCCCCCGCCAACTACGATGAGACCCTCTTCTTCAGTCGAATCGGAACCGGTTCGCTTGGCGGCAAGGGTCGCGGCTTGGCGTTTATCGACATGGTTCTTCGCCAAGCTGGAATTCCAGCCAAGTACCCGGATATCTACCTCTCGATTCCCCGCAGTGTCGTCATCGCCACCGACCAGTTTGAAGAGTTTATCGAAGCCAATGATTTGAAGGATATCACCACAGCAGTTCTTCCCGATGAGACCCTGCTTTCAATCTTCCTTTCAAAGGACCTGTCGGCAGAGTTGATCGAAAACCTCAAGCATATCTTAACGATAATCAAACAGCCGATCTGTGTTCGGTCATCTTCCCTCTTGGAGGACTCCCACTATCAGCCCTTTGCCGGCGTGTATGAAACAGTCATGATCCCCAATCGTGGCGATGAAGAGGTGCGGTTACAGGAACTTTCCAATGCGATCAAAGCGGTGTGGGCCTCGACCTACTTCCGCCGAGCAAAGGAGTACTTACACGCAACGGACTACCTTCTCGGCGATGAGAAGATGGCGATCATCATCCAACAGGTGATCGGTAGCGAACATGGGCCCTACTGGTTCCCAAACATCGGTGGGGTTGCCCGCTCGATCAACTACTACCCACCTGCCGGCGAAAAACCTGAAGATGGAGTTGGCCTCCTCTCCTTTGGCTTTGGCAAGGCGGTGGTGGAAAGCGGCAGCGCCCTGCGCTTCAGCCCCACCCACCCCAAGCGCCCCTCCCAGTTTTTGGGCGGAAACCAATCCTCCAGCCAAGAACAGTTTTACGCCCTTGATCTGCGCGAGGGCTTTCTCCCCCACCTCGATCGCCTCGACAACCTCAAGCTCGTGAATATCGCTGAAGCTGAAACGGAGAGCCTCCGCTACGTTGCGTCCACCTTCGACCTTTCAAACGGAACGTTCAACGAAGCGATCAACGCCGTTGGGAAGAAGATCATCACCTTCAACGGAGTCCTTAAATATGATGCCTTCCCCCTTGCCGCGGCGGTACGAGATATCCTTCGCGTCGGATCGGAGGCGATGGGTCGCCCGGTTGAGATTGAGTTTGCGGTAAACCTAAACCGCAAAGCTCCAAAGCGACCGGAGTTCAGTCTCCTCCAAATCCGCCCGATCGCCCAAGGCTCGGAGGAGAGCGATGTCTCGATCACATCTGATGATCGAACCAGCGCGCTCATCCACTCCACTACGGTGTTGGGTAATGGAACACTCGACCGAATTGAAGATCTCATCTACCTCAAACTCGATACCTTTGAGCCTTCAAAGATGGTTGAGATGGCCAATGAGTTGGATGGACTGAATACAAAGATGGTTCTTGCTGAGCGCGATTACATCCTCCTGGTTGCCGGCCGTCTTGGATCCTCCGACCCCTGGCTCGGCATCCCCGTCTCGTGGTCACAGATTTCAAGAAGCAAGGTGATCGTGGAAACCGGGCTCAAGGATTTACGCGCTGAGCCGAGCCAAGGAACTCACTTCTTCCAAAATCTCACCAGTATGGGATGCTTCTATTTAACGATTAACCCCGACTTCGGCCAAGGATTGCTCGATGAGAAAGAACTCAAAAGCCTCACCGTCATCGAAGAGACAAAGCACTTTGTCCATGCAAAAGGAGCGTTGCTTGTTAAAGTAAATGGCTTCAGTGGTGAGGGGGTAATCCTGAAAGGGTAAGCTCAAGCGGTTCTGCTTCATTGCGGATAGTGAGATCCAAAGGCTCGTCACTGTTGAAGCAGAGCGAAGAATACCCAAAGCCGAAGTAGATCTCCACGCTTCTATGATCAACAAAGATCTCAACAGGCCCGCCCTGAATAGGAGCGGTAAATACCGAGCCGCGATCTTCTAAGGTCGCTTCATCAGTTGTTGGATCGACCCGAAGCAGGGTCGAACCAAAAGCGATTGAAAATCCCGAGGTGAACTCACACCTCAGCAGATAGACGGGCGGAAGATCTTCAAAGACCTCATCTTCGCTTGGCTTCACCACTCTATAGTCCAACAAGTGGGAGAAGCGTTGACGCACCTCTTCGACGGGATAGGAGTAGATCTTCCCCTCCTCAAGGGTGAGGATCCTTGGAAAGCTCAGAAAGCCCCGCCACCCTTCGCTGGCTGGACCGTAGCCGGAAAAACGGCCCATCCACGGCCATTGGCCCGCCCAAGCAAATGCATATCGTTCGTTATTCTTTCCCTTTGTAGATTGAAACGCGTAGTAGTGCGAGCCGTAATCGATGGGCTCTAACGACTCAACCTCAAAGGTGTATCTATCAAGATCGAAGGTCCCTATCACAGCGATAACGCCGAGTGTTTCTTCGCCGATCGGCGAGAAGACCAGAATCCACTTCTCTCCCAAGGGAAAGAAGTCGGGGCACTCTGGCATCATGCCGAGTTCTTTAGGCACGGTGTACAGCACACCTCGCTTTGTCCATGTAAAGGGATCAGATCCTTCGTAAAGGAGCACTACGTGTTCGGTACCATTGGAGGAGCCGATGACCATAAAGAGACGGTCTTCGAGGGAGAAGACTTTAGGATCACGAAAATCGGTAATCCCCTGGGGTGGCTCAAGAATCGGGTTTTCCTTCGCTTTGGTAAAGACAACTCCATCACTGCTGGTGGCAACGCATTGGCGTTGAACGCCGTTGGCAGCGGCGGTGTAGTAGAGGTATAACAACCCTTCAATGACGATCGCCGAACCGGAGAAGCATCCCCCTTGGGGGTCATCCTCATACCACTGATCGGGAAACAGGGCGATTGGTTGCTCCTCCCATACACTCAAATCTTTACTGATTGCGTGGCCCCAATGCATCTGACCCCACTGCGTTGAATGGGGGTTGTGTTGGGTGAAGATGTGGTACGTTCCGTTAAAGAAGCAAAACCCGTTTGGGTCATTGATCCACCCCTTCTTGGCGGTATAATGAAGTTCGGGTCGATATCTGCTCATCGGTTATTCCTCATTATGGAAACTATACCATACGATACAATGCAGTTTCTCATAGGAATCTCTCCTACATAAGAGTCAATTTTTCAGCCAACTTTGAAAAAGGCGTCAAAAATCCAGTATTTATTCATTGACGGAAGCAAAACTCATGGTATTATGGAGATAGATGGAGTGGTTGTGTAAAACCACAATGTTGGAAATGGTATTAACCGATGTCCCCCCTGTAGGAACGCAGGGGGATTTTT
>CAYUHP010000075.1:0-9049 GCA_964444595.1 uncultured Sphaerochaeta sp. | reverse complement strand
CTATGTAAGTGTAAAGAGGGAACGGACGCTTTTTACGATCGCTTCTTTTGTTACCGTCGAGCCCTTCTCCAGTTCAGGGGAAAAGGGAATCGGCATCTCTTTGCCACAAAGGCGCTTCGGAGCAGTTTTCAAGCTGCGAAGCGCTGCCTCATCAGTGGCAATGGCAGAAAGCACCTCACCACCAAAGCCACCAAACTCGGGAGCATCGTGCACTACCAACAGGCGCCCGGTTTTCTTAACCGAACGAATGATCGTCTCGGTATCCAGCGGCTTAAGCGTAGCAAGATCGATGATCTCCACTTCGATCTCATCTTGGGCAGAGAGAATCGAAGCGGCAGCTAAGGCGGTTACCACCGCTTTTGAATATGCCACGATGGTAACATCACTTCCTCGTTTCTTGGTGATCGCTTTGCCGATCGGAAGAAGATACTCTTCATCACCGACGGAGCCGATCGTGTCGTAGAGTCCTTTGTGTTCAAAATAGAGAACGGGGTTGTTCGACCTAATCGCACTTTTTAGCAGTGCCTTTGCATCACCGGGGCACGATGGGGCAACGACAGTGAGGCCGGGGATGTTGGTAAACATCGTCTCGAGCGATTGTGTGTGTTGAGAGCCGTGGCCGGTACCACTGCCGATTGGGGTTCTCAGGACAAGCGGCGAAGAGAGCTGGCCCGCACTCATAAAATGCATTTTTGCTGCGTGGTTGATAATCGGGTCGCTGGCGAGCGTCACAAAGTCCCCGTACATGATTTCAATAACCGGTCGAACTCCAAGGAAGGAAGCACCGACGCCCATGCCGGTAATCGCTTCTTCACTGACTGGGGTTTCATGCATTTGCGTTGCATGCTCCTTATACAGATCACCCGTTACTTTAAAGCATCCGCCATACAGACCGATATCTTCACCGATGAGATGCACCGCCTTGTCGCGGGCCATCTCTTCGGCAAGCGCAGATCGAATCGCTTCGCGATACGTCGAGCGGGTTGTCTGAGTTACTTTATCATATATGTACTTGTCTTCTTGGGCATACACAAAGCTCTGAGCTTCCTCGAAGGAAAGGTGTTCATCCTTGGTGGCTCGAGCCCGAAGGGCGGCTTCCTCAACAAGGGTTCGGTTGGTCAAAAGAATCTCGGAGACCTCTTCATCGCTGAAGAGCTCTTCTTCGACGAGGGCTCGGCAAAACTGGGTAATAGGCTCTTTCGCTTCCCATGTTGCTTCCTCTTCTTTATCCCGATAGCGACAGTCATCGCTTTTGGAGTGGCCGCACAGGCGATAGGTCAACACTTCAAGAAAGTATGGTTTCCCGGTTGTGCGGATCGAGTTTACTGCATGTTGAGCGGCAATAAAAACCGCCTCAACATCGTTGCCATCAACGGTATTATGAGGAATGTTATACCCTTCGGCCCGTTTGGCGATCGAGGGGGCACTGACCATCGCATCACGAGAAGAGCTCATCCCATAGCTGTTATTTTCACAGAAGAAGAGAACCGGGAGGTCTAAGGCCGAGGCGAGGTTCATCGACTCATGGACCGCTCCTCGGCTGGTGGCTCCATCCCCGAAGATCGCAACTGAAATGGAATCGGAAGCTTGTTGCTTTAAGGCAAACGCGAGTCCAACGGCTAAGTTCACCCCGCTTCCGACAACGCTGGAGGAACCGGTGTTCCAGGTTCCCACGTCAGTCATATGCATCGAGCCGCCTAAGCCTTTGACGATTCCATGCCGCGAGCCAAACATCTCGCTAAACATCGCCTCTTCGTCACTGCCGCGGGCAATGGTGTGGCCGTGGCAGCGATGGGTAGGGACGATCCAGTCCCCTTCCTTCAACGCCAAGGAGAGGCCAGCTTGAGCCGCCTCTTGGCCGATCGAAAGATGGGTAGTCCCATGCATCTCTTTCTGATTAAAAAATTGAGCGACCAACTCCTCGAATCGGCGCGAACGCACCATGATTGAAAGTGCTTTGCGCGCTTGGTCCTTTGTAAGTCTCATTTGTGCTCCCCGGCAGGATATACAGTCCCACCTTTCCCACATGAGTAGGTACTAGTCGTATCGTACGCACCAATACACCTCCTGTCAACGGAGAAGAATCGAAAATGAGTCATCCACAAAGGGAACGCATGGTCTTTATATTGAGCATATAGTCGCTTATTTTTAAGTGATTATGTGCTCATTCTAAAGTATGAAGAGTAAGCACTAGTGCGAATTTGGATTTATTCGTGACACCTTTGAGAAAATATGCCGCTTGTCTGCCGCGTTGAGTTCTGACTGTTTCTTGAGAAAGCCTTTGTTTTTCCATTCAAACCCATTGCTTTGCTATTTTACCGATCGATGTTCTTACCATCACTAGCTCCTTAACCTATCACGAAACCACCAAATCACCTTCTGTAGGGCTCGTTGACAACAACCTCTTTTTGTATAATCCTTAACCCGTGCCCAAGGGGGTTTCCATGCACAAAAGTTTAGCTATTCCGCCACTTGCAAAAGACTTGGTCCGCGTTCTGATCGACGCTGCTACGATCGAGCGCCGAGTCGATGAACTTGCCCGCCAAATTACTGAAGATTACCAAAACCAAGAGGGCGACTTAATCCTCGTTGGTGTCCTTAAGGGTTCCTTTATCTTCATCGCTGACTTGGCGAGGAAGATGATGAAAAAACACGTCATCGATTTCATCGCTCTTTCCTCCTACGATGGGGGGACCAGCGGAAACGTGCGCCTCTTAATGGATACCCGTGAGAACATGGAGGACAAGCACGTCTTAATCGTCGAAGATATCCTCGACAGTGGAAACACCCTCGATTACTTAACTCGGAGTTTTAGGACCCGCGGACCTCGTTCGGTAAAGACCGCAGTGCTGCTCGATAAGCCCGAACGCCATGAAGTTGATATCCACGTCGACTACGTCGGCTTCTCGATCCCTGATGTGTGGGTGGTTGGTTACGGTCTCGATTACAATGAGCGCTACCGGACCCTCCCCTATATCGCCGAGATGACCCCTCAGGAGAGTTAAAGATGAGTGATACTGCTTTGTATGTTTCCTATAACACTGTTCACAAACTCGTTAAATCATTGAGTGAACAGCTGAATGAATCAGGGTATGAACCCGATGTGATCGTAGCGATCGGCAGCGGAGGGTTCATCCCCGCCCGAATCATGAAAACCTTTATCAATCGACCGATCTACGCAGTAGGGATCTCCTACTACGGAGTCGATAACAAACACCGCGAGCACCCGACAAAGATTCAGTGGATCGATGAGGTCCAAAGCCAGCTGCGCGGAAAGAAAGTCTTATTGATCGACGAAGTCGATGATAGCCGAGTTACCCTTGCCTACTGCATCGGGGAACTCTTGAAGTATGAACCACAGGAGATCGCTGTCCTGGTCTTACACAACAAGCGCAAAGAGAAAGATGTGGAGTTTCCGATTGAGATCAATCGCTACTTTGCGGGAATGGAAACGGATGATGTCTGGATTAAATATCCATGGGATGCGGTGGAGATTGAAGAACACACCGCCAAGGAGGAAGTATGAGTAACGTTGTTTCGATCGTAGGAGCCCAATGGGGTGATGAAGGCAAAGGTCGAATGATCGACTACCTCGCCCAGTCTTCGCAAGTGGTGATCCGCTTCCAAGGTGGAGATAACGCCGGTCACACCGTTATCAATGAGAAGGGCAAGTTTGCCCTCCACATTATTCCATCCGGAATCTTCAACCCCGATACGATGAATATCGTCGGTGCGGGTACGGTAGTGAACTTCGATACGATGGGTGATGAACTCGCTTCGATTACCAAAGAGGGTGTTGACGTAAACAACCTCTTTATCGATGTCCGAGCCCACTTAATTATGCCCTATCACCGCCTCCTCGATGGCGCTCAAGAACGCGCCAAGAGCGAAAAGGCTCAAATCGGCACGACGGGCCGAGGAATCGGGCCGTGTTACAGCGACAAAGCAACCCGAAGCGGCTTACGAGCGGGCGACCTGCATGATTTAGAGCGCGCTCGCACTCGCCTCGAGATGCTCCTTCCCCAGAAGAACCGTGAACTTGCATTCTACGGCTTGCCGGAAGCGGACATTGAAGAGTTGATGGCCCTCTTGGAAAAGTGGGCAGGTACCTACCGCGATATGATCATCGACACCCTGCCGGTTGTCCGTGATGCGTATGAGACGGGCCAAAAGATCCTTCTTGAGGGTCAACTTGGAGTAATGCGTGACCTGGACTGGGGGATCTACCCCTATACGACCAGTTCCAGCCCCACCAGCGGTGGAGCTGCAATCGGTAGTGGTTTAGGCCCAAGACGAATCGATGAGGTCGTCGGAGTTACGAAGGTCTACTCCACCAGTGTCGGTGGCGGTCCCTTTATGACTGAACTCTTTGATGAGGACGGCGAAAAGCTTCGAGCGATTGGAAAGGAGTTTGGAGCAACGACTGGAAGGCCCCGCCGCTGCGGTTGGTTTGACGCAGTTGCAACGGAGTTCTCCTGCTGGATCAATGACTTTACCGCCCTGGCTTTAACGAAGCTGGACGTCCTTGATACGTTTGAGACGATTAAGATCTGTACCGGATATATGGTAGCGGGTGAGTTCTACAACCACCTTCCCGAAACCGCCCTTCAAGAGCTCGCCAAGCCGATCTATGAGGAGCATAAGGGGTGGATGAGCGATACAACCAATGCTCGTTCATGGGATGATTTGCCCAAGGAAGCGCAAGCCTACTGCAAGCGGATTGAAGAGCTGGTGGGCTGTCCCATTAAGTACATCTCCGTGGGCCCGGAGCGTGATCAGATTATTATCATGTAAGATACCAATCAACGAGCTCCCTAAAGGGGGCTCGTTTTTTAGCTAACCATGTTGATCTGATTCATACCTACCTGCTTTGAAGATGTGTTTTATATAGCACAGATGTACAAATCCCGGCGACTCAATTCGCTATGTTGGTAGCTATCTCCTAAACTCTCTCACTTTTAGGAGATGTAGCTGTTGGTTAGGGGATTTTTAACCTTCACGACAGAGGCCCGATCCCAGAAAAATATTTTATTTAAGTGATATCTTTGTTTTTTATGTATGCGGTACTAGGGCCCGCACCCAACCGTACAATTAATTTCTCTTCAGTGAGCTTTTTTAAGGCATTTTCAACAGAAGCTCTGCTAATACTAGGGCAAAGCTCCCAAATTTGTTGTTTGGTAAACTTACCTAGTGTATCATCGACTACGACTTTGACAATATCATACGCCGAACTCGCACGATCAGAAACCTCAATCCGTTTTTCCAAATCTCTATAGCAACTTAATATTATCCCCAGCATATACTTTATGAATGGCAGATAATCATTTTTTCCCTCTTTCCAGTTACTTGAAGATCTCGCTAATGCATCATAATACTCAAGCTTTGTAGTTTCTATTTTTTTTTCGATACTAATATATTTGCCAACTATGAAATCGCTCTTATAGAGTAACAAAGCTGTCAGTAGTCTACTCATGCGACCATTTCCATCGTTAAAAGGGTGGATACAAAGGAAATCAAGAATGAAAATTGGAATTAACAATAGAGGGTCGATAGCTTCCGAAGCAATGATTCGTTTGTAACTTTCGCAACTATCATCTATTGCTTGAGGTGTTTTATATGGTTCCAAAGGAGTAAAAATTATATTTATTGAGCGATCACTAACTATTTCACTGATATAATTTTGCGTGTTCTTAAATTGCCCTCTGTACGTTAAAGGTGTGTATTGCAACAAATCACGATGGAGTTGGAGTATTACATTTTTAGAAATCTCAATGTATTCATAATTGTTATGAATCAAGTCTAATACATCTCGATAACCAAGAATCTCCTGTTCATTACGGTTTCTCGGTGCGGTTCGTTCGGCCATAAGTTGTTTCATTCTAGCAGAGGATGTACCTATATTCTCTATTTTATTAGAGCTTTCCGTACTTTGAATTTTTGCAATCTCAACCAACCGTTCCAATTCCACCGGTTTCATTCTATTGTACAGTTCCTGTTTTCCTTTGTAAGCATAGATTTGAGCTATTAACGATAGGATTTCTCCATCCCATGTATTATTTTGTAGCCTTGAATAATCAAATTGGTGCATCAAATCCCCCAATAATGTAACTGTATCTCCTAAAGCATACAATAAATTAGGTGATATTAAAAGGAATTAGGAGATTCTATCAAGAAATCTCTAATACAAAGGTGACTTCTTATCATATTAGGTATCCACAAGGATTTTCTCTTGCCCTACCCTTCATCTCCGACTACCATCAATCCATGGAAACACAAGAACAACGAGTAATGATCCTTCATGGCTTCAGCCGCGAAGAACTGTATATGGCGATTCGAGCAGTAAAGACCGTCCTGCCAGAGGCGGATGTTGCCTTTGCTAAAAGCACCGAACACTCCCTGAAGCGAACCCTCGGTGATCTCGTCGAAGAAATCGGCGAAGACCACGCGTACATGAAGGCGAATCCTCCCGAGCAGACAACGTAAAGAAGATGAGCTGATGAGGGGAAGAACTTTTTTCAACTAGTTATTGACATATGCCAATAAGTCTTGTAGGCTAAGGATAGTTATTGGCATATGCCATTAACAATACTACATAAAGGAGGCTTCATATGCCATACAGAGATGGAACAGGCCCAATGGGCTACGGTCCGATGACCGGGCGCGGCATGGGAGGTTGCCGCCGAGAGGTTGGATACGGCCGCGGCTTTGGTCGAGGCAGGAGATACGGCATGGGCTGGGAGATGTATCCCCCAACCCTCACTGATCGCAAGCGGATCCTTCAAGAGGAACTGAAGCGAATCGACGAACTGCTCGCCCAGGAGAGTACTGAGAAATGAGCAGACCGCGGAAGTATCGCCACGTGTGCTCGCTTCCTCAGGTAAATGAGTTTGGGCCCCTTGAGGGCCCACTCAACCTTAGTGATGCGATCATCCTCAGCGTGGATGAGTATGAGACATTGCGCCTCATCGACACACTGGGGATGACTCAAGAAGAGTGTGCTAACGAGATGGGTGTAGGTCGGTCAACGGTTCAAGGAATCTATAATGTTGCCCGGCAAAAAGTATCGACTGCGTTGGTTGAAGGAAAAGTCCTTTCAATTCGAGGCGGCGATTATCGCCTGCGCGAACATCGCGGAGGCGGACATGGTTGCGGTCGAGGATGCGGCCAAGGTCGCGGACGCGGCCGAAGAGGAGAGTTTTAATGATTATTGCCATTCCTGCTGAAGAAAAAAGCTTGGATAGTGTTATTTGTGTCAGTTTCGGACGCAGTCCCTCCTATTGTATCTACGATACGGAAAAACAAACTTCGAAATTTATCGACAACACTGCGGCAGCCCGGTCCGGTGGAGCCGGAGTTGAGGCAGCCCAAAACTTAGTTGACTTGAAGATTGATACCTTAGTTACCTTTCGCCTTGGTGATCATGCGGCAAAGGTCCTTAACGGTGCAAAGATTACGGTCCTCAAGGCTGTGAATCTTTCCATCGCCGATAATATCGCCAAAGTACTCGATCACTCCCTTGAAGTTCTGGATGAAGTCCACCCGGGCTTACACAAAGGACACTAAGGATGAAAATAGCGGTTCTCAGCGGCAAGGGCGGAACCGGGAAAACCCTTGTTTCAGTAAACTTGGCCGCTGTAGCTGATAGCGGAGGATACTTCGACTGTGATGTCGAAGAACCCAATGGCCACCTCTTTCTCAAACCATCCCTCATCGAGGAAGAGGAGGTCACCTCCCTTAAACCCGTTGTGGACATGGACCTTTGTGATGGGTGTAAGATCTGTGTTCAGGCCTGTGTCTACAAGGCCCTTGCCTACATCCCTGGTGAGTTGATGATCTTTGATGAGATCTGCCACGCCTGTGGGTTGTGTACCTACCTCTGTCCTCAAAAGGCATTGACGGAAACACCCCGGCTCATCGGCAAAGTCACTCGAGGAAAGCGGGGGACACTCACCGTTCACACCGGAGTGATGAACGTGGGCCAAAGCAGCGGAGTTGCGATCATCAAGGAGCTGTTAAAGCAGCTTAATAGCACGCTCTCCATTATCGACAGCCCCCCAGGTTCGGGGTGTTTAGTTCATGAAACGATTGAACATGCCGATTACTGCATCTTGGTTGCCGAACCGACGATCTTCGGAGCTCAGAACCTCGCTTTAGTTCACGAACTTACTCAGGTGCTGAACAAACCCTGTGGGGTGTTGCTCAACAAAGTCGAAGAGGGAACAAATCCCTCACAGATCTACGCCAACGAACACGGTTTGAAGGTCCTCGCATCGATTCCTTACGATCCTTATCTTGCGTTAGAGAGCTCCAACGCTGAATTAATTGTTGAAAAGAGTGAGAAATACCGATTCTTTTTTACCACGCTGCTGAAGGAGGTTATCGATGAAGCAACTCTTACTACTCAGCGGTAAAGGCGGAACCGGTAAAACCACCGTCGCAACTGCGCTCATTCAGCTCAGTAAGGCAAAAGCGTACGCTGACTGCGATGTTGATGCGCCGAACCTTCACTTGGTGATGGGGACGTTTGAAGAGGAAGAGACGAAACCCTACTATGATCTGCCCAAAGCGGTGATCGACCCTAGCCTGTGCATTGACTGTGATCTGTGCTACCAAGTGTGCCGCTTTGATGCGATAACCCAAAACCCCTACTCCGTAACCCCTCACCTCTGCGAGGGGTGTACCTACTGTGTTCACGTATGCCCCACTGAGGCGATTGTCCTCCAAGCGACCGTTGCCGGAACGATTGAGCTCAAGAAGAGAGGCGATGAAACCTTCTCCACCGCAACACTGAAGATGGGCAGTGGAACTACCGGCCTGCTGGTTACCGAAGTGAAGAAACAGATTAAAGATACGGCGGAGTTTGCAATCCTTGACGGAAGTCCTGGGATCGGCTGTCCCGTCATCGCCTCACTGACCGGCGTTGATCTGGTGCTGATGATCGCCGAGCCTTCGGTTTCAGGCTTCAGTGACCTACAGCGAGTTATTCAAAGTGCTCACCAGCTTGGTGTCCCAAGCTGTGTTATTGTAAATAAGAGTGATGTGAACGAAG
>CAYUHP010000074.1:0-9095 GCA_964444595.1 uncultured Sphaerochaeta sp. | reverse complement strand
CCGGGGCGCTCTAAGTTCTCATTAAGGATCTTCTGGTAGCGTCGGGCAACCGCTTCACGAATCGAGTCATAGTCGTCGATTCGTCCTTCAACGCTTCGAATATTGTAGCGTCGGTAGTTTGGTTTATCGGGGTTTCCGTTGCGAAAGGAGATCAAGGAAGCAACGGTGTGTTTGCCCTGTAAATGCGAGACGTCAAACCCCTCGATCAGGGTCGGTTCACTCTCTAAGTGCAGAACCTCTTTGAGGAGGTAGAGGGCCTCGGTATTGTCTTTGTTCTTCAGGCGTTTTTCCACATCGCGCGTTGCATTTTCACGCGCCATGCGAAGGATTCGAAAGTGTTTCCCTTCGATTGGAAGGCTCACTTCCAACTTTCCACCGAACTGCTCGAAGAAGTACCGGCGGATCAACTCCAGCTCAATATCGTGCGAGACGTAGAGGTACTGAGGAAGTTTCATCCCATCGGCGTAGTATTGGATGAGGAACGCCAAGAGTGTTTCCGTTTCATCACCGAACGTTTCAGCGCGATAGAGCGCTCGGCCGATGAGTTGGCCCTCGCGCATCTGCATCAAGCTGATCGTACACAGCGGTCCGCGCATCTCGATCGCAGCGTAGTCGCGATTCTCTTCGCTGAACTCTTGGACTTGTTGGTCCGTTGAAATCATCTTGACCGTTTCAATTTGATCACGCTTGGCAGCTGCCTCTTCAAAGCGCAACTCCTTACTCGCTTTTTGCATCTCATCTTCGAGGCGGTTGAGCAGTCCGTCGACCCGCCCCTCTAAGAGGTTGCGAACCGCACTGATGTACTTTCCGTACTCCTCGGGGGTGATCAAGCCGGCACACGCTCCGCTGCATAGGCCGATGTGGTAGTACAGACACGGCTTATCGCGCTTCTTCAAGGGAATCGAGCAACAGCGCAACGGAAAGAGTTTATAGATCAAATCAAGGTACTGATCCAACATTCGAGCGTTTGGATAGGGACCAAAGTATGTTGAGCCATCGTTGATGATTCTTCTGGTTTTAAGGACTTTGGGAAACGTCTCATTGGTGATCCGGATCACCGGATAGGACTTTCCGTCCTTCAAAGAGATGTTGTAATGAGGCGCGTATTTCTTGATGAGGTTGTTCTCCAACACGAGAGCCTCATACTCATTACCGGTTATGATGTACTCGATGTTGACGATCTTTCGAACCAAGGCGGCGGTCTTGGCACTCCGATTGGAAAGGAAGTAACTCGTTACGCGCTTGCGCAGGTCCTTCGCTTTACCGACGTAGAGGATCGTGTCATCTTTATCTTTCATCAGGTACACCCCGCTGTGGGCGGGAAGCTCGCGTGCTTGCGCACTCGGGGCGGTTGGTTCACTAACAACCGCTTCGAAGGTCTCAATCTCTGAACCTACGTTGTACCTCGTCTCCTTCTTAGCCATAGCTTCAATGTACTCACTCTCCCCTGCTTTGACAATTACGCCCACCTTGATTTTATTCTGACAAACCAAGTAATCTTGTCGAACCATTTTACTCCTTGGAGATTTCATGAGTTCTCGAAACGACGCACACCGGGTATACGACATACCAGCCTTCAAGCAAATCTTTCCCTATATCATGCCCCGAAGAGTTGATTCAGTCGTCTATCAAAATATGGTCCTCGATCTTACCGAAACGTTGGCATTTATTCGCAAAAACAAGGTTGATAACGTTCGCCAATATCGCGTATTTGAAGTGGTCCTCGCTGCGGTGGTGCGAACGATCGCCCTACGACCGGAGCTCAACCGCTTCATTGCGAACTATCAATACTGGCAACGAAAAGAGGTCAGCGTGAACTTTGTCGTCAAGGAAGACTACACCGATGACGCCCCTGAGCACTCAATGCCCCTGTATTTTGACCCGGAGATGACCCTCGATGAGATCGCTTCGATCATCAATGAAGCGATTGAGACTCAGCGAATTCCCGAAGGCACCAACCTCACCGATAATGCGATTCTCTTCTTCTTAAAGCTTCCCAAGTTCTTGATCCGCTTTCTCTTTGGACTTTGGAAACATGCAAGCAAACACGGAAGACTCCCCCAAGTATTGAGGGATGCTGATGGTCTTCATACCAGCATCTTTGTTTCAAACTTGGGCTCGATCGGTCTTGGAGGCGGCTCGCCGCACCACCACCTTTATGAGTGGGGCACGACGTCAATGTTTATGACGATGGGCCTCTTGAAGCGCTCGCGCTACATGAAAGGCGAGCAACTCCTCACCCGCGACACGATGGAGATTGGTCTGACGATCGATGAGCGAATCAGTGACGGGTTTTACCTCACCCGCTCCTTCAAGATTCTTCAAGACCTTTTAAACAACCCCGAGTTACTCACCGAGCGGCCAACGCTCCCCCCACCACCGCTGACTAAGCGCGAGTGGAAAGCGAAGCGCAAAGCACTTCGTTAGTTCAACTTCTCTTCAAAAAGTTGAAGAGCTCGCCCGCTTAGGGGGTTCTCCCTTCCAGCCAGCAGCTCCTTAAGGGCCTCAACTTCGCTTGCGCTGAAGGTAACACTGTCGCGCTTATGCTGCTCAAACGCTTCAACAGCGATTGGGCACACTAAGCGGATGATCTCAAGCATCTGCTCGGCGTAGACGCGAATCTCCCACTGAGCGTGTGGATCGAGGCGAAGACGAAGAAAGTGCAGCAGGTTGTGCAGATCCATCTGCCAATACCACTCCGTGTACATCGACAAGGGGAGGTTGATCCGGGCAAGCTCTCGGGCCAAGCCCATCTCAAGGAGCTTTTCATACGTTTCATAGCTTCGCTTTTGATCGAGGGCGAGGATCTCTTGAACCTCTTTGGCCAAAGCGGGATCGACCGCTTCGTTCATCCGCCCTTGCTTATTGTCCTCACTTTGAAGGTTGATATGTTCGCTGTCTGGAACGTAGAACTCTTCGGCCATCACCGAGTAGCGACCACTGATCTCATTGACGCGGGCGGTTCGGTGTCGGATCCATTGGCGGGCAACGAAGATCGGCATCTTGATGTGGAAGGTGAAGTTCACCTGCTCAAATGGGGAGGTATGATCGTTGCGCAACAGGTAGTTGATTAACCCTTTATCTTGGCGATAGGTTTTTGTTCCTTCCCCGTAGGAGACTCGGGCACTTTGAACGATCCGTTCATCACTGCCAAGATAGTCAACCAAACGAATAAACCCATGATCGAGGACCTTGAACTCCTTATCCAAAATAGCCTCAGCTGCTTCAACTACATTGTGTGCCATACTGCATCTCCTTCTCCTTAATCTAAAGCAAACCCAAACGACTGAGCAAGACCCCCATGGCGGCACTGCAGATAGTTTCGGTTCGAAGAATACGTTCACCAAATCGAGCGAGTATAAATCCACGCTCAACCAAAAGTGATCGTTCACGATCACTGAAGCCCCGCTCTGGACCCACCGCCAGGGTGACCCCGCTCGCTAGATCGATCGGAATGTGGTCAAGACTCATCGAACCTTCCACATTATCCAAGGCGATCTTAACGCCCTGGGTGAGGAACTCCTCATCCAAGGAGGAGCCGAAGATCACTTCGGGCAGCTGACAGAACCCACTTTGCATCGCCCCGTCGAGGAGGATCGAGCGATATTCGCCGTTGGTGTATAGTCCCGCTTGCGTATAGGATTTTTCTCCAGTGTCAGTTGGTGTGAGAATCAGTCGCCCCACTCCAAGCGAAACTGCTTCACGCAAGATTCGGCGCATGCTAATCGGTCGCACCATCCCGATGAGTAACGTAATTGGATGAAGTGCTTGGGCTGGGTGCTCCTTGGTGTAGGTAAACTCAATCTCTTTTGTCCCTACATGGGTAATCGTTCCAACTCCGCTGGAGGTGTTGATTACCCCGGCTTTGAAGGTATCGCCCTTCTTTAGCTTCAAGATTTTTTTGATATGTTTGGCGCGATAATCGTCCATGGCCAAGATATTTTGGCCTTCCAAAGCCTCAAAGAGCACAATATTCATGTGCTGAGTATAGCATGATGGGAGAGGTGAAGGTACACTCTTGAACATGAAACAAGCAATCTATTATTCAACAAGTCACGACTGCGCCGCCAACTTAGCCGGCGAAGCATATTTAATGGATTTACCCTATGACCGTATTCTGTATCTGTGGGTAAATGATCCCTGCATCGTCATCGGGCGTTTTCAAAACCCCCATAGCGAGTGCAACCTCCCGGCGATGGAGAAGGACGGAGTTCAGCTGGTGCGCCGTCAAAGCGGCGGCGGAGCGGTGTACCACGACCGCGGAAATCTCTGCTACACCCTCATCGGGAACAAGGATGAGGCCACCAAAGAAGAGAACTTTGACTTGATCGTTGAAGCACTTGCTCGCCTGGGGATTACCGCCGAGCAAAGCGGACGAAACGACATCCTCATGGGAGGGAAGAAGATCAGCGGCAATGCGTTTCAGAACACGAAAACCAAGTTCACCCACCATGGGACGCTCTTGGTAACCAGTGATCTCTCGGTGATGGCAAACTACCTCACCCCGAGTGAAACCAAGCTCGCTTCTAAGGCGGTAAAGTCAGTTGCGTCACGGGTGGGAAACCTCAAAGAGGCGAAAGCTGATATCACCGTTGAGGAGGTTGAGTTAGCTCTTGAGCATGAGTTTCGCAAGCGATATGGCGAAAGCGAGGTGTTTCACATCAACTTCTCCGAGTTTGAAGCCGCTCAAGAAAACTATAGGCTCTTTGGTGATCTCGATTTGATCCTCAAAAACACTCCCCCGTTCACCCACTCCTTTACCCATCGCTTCGCTTGGGGGGAGGTAACGTTGAACCTTCACGTCACTGAAGATACGATCCAGTCCCTTACCCTCTTTACCGATTCATTGGACACCACGCTCGAAGAACGAACCCAAACGCTTTTAGTCGGAGTTCGCTATGAAAATGCGCAGATCGCTGCCCTAGAAGCGAGCGAGCCTGCGCTGAATGAACTTCTTGGGTATTTGCTTACCCAGCTCTAACGCCCGGTAAGCTGAATTAAGGAGGCGAGGCGGTTGATCCGCCACTCCTCCAACTTGGAGGAGCGAAGGCGCCACGACCAGTTGGCACTGCCAACGGTCGCCGGCGTATTCATTCGTCCGCTTGCGTCCAGTTCCAGCCAATCTTGCATCGGTAGAATCGCCCACCGACACACGCTTAAGAACATCTGACGAATCATCTGCCACACGATCTGGTCATCGGGGGCTTCAAAAAAGTGTCGAATAACATCCTGCTCTTCCCCGCTGAGCGCCTCAAACCACCCCTTGGTGGTGTTGTTGTCGTGCGTCCCGGTGTAGATGACGGAGTTCTCACTGCAGTTGTAGGGAAGGAAATCATTCGTTGGATCGAGGACTCCATTCTCTACGGTAAAGGCAAATTGGAAGATTTTCATCCCCGGTAGGTCATTGGAATCCCGAAGTTCTTCCACGTCGGGGGTGATGACTCCCAGATCTTCGGCGATGATCTTCAGATCCGATCCAAGGTTTTTCTTCAACGTTTCAAAGAGCTCAACCCCCGGTGACGGCTCCCACGAGCCGATCTCGGCAGTGGGGTTGCCATAGGGGATCTCCCAGTAAGCGGCAAAGCCACGGAAGTGGTCGACGCGAATGATGTCGCACTGAAGGAAGGTGTGCCGAAAGCGCTCGGTCCACCAGGCAAAGTTCTCTTTGATGTGTACCGGCCAATCGTAGACGGGATTGCCCCACATCTGCCCAGTACTGCTGAAGAAATCCGGCGGGACACCGCTGGAGGCGAGTTGCTTACCCACCTCATCAAACTTGAAGAGGTGGCGGTTTGCCCACGCATCAGCGCTGTCGGCGGCAACAAAGATCGGGATATCTCCGATGATCTCAATGTCGTGTTTGTTTGCGTAGGTTCGGACCTTCAGCCATTGGCGGTAGAAGAAAAATTGAAGAACCTTCACTTCATCGATCTGGGAGGCATACTTCTTCCGGGCTTCAAGAAGGGCTCTCTCCTCGCGAAGACCCAACTCTTTTGGCCAAATCTCAAACCATCTTGAGTCATTGTAAACAGTACACAGGACGCTATGAAGTGCGTAATCATCTAACCAAGCGGCGTGTTGCGTACAAAAGAGCGTGTACAAGGAGCGTTCAAGCTCATCGGCATTTTTGAGGAACGTTTGGGCAGCTTTGATCAAAAGGGGTTCTTTGTAGCTCCGAACCGCTTGATAGTCGATTCGGTCTTGGTCAAAGAGCGGAGGGGTGAAGATATCGTCGTACTCCAAATATCCTTCAACCATCAGCTCTTCAAGGTCGATGAGCAGCTCGTTTCCCGCAAAAGAGGAGCGGGCCGCATAGGGTGAATCACCATACCCGGTTGGTCCTAAGGGAAGGATTTGCCAGAGGCGAACCTTTGCTTTGGCGAGCAAATCGATAAACCTCAATGCCTCTTTTCCCAATGATCCGATTCCATACGTTGACGGAAGGCTACTTGGGTGAAGGAGCACCCCACTCTTTCGTAAATTTGTACTCATAGAACTACTATACACCATCGCCTTGAGAGTTGGCTATCTCTCTCTTTTGTTGCCTTGTTGGAAGTCGATTTTTAGGGTATACTCATCTCATGAGTTTATCAGAAAAAGCGTTGCCTTTTGCGGTAGGGGAACATATTGTGTACCCCCTTCAAGGTGTAGGTGTGATTAAGCGGATTGAAGAGATTGATTTCCGCGGCGTCGATACGCTCTACTT
Source organism: uncultured Sphaerochaeta sp. (assembly GCA_964444595.1). Classification (GTDB taxonomy): domain Bacteria; phylum Spirochaetota; class Spirochaetia; order Sphaerochaetales; family Sphaerochaetaceae; genus Sphaerochaeta. Next base: position 2,389 of record CAYUHP010000074.1, on the reverse strand, counting down.
CGTCATCTACCTTGATATCTCTGATATGACTGTCAGAATCCCGGTAGACAAATACCAGGAGATGGGAATTCGAGCGATCGTTGAAAAGAATGAATCCCAAGCTGCGATCGATTCGATCTCCAGCAAGTATGAACCGATGCCGGTAGATTGGAAAGCTCGCTATCAGATGAACGTCGATTTGCTCAAAGAGGGTTCGATTGCTTCAATCGCAAAGGTTGTCCAAGCCCTCTACCACCGATCTAAGATCAAGGAACTTCCGGTTCAAGAGCGCAAGCTCTATGATACCGCCCTGAGGCTTTTAATCGATGAGTGCTCCATCTCCCTTGAAAAGGATAAGAAGGAGATTGAGATGATCGTATTCAGTCGACTGGAATCATAACCCATGGCATTTCCCTCTCATGCGGTGATCGTCACCGCTGCTGGCAGCAGCGATCGATTCAATGAACACAAAGAGCTTGGGGTCAAGAAAGAATATCTCAACCTCGGTGAGCACACGGTGCTCTATCAAAGCGTCCGTCCTTTCTTAGGTTTGCCAAACTGCCAAGCAATTCTCATTACCCATCCCGAGGGGATGGAGGATCAGTGTGCTGTGGCTCTTGAGGATTTGCTTGAGCAAAACCTCGTGCCGGTGATCCTCGTCAAAGGGGGCAACAGCCGACAAGAGTCAGTGCTCAATGCTCTTGAGCTGCTTACAACCCTCTCGCTTCCAATCGAGTATGTGGCGATCCATGATGGGGCTCGTCCCTACGTCAGTGAGCAGTTGATCATCACCACGTTGGCGACTGCCACAGTCTATGGCGGGGCGGTCCCCGCCCTCCCCACCACCGATGCGATCAAGGCGATCGATGAGCACGGTCAAGTAATCGGTCATGTCGATCGAATGCAAACCGTTGGGGTGCAAACTCCGCAAGTCTTCCACTACCCTGAAATTCTGGAAGCGCATCGACACGCCGCCAAGACGGCCAACACCTATATCGACGATACGGAGATCTTTACTGACTTCAACCTAAGAGTTGGGATCTGTGAAGGCGAGCGAACAAATACCAAGATTACTTATCTTTCCGATATTTCCGATGCCGAAGAGCAGATCAAGACCTACCTTGATGATCTGGAGGCGGGTAAGAAGCAAGCAAAAATTAATGATGCCTTTGGCGCGGCGCTTTCTAAAGCCAAGCCGAGGAGGATGGAATGAGAATCGGTAGTGGATGGGACATTCATCGCCTAAAAGAGGGGGCAACCCTCATCCTCGGTGGGGTGGTTATCCCTTCATCCAAAGGCCTTGTTGCCCATAGTGACGGCGATGTGCTCATCCACGCGATTATCGATGCAATCCTCGGGGCGGTAGCTCAAGGCGATATCGGAACGCACTTCCCCGACACGGATCCTCGCTATAAGAGAGTTTCCTCCGTTGAACTATTGAACCACGTGGTGAAGAAACTCCTTCCCCCCTTTGTTATCAACAACATCGATACAACGATTATTCTTCAAGAGCCCAAACTAAGACCCCACATCGATTCAATCCGCTATAGTCTAGCGGATCTCCTTGAAATCCCGATCGACTGCGTCTCCGTTAAAGCAAAGACTGCCGAAGGAGTTTTAGGCGAGCTTGGTAACGGCGATGCGATCGAAGCACACGCCACAGTTCTGTTGACAACCAAGGGCTAAAAAACCTATAGTTTGGCCTGCGCCCAGATGGCGGAATTGGTAGACGCACTAGGTTCAGGTCCTAGCGGTAGCAATACTGTGCAAGTTCGAATCTTGTTCTGGGCAACAACAAAGGGTAAATCTTTCATAGCAAATACATTGCTAGAGGTTTACCCTTTTCTTTTTGGCTCAGTGCAAAAATCTGGGGGATTTAGGTTTGTAGTAAGGTCTTCTTGAAGCTTGTTTGAGCTTGAGGAAAAAGTATTCATCGTCTACAAAGCCATAAGCATTTCGTTTGATTACCTTTGCTAAATTGTTTACACCCTCAAGTTTCCCAGAACTTATAGGATGCTTAGCATGATTAGTAATGCCCTCCATATGTCGCTCAATTGTTTGGGCAAAGCGTATGAGCTCAGGTACTTTGGATTTACGAGCAACAGAACACCACAGCTGCATCCCCTGCTGTAATTCATCTTTATCATCCACTTGATAAGCAAGCTTGAATTGCTCTAGCAACACGTACGCAGTGTTAAGGTCTCTATTGACCTCCATGAGCCGTTTAAGTCTCAGTTCATTATCAATTCGCCTTTTACGTTTACCTGGGGGTAAATCAAGGCCTTTGCTCTCATATTCTTGACTCAGCTGACGATTGTTTTCTCTTGCTTTAAGATCTTTTTCTTTAATAGTCTGTTTTGTGCTCAACAAAATGAAGCGCCCACCTTTGAGCGTGTCGTATGTAGTTCGA
>CAYUHP010000073.1:0-9195 GCA_964444595.1 uncultured Sphaerochaeta sp. | reverse complement strand
ACCGCGAAGAAGGGATTGAGAATATCGGCGGTCCGGCGATCATCTCCCTCATCCATGCCGCCCAACTCCTGTACGACTCGCCCCACACCTTTCACTTCTATGGTGTCGGCGGGGATGACATTGAATACCAACTGGTCCAAGAGCATATCGCCAAGACGGTCATCGAGCCGAACTTTCTCGTCTTAGAGGGCGAACATACCCCAACTACCTATGTGCTCAATGACATCCATGCTCACGGTGGAAAAGGCGAACGGACCTTTGTGAACCTCTTAGGCTCCGCCGCCCACATCATCGAGGCGGATATCAGTGACCGTGCCTATCAAAGTGATGTCGTTCTCTTTGGAGGAACCGCCCTGTGGCCGGCGTTCCATAGCAGGATCGATCAGGCCCTGCGCCGAGCTAAAGCCGAAGGGGCCCTGACGATCGTCGGTACGGTCTTTGATTTCATGAATGAGTATCGCTCTTCGAGTGGGCGTTGGCCGTTCGGAGAAGAGAGTGCTTATCCGTTTGTTGATCTCTTGGTGTGTGATGCCCTTGAAGCTCAGCGGATGAGCGGAGAAGGGGACCTTGAGCGAGCTGCCGCCTACTTTGATGCAGCGGGTGTTAGTGCGGGAATCATTACCCACGGATCAAAGGAGATCCTCACTTGGTCAAAAGAGGGGAGTATCTTCGGCTATACACCCCTGACGCATTATCCGGTTTGCGCCTACGTCGATGAGCTGTTGGAAGAAAAGCCTGAGCTCCGCAAAGACACCACCGGCTGTGGCGATAACTTCCTTGGGGGCGTGGTCGCTTCGATCATCGCCCAAGGGGCCAAATCATGTTCTCTTCTTGAGGCGATTACCGCCGGAGGGGCCTCGGGTGGTTTCACGCTGACCTACCATGGGGGGATGTTCCACGAAACTTACCCGGGCGAGAAGCGCGAACTCCTTGATCCGGTCATCAAAGCATACCAAAAGCAGCTTGATGTGCTATACTCCCTCCATGGATGAAAGGCTAATCACTGTAGAGATGCAACTGACCTATGCTCAAGAGACGATTGAGACCCTCAACACTGTCGTAACCGAACAGGGGATGGAACTCGATCGCCTAAAGAGCGTTATTGAAAAACTCGAACGACGAATCGTCGATCTTGCCGAAGACCGTGAGAACAGCGAAGAAAAGCCGCCGCACTACTAGTTCAGTCGAGCAAGCTCACTTACTGCGGTAACGTAGGAACGAATATTTCACGAAAGTCATCCTCTCAAAACCGTTAGTGAAAACTGTGTAAATGAACACGATTTCGCCTGTTTAATACAACGAATTACCTTCGACTCCTTTTTTGACGCTTCTTATTCCAGATATCGATTTAAAAATAATGTTTGACGGATGAGTAATGAAAGGATACCATGCAGATGATGATTAAATGATTAATCAAATCAAAATGGAGGAAAGTATGAAACAAATCCGTGTAAAAACAATTGTGGTTTTTGTTATTGTACTCTTGCTTGTCTCTCCGATTCTCCTCAGTCAGGGAGCAAAAGAGAGTGCAGCTAAGGGGCCATTGGCATTGACCATCGCAACGTGGACAAGCAATCCTGATCAACTAGCTTTATTGGATTCTTTTGTGCAAGGTTTTGCGAAAGAAAAAGGACTTGAAATTAAGGCAACATTTGAGTCAATTCCTTTTGACGAATACAACACAAAGCTGCTGCTTGAACTGCAAGGTGGTAGTGGACCTGATCTGTTTTGGGTTCTAGAAACTTCTGCACCTGCTTTCATTGAAAGTGGATTGTTGGCTTCGCTGAATGAAGGGATGAAGTACTATGATCCGCAGGACATCTCGGCAGATGCGCTTGAGCTGTGGAGCAAAGGAAATACCGTGTATGCGATTCCTTTTTCGACATCCCCTTTCTTTATCCTTTATAACAAGGATCTTTTTGCCCGAGCCGGAGTGAAAAATCCAGAGCAATACGCTGCAGAAGGTGCTTGGAATTGGGACATATTCAAAGCGGTGAGTAAGCAAATCAAGGATAAGACTGGTGTGTGGGGCTATGAGACTGTTGACGCCCAAGGCTATGGTGCACGGATTATTCACAATCTTGCTCCAATTATTCGTTCGTATGGTGGTGATTTCTGGAGTGAAGACGGTAAAGTTCTTATCAATACACCCGAGTCAGTAGCTGCGGTACAGTTCTTCCATGACATGCTTTATAAAGACAGCTCAGTTGTTCCTCCCGGAAGTCAAAGCGACTTCTTCAGTGGTGGGGCGGCGATGACCGTTGGACAAATTTCCCGTGTCTCTAAGCTGAATGAGTCTGGGTTTGCTTGGGGCCTTGCTCCGATGCCATTCGGGCCAAAGGGCGAATCTCCGGTTATTGGACAAGCCGCTCTTGGAGCTCATTCTAAAGGTAAAAACACCAAGATCGCTGCTGAGTTGGTTGCATATATGACAAACAAATCTTCAGTTGCAGCTATGGCAGGAATTTGGCCCCCGGCTAGAAAATCGGTTCTGGATTCTGAAGCGTTCCTCACCTCAAATGCGAGTGTGAGTAAAGAACAAATGCAGGCTGCAGTTGCTGATTCAATTAAGACTGGACGGGTGTTACCCAGCCACGTGAAATATCCTCAGATTGAAGTTGAATCCAGAATTGTCTTTGATAAGCTTTGGCAGCCAAATGCAAATGTCAAGGCAATCATGGATGAAGTAGCCGCTGTATACGCAAAATACATGTAAGGGTGGGGGTGAGATGGTGAAGAAAGAGCAAACACTAAAGCGCTTACATAGACAGGAAGCTCTGGTTGGATGGGCGTTTATCGGACCTCAGATGATTGGGTTTGTCTTCTTCGTCCTTGTACCCCTTCTCTCAGTGTTTCTCTATAGCCTACAAAATCGAAATCTTCTTTTCGGAACTAAGGTTTTTGTAGGCTTAGAGAACTATCGTACGTTGATGAACGACCCACTTTTCATGAAGTCGTTAGGTAACACTCTCGTATTCAGTGCGGGGGTGGTTCCATTAAACTTGATATTAAGCTTGTTACTTGCCCTCTATTTGGGGGGCAACTATAAGGGTGTGTCGTTTGTTAGATCGATCATTTTCTTGCCAGTCGTTACCTCCGGGGTAGCATGGGCAATTGTCTGGAAATATCTCTTACAAGGGGGAGATTCAGGTCCAATAAATTGGTTTCTATCACTGGTTGGGATCCAGGGACCAAACTGGTTATTTGAAAAAGGTTGGGCGATGGCAAGTGTCATTGTTGTTCGAGTAATGAAGAACTTGGGAATGAACGTCCTTATTTTTATCGGAGCTGTCCTCAATATGCCAAATGAGGTGATTGAGGCTGCACGAATTGATGGAGCAAAGAGGTTCAGTCTTTTTTGGAAGATTAAACTGCCGCTCCTTATGCCTACAATCATGATGGTTACAATAATCACTGTTATCGGATCAATGCGTGTCTTTGATACAATAAAGCTGATGACAGATGGAGGGCCGGAAGGATCCACCATCGTTATGGTTTTCTATATCTACCACCAGGCATTTAAAATGTTTGAAACTGGGTTTGCGTCTGCATTAGCAGTTGTACTCTTTATAATTATACTTGTGCTTACTGTGATTCAGTGGGGCTCACGAAGGAGGATATCTTTCTATGAACTCTGAAAAAACAGTGAACGTAGTTTTGTATTGGGTGTTGCTTATCGCACTCTCGTTGATTTTTATCTATCCCCTTTGGTGGATGGTGGTGAATTCGTTAAATAACGCTGCTGAAATTTTTGGAAAGCCACGGTTACTCCCAACATCATGGCAGTTTTCAAATTACCTAAGAATATTCAAAGTACAACCATTTGGGCGGCATTATATCAATACGTTACTCGTTGCAGCACTCGGTACAATTGGTAATGTTTTGTTGTCAGCCTTAGCGGGGTATTCATTTGCCCGAATCCGCTTTAAGGGGAAGCATATTGCGTTCCTTTTTCTATTAACCGCACTGATGATGCCAATAGAAGTTACAATTGTTCCACTCTTCTTTCAGATGAGGAAGATTGGTGCTTACGATTCGCTTTTTCCTTTAATCATGTTACCAATCTTTGCAAGTCAAGGTGCATTTTCAACGTTTATGTTACGTCAGTTTTATGTAACGGTTCCTGCTGAACTTGAGGAAGCAGCCCGTATTGATGGATTGGGGGCTTTTGGTATCTTCAGAAAAATAATGCTTCCAATCGCATTGCCAGTATTGAGCTCTGCGGCGATCTTGGCGTTTATTTCTGTTTGGAATACGTATTTGGAGCCACTCGTATTCATCAATTCTCTTGAAAAATACACGTTGCCCTTATCCCTTACCAATTTTAATGATACATATGGGTTACCGCAATGGAATCTCCAGCTTGCAGCAACAACGCTTTCTGTAATTCCTATTATGGCGGTGTACCTCGTATTCCAGCGTAAAGTCTCCAACGCAATGGTTGGATCAGGCTTGAAATAAAAGGAGTCCAATGTTTATGACTGAAAAAATGAATAGATATTATGATTTGGTTGTGGTCGGTGGAGGTGTCGCTGGATCAATGGCTGCAGTTTCGGCTGCTCGTGAAGGCCTTTCGGTTCTTCTTGTGGAAGAGGAGGGGTACCTTGGTGGAACGCTTACTGCGTGCGGCACCGGGCCGATGATGACGTTTCACGCTGGTGAAAAACAAGTAGTCAGAGGATATATTGATGAGTTGATTCAGCGAATGGTTGCCAAGAAGCTCTCTGTTGGGCATATTCCCGATTCAACCGGGTACACGTATACAGTAACTCCTTTTGATGCGGAAGGAATGAAGCATGAAATTGAACTCATGTGTTTAGAGTCAGGAGTTGAACTGCTTTTTCATACAAGCGTTGTTGAAGCCCATCCAGAAAATGGCGTGCTTAACAAAGTGACTTGCGTCTGTGCCGGAAATATGTTCACTGTCAGCGGAAAATATTTCCTAGATGCATCAGGTGATGCCGATTTAATAGCGATGGCTGGTATTCCATATGAGCAGGGACGTGCTTCGGATGGAAAAGATCAGCCTATGACGATGAATTTCAAATTGGTCGATGTTGATTTACAAGTGATTAGGGATCTTATGGATAAGGAAGTACATTTATTTCCTTTCCTCGCTCCTAAAGCAGGTCTTCAGCACAGTGCGATCAGACTTTCATTCTCCGGGTTTGAAGATCGTATGCGTGAGGCTATGAGAAGCGGAGAAATAACTTTTGATCGTGATATTGTATTATGCTTTGAAACGAATGCACGTAATGAAGTAATTGTGAACATGACTCGTGTTTTGAATAAAAATCCTGTAGATCCTGTGCAGTTGACTGAGGCTGAACTTGAAGGCAGACGTCAGGTCTGGGAATTATATGCATTTTTAAAAGGTAATATTCCCGGTTTTAGTCAGGCTCGATTGACCTATTCAGGTCCACGGATAGGAATTCGAAGTTCGCGCAGGTTGAAAGGTACATATCGGGTACTGTTAGAAGACTTGATTCAGGAGCGACAGTTTGAAGATGCCATCTCTGCTTGTGGATATCCGGTGGATATACATTCGCCTGATGGTGAAGATACTCAAACGACATTTCTCCGAGATGGTGGGTACTACACAATTCCACTGAGAAGCTTGCTTAATGATACTGTGAAAAATGTTCTTGCTGCAGGCAGAAATATAAGTTGTGAATTTGAGGCTCACGCAAGTTTACGGGTAAGCCCATCGTGCGGTGCAATTGGGCAAGGAGCCGGTACAGCCGTTGCTGTTGCAGTTCAAGAAAATGTCGGCTTACATGATATTCCAATTGATGTGCTTCATGCGAAACTCCGTAATGGGGGAGCTTTTTTGGGATGAGTGAATTTAAACGGGTTACTCTTCAGGATGTGGCAAAAACTGCAGGAGTATCCTATGCCTCAGTATCAGCAGTCTTGAATCCCAAAGAGGGAACAAATATCAGGATTAGCAAACAGACAAGGAAAAAAGTGCTAGAATGTGCTGCTAAACTTGGATATATCCCAAATATGGCGGCAAGAAAGCTTAAAAGTGGAGAGCGGTCACTCATCGCTGTTTTCACATATGAGCAGATTTTTCCAGTAGAAGCAGAGAATGAGTTTTACCGGTTCTTTGTTGGAGTACAGGAACATGCGGAGAAACTTGGATATGATATTTTGATTCTTAACAATCGGCCCACTCAGGAAAATACGAGTCGGATCGCTCTTGCAGATGGGGCAGTAATGATTGGAGTTGATCGAGATGATAAAGGGATTGAATATTTGGTGAAGGCTAACTTTCCTCTTGTGTTTGTTGGACGACGTGAAGTTGCCGGAGCCAAGACCCATTGGGTAACGTTTGATTATCACAAAGTCATAACACAAATGGTTGATCATCTAAAAGGACGGTGTGTTTCAAATACATTAGTGTATGTTCAAGGAGCCGATCCCGAATATGAACCCCTTTTAGATAAACGTAAGTTTCTTATTGAAGAAGCAAAAGCCAGAAATCTAGAAGTTATCACAGTTCAAACTGATGCACGCAATCGCGTGAGCCAAGAAGAATTTTTGGAAGTTGTTCATCACAAGGTTTTCGTTATTGCACGCCTTGGCTTACTCGACTCCTTTGAACGCCTCTTGAAAAAAAACAACCTCACGCTTGGAACTGACGTATGGGCTGTAGTATTGGAGGATGATTGGACTCTCTCACACCCCCACTGGACTCGATGGACTAATGAGCGTCTCGAATTAGGCGCGCACGCGGTGGAGTACCTATCAAGAGTATTAGAAGGGCGTTCTCTCACCTCACTAAACCCTTTGATTCCTCTACACCTGGTAATCAGTGAAAGTTCCGCATTTAGCCAATAGACTGCCCCTGGCGTGATAGGTATAAAGCCTCCTTGACTTCGGGCCGATAAGCAAGCGAAGGCGGCCCAGAAAAGCCGCCGCACTACTAGTTCAGTCGAGCAAGCTCACTTACTGCGGTAACGTAAGAACGAAGTCCTCCAGTGAGGTTGTACACCTCATCAAAACCATTTTCGCGTAGAATCCGCTCCGCTAAATAGCCCCGTACTCCCATTACACACGTGGTGATGATCGGCTTACCTTTCGGAACTTCGTGTATCCGCTCTCGAAGCCGGGTATTGGGGATATTGATCGAACCGGGGAGCATTCCGCCCATCGCTTCCATCTCACTGCGGGTATCGAGGATGACCGCCCCTTGGTCGAGTAGCTCGCCAAGCTGGCGCCAGCTAATGGGGTTTGAGATTCCTTCAAGCGCGTTCACTCCGATAAAGCCCACCATATTCACCGGGTCCTTTGCACTGGAGAAGGGCGGGGCGTAGGCGTGCTCGAACTCTGCGAGATCGTGCACTGTTGCTTCCATTCCGATGAAGGCACTGATCACGTCGATTCGCTTATCCACTCCGTCGTAGCCGACCGCTTGGGCGCCCCAGATCTTTCCGCTTGTGGGGTGGAAGAGGATCTTCAGGCTCAAGGAGAGGTTGCCGGGGTAGTATTCAGCGTGGGTTGAGGTGTGAGTTACGGCGCTTCGATAGGGAAGGTTTGAGGCGATAAGGCCTTTTTCGGTAAGACCGGTGGAAGCGACGGTAAGGTCGAAGACTTTTGCAATCGCAGTGGAGATCGTTCCCTTGTAGGGTTTCTTGTTTCCATCAACCAGGGCATCCGCTAAAAGACGGGCTTGTTTGTTTGCCGGGCCCGCTAAGGGGACGGTGATCGAGTGGTCAGTAAGGGGGCAGGTAAAGCAGATCGCATCTCCGAGGGCGCGAATTGCGGGGTCGTTGGTGGTAAAGTATTCATCCACCACGATTGCTCCCCACGGTGAAAGGGTGATTCCGCTCTCTTTTAGGAAGCCGGTATCCGGGCGGACTCCAATCGAGAGGATTACCAAATCGGTCTCAATGACCTTTCCACTCTCCAATTCAACGGAGACTGATCCATTGGTATCACTGAACCCTTTGACTGCATCCTTGAGGTAGAGCTCGACGCCTTTACTTCTCATGTGCTGTTGAACTTCGGCAGCAAGATCGTAGTCGATGACGTTCATCACTTGCTCCAACGCTTCAACAAGGGAAACTTCCAAGCCGCGATGCTTGAGGTTTTCCGCCATTTCTACTCCGATGAATCCTCCCCCGATCACCACCGCTCGTTTTGTTTCACTGCGATCGACAAAGGTTTTGATTCGGTCGATGTCACTGACTGAGCGCAGGGTCATGATCGAAGGATGTTCGATCCCGGGAATCGGGGGTCGAATCGGGGTGGCTCCCGGTGAGAGGATCAAATGATCGTAGTTTTGTGTATACGTACTCTCGTCTTTGACGTTTCGAACTGTAACACGCTTTGCTTCCCGGTCGATGCTCACCACTTCGCTGTTGACGCGGGCTTCGACGTTGAGGGTTGTTTTGAAGATTTGAGGTGTCATTACAAAGAGGGATGATCGATTCTCGATCACTCCGCCAGCGTAGTAGGGTAGGCCACAGTTTGCAAAACTGATGTGCTCGCCTCGTTCGAAGATAATGATCTCTGCCTGCTCGTCGCGGCGTCTGAGCCGAGCAGCCACTCCCGCTCCGCCGGCTACACCGCCGACTATTACATACGTTGCCATGATTCCTCCTGGGTAAAGGCTAATTCTTCGGGTAGTTGGAGTTCGCAGCAACTGTAGGCTTGAACAAGCTCTTCTCCCGCTTCGGTTAAACTGATTCGTAAGCTCCTTCGATCGGTGATGGAAAGAGTTCGTTGGACTAACGCTCGAGCTTCTAAGCTATCAATAACACGGGTCAGGCGCGAGGGGGAAAGTTCTAACTCTTTCGCCAGCGCCGATGGTTCAGTAATTCCCTTCTCCACCGCACACATAAGAAGGGCGTCATTAAAGGAGAGGCCGGTTTCGTCTTTGAGCTGTTCTTCGAATGAACGCAAGGCGCTTTGCAGTCGGCGGATGGCGCATAGGTCGAGCATGGGGTCCTCCAAGTAGTTTCATGTATCAATAATTGCTAACGACAACTATAGTGATGCAAACTCTTTTCGTCAACATAGATAAGAACCTGGGAAGTTAAGAATGTTTAAAAGAGATTAAATCTCTTATTGGCACTACCGATAATCATATATCCAATATGGGGATACTTATTTTTCTCTTGACTATTGTGTGGTAATCCTTCATGCTGGGCTTTAGGTTAGTTTTAGATGTTGTTGCAAAGCAGTGTC
>CAYUHP010000072.1:0-9552 GCA_964444595.1 uncultured Sphaerochaeta sp. | reverse complement strand
ACTAGATATTCCGTTGCCTGATTAAGCCTCGTGATAAATTAGGCGGGAATTAAGGGGTTAAGTGTTTCTCAGTTTTATTTTCTTTGTGTGCAACATATGAGTAGTTCTTCAACAAAGATAAGTGTTCGTATGGGAATCCCCTCTACTAAATTTTGATTAATTAAGAAGAAGGGCAGTCAGGCTCATTGAAGCCACTTCCTTTAATCTACGTGTTGGATTACGAGATCCGAGAATCAAAACATATTCCCCTCCAATAAAGAGATGAAACCCTCTTCACTGAAGATCAGGTGATCGAGGATAGGAATACCTAAAATATCTCCTGCCTGTTTTAGTCTTCTTGTTACATCACGGTCTTCCTTACTTGGCTCAAGCACTCCACTGGGGTGGTTGTGGGCAACAACAACTGCAGTAGCTCGTTGGGCTAGGGGTTCACTGAAGACCTCGCGAGGGTGAACGATCGTCCGGTTTACCAAACCGATCGAACATACGTTGATCGAAAGGACCTCTTGAGCACCATTAAGACTGATCGCCAGAAAGTGCTCCTGCATTCGTGAGGCGTAGTGTCGAACCAAGGGGTATAGGTCACTGGGGGTGTTGATCTGCCTTCGCTTCGCCGGAAGGCGGCGTCTTCCAAGCTCAAGGGCAGCGATGATGATCGTGGCCTTTGCCGGGCCGAGACCAGGAATTGATGTGATCTCCTCTTGCGAAACTCGGCTCTTGCGATCAAGGAGCTCCATCACCTCGCGGGCGATCGTGGTAACTGAGCGTTCCTTGTTTCCGCTGCCGATAAGAATCGCCAGTAGCTCTTGGTCGCTCAGGGCCTGAGCGCCACGGGCGGCCATCCGCTCGCGAGGGCGATCATGCACTTCCATCTCTTTGATCCGTTTGTCGTGGGGTTGGGTTATTGTGTATCTCATACTTCCTATGGGCGAAGGGTTGGGGTTTTGCTTTAAAGAGTGGTGGTGTGGTACTATGAACGGGAGATGGAACAGCATATATATCGAATTGGCGAACTCGCTGAAAAGTGTAATGTGACGGTCCGAACGATTCGGCACTACGAATCGTTGGGCCTGCTGAAGACTGTCTTGCGTTCGCCGGGCGGCCAGCGTTACTACACCGACAAAGAAGTAGTCTATTTGAACCGGATCGCTGAACTCAAGGACTTAGATTTTACGCTTCGGGAGATCGGGGATATCATCAGTATGGGCAGTGAAGACAGCACTGGTGAGCGAAGAAGGCTGGAGTTGCTGCGGCAATACCGCAACAAACTCAGTGAAGTGCTAGAACGGAGAACGGAGATTAACGGACGGGTAGAGGACCTGTCGTGGCGGATCGCTCAACTCGAGTCTACTGCCTCCTTCCAAGAGTGCCCGGGACTTGAGTGCTTGGAGTGCACGTTCAAGGATAAGTGCCGATTTAAGGACAGCTAAGATGCTCTTTCATTGGATCAGTGGAATCTATGGTTGGTTTTTCTCCTATCAAAAACGCCGTTTCGAAGCGATATTAAAAGAGCATAGTCATGAACTGGATGTAATTGTTTCTGCGTGTGATGTCGGCTGTGGAACGGGAGCCTTGTGCTCCGTCCTCGCCGAGCGCGGCATTCAAACAACCGGGGTGGATGCTACCAAAGGAATGCTTCGTGTTGCTCGAAGAAAGACACACGGCCAAGGGATTGAATTCATCTTGGCCAATGGAGTGTCAGGACTGCCATTTTTGGATAAAAGCTTTGATCTAGTCTTTGCCAGCCATGTAGCCCATGGCTTGAAAAGACCTGATCGACTTCGCTTCTACGAAGAGCTAAAACGAATCGCAAAGAAAACCGTCATCATCCACGACTACAACAGCCGTCGCCACCCGGTGAGCACGATCATCGAGTGGGCGGAGGGTGGTGATTACTTCAACTTTATTAAAGAACCAAAAAAAGAGATGGAAGAGATCTTCTCCTCCATCTCGGTTGTGGACGTAAGTCCCCATTTCAGCTGGTATATCTGCCGCTGCTCTACTGAGCCTGCATCAGGTGATACTCCGTCAGATACCCGTTGATTTCATTGGCGATCGCCTTACTTGCCGCCTCTGGCGACTGCCTCTCCTCCAGCATCTTCAAGATTCCTGATTGGAACGCATAGTAGATCTGATAGGCATTGGGAACCCAAATACCTTGAAGCTTCGGGTTTGAGTCCAACAGCTGGCGACTGGCAACTCCAAAGAGCGGATTGTTTGTAAGGTGAGTGTTATAGGCTGCAAGGTCATAGGTGTGGACGTTTACTGGGAAGTAGCCGGTGGCGATGTGCCACTTCAGCTGCTCTTCGGCGCTGGTGGCAAACTTGAGGAACTCCCAAATTGCCCACTCATTGCCCTTACCATTATCAAACGCCCAGATCGCACCACCACCGACATTTACTCCGCCGGTTGCCGCTTCATCAACCATCGGCATGTTGGCAACACCGACTTCAAAGCGGTCGCCAACCATCGAAACGATCGTGGCGAGGTTGCTCGTTGAAGCGAGGATCATCGCAACCTGACCAGATGCAAACGCTCCGTTGAGGTCACTGGTGAGGTTGTTTAACGACCCGGTATCGTAGATCGCTTGCCACTTATTCAAAAAGTTGACCATCGACCCGTTCTCATCAAAGAGCACGCGGGTAGGGTCTCCAGTGTGCCCATTCTCAAAGTCAGTGAGGTAGGTCAGTCCGTTTTGCTGACCGATCCACACCATCATCTCATAGCTGGTGGGAACGTTTGCGATCCCCCAGAACGTAGTTCGTCCCTTATCGTCAGTTTGCTTCAGCTTGGCAGAAACTGTCGCTACATCAGTGAGCGTTCGCGGAGGTTCACTGATTCCTGCTTTGGCAAACGCATCTTTGTTGTAGTAGAGAAGAATCGTTGATGAGTTAAATGGCATCGCCAGCATCTTATCTTGGTACGTTACTGAAAGACGCGTTGCTTCAACGATGTTTTCAAGATACGTAGGATCATTCTTGGCCAATTCATCCATCGTAATAAGTTGGGTTGAATCGCGAATATCTAAGACCGCCGAACCATCCAGTTGGGCAAGGTCAGGCAGATCGCGTTGATCCTTGGATTGAAGGATTGGCTTAAGCTTGGTCAGTACATCATTGGCCTTCCCTTGATATACCCCCTCAACGCGAATCTTCAACTCCTCGCCAACGGTTTGGTTGAAGGTCTTGATCAGCGCTTCGCTTGCTGATCCTGCGAGGCCAGAGTTGGGGTGCCACCACGTAATCGTGGTATACCCTGAACTCTCTTTCTGCCCGAGGGCAAAGATTGATGTTGTTGCAAGGAGGACAACAACAGCTATTGTGATAAAACGTTTCATACGGTTACCTCCCGGTAAAGCGTGTAGACACGCTCTCTTTAATTGGTTTATGCAGGGCGATAAAGGCGATGAGGATCGGGGCCATGAGGAGGGTGATCGCGGCAAACTGCGGCCCGTAATCGAGGTTCTCACTGAAGCCCATCATCGTCAGACCGACTTGGACGGTTCTCATCGACGTCTTGTTTGTTACAAGAAGCGGCCAGAGATAGTCATTGAAGATCGTGGAGAAGGAGTGAATCGCTAAGGTGAGTACTACTGCCATACTCATCGGCATCAACAGCGTCATGAGGAAGCGCGAATCGGAGCAGCCTTCAATGAGGGCTGCTTCGCGGTATTCAACGCTCATCATCCGAAAGTATTGGCGGAGCATAAAGATGTGCGTTGGGGCAAGCAAGCTGGTGGAGATAATCCCTAAGTAGGTATCAGTGAGCCTGAGCGCCCGAATTGTCGTGAAGTTCGCGATGATGAGCGCATCGGGGGGAAGGAGCATCGTGGCAACGATGATGATAAAGAGGGCGTTTCGGCCTTTGAAGGAGAAGAAGGAGAAGGTGTAGGCAGCCAGAATCGAGATCGTCATCCTCAAGAGGGTTCCCACGATTGAAGTGAGTAAACTGTTAAAGAGGAAACGAGCCAACGAAGATTCCGCAAAGGATCGGACGTAATTGCTGAGGTTCAAACTGGAGGGCAAGAGCCGGGCTGGTAGGGCGGTGAAGTCAGTGTATTGGAAAAAGGATGCACTGATCGAATAAAGAATTGGAAAAACGATGAGAAGAGAAAGAAGGGTTGAAAGGGTAGCGCGGAGGGTTTTCACTGGTAGTAAATCCTCCTTCGCTCAAAGTGTAAGAGCGCTAATAAGGCGATGAAGGTAAGGGCAAACACAACAATCGCGATCGCCGAGCCGAGGGCGTAGTTTCCACTCTTAAACCCCTCCAAGTACATCTGATACACCAGCGTCTGGGTGGAGCGGAAGGGACCGCCTTCGGTGAGAATAAGCACCGGAGCACTGATGAGCATCGCATCCTTGATGTTGGTAACGATGATGAAGATCAGTGTCGGTCCGATGAGCGGTAGCTCTAAGTGACGAAAGATTTGAAACCCATTTGCTCCATTGATTCTTGCTACTTCCTTCAAGTCATTGGGTACGTTTCTCAACGCCGCACTGAAAAGCAGGAAGTCAAAACCGATATCAAGAAAGACTCCAGCGATAACCAGGAGGGCCATCGCTGCGTTGGGGTTGTTAAACCATTGAATATGAACACCGGTGAGGTGGTTGACGATTCCAATCGATGGATTGAACATCATCTTGATGATCATCAACATGCTGCTCAACCCCACCGCCATCGGAAGAAAGAAAAAGATTTGGTTGAGGTTGGCCAGCCAGCCTTTTCGGTTGGAGAGGGTGGCGGCCAACAGGGTGATCGTAATGTTCGTTGGTACAAAGAGCAGGGTGAAGCGAATCGTATTTGAAAGACTTGCGTGGAATGATTGACTGCTAAAGAGGCGCTGGTAGTTGGAGAGTCCGACAAACCCAAGGCGTTTACCGCTTAAGGAGACTGCGTGCAGGCTGTTTAAGAGGGTAAGAATGAAGGGGATATAGCTAAAGAGCACCACCAACAAGAGGGCAGGGAATATCATTATATATGGTTTAGTTTTTATCGATATTCTGGATTTCATGCACGTCACCGCCTCGATACTAGCCCCTTTGACAATCGTTGAACAACCCAATACAGGGGCTAAATCGAGGAATTAAGGTAATATATGTGACCTTTTGAAGAGTAACGTCACCTTTAGAGATAAAAGTAGCGCTTCTTGATCCAAGAAGCGCCTCAATCTACTCAACAAAGAAGAGTTTCTTTGGTTGGATAAACGACCTCTTTTTTGCGATCAGAAGGTAGGAGACAAACGATCCCACCAGGTAGAGACCGGCGATGAGGATCGTGAGATAGAAGAGACTTGGGTTGTTCTTCGTGATCGAAAACGCTGGAAGGTTGATCGTCAGAATAAACGGGATCGCCAGAATAAAGACGATTCCCACTGAATAGAGGTAGTCGGTAGCAACTGGGGTTTCAAACTCTTGGTCGACCACTCGTAATAGAGCCAAGCCAGTGGGCAACGTTCCGGTTGCCGTACCATAGAGGAGTAACATTCGAAGGAACTGATGGTCGTCATAGAGGCGGGAGGTGTACCAGGGAAGAATAAGGGTGGTAATGATGATTCCGGTAACCGAAAGGGCCAGGATCGGGACCCAGTAACCCTTTACAGCAACGAGGCTGATCGCCCCTAAGCTTGCGGCAACGGTCAGGTCGACTGAAAGGCCGCTGATTCGGTTACACGTGGCGTTATCGATCGTGGTTTCGATCCCTGTCGCTCGCATGAGCATCTTTACTCCAAGGGCACAGAAGGAGGAGAAGATGAAGTTGATCCCCCACAGTGAATCGGCAAGTTCGGTACCCATCGGGCCGATGAGGCCAAGCAGAGCGGAAAGGCCGGTCAAAAAGCCCCAGCTGATGAGGTAGGTGAGCATCACAATTGCTATGTGGTAGGTGAAGGAATCCAGGGCTTCTCCATCGGTGGAAAGATACGCCCCAATCGGTCGTTCGCTCTCTAAACGACTGAAGAATCCGGTTCGAACACTCTTATTGTCGATTCGTTTGGCATCACCTTTGGCGATCCAGCCGCGCTTAATCCCTTGGTTGATGAGAACTACTCCACCAAAGGAGCCGACAAGAAAGCCAATCGCCGCCATCGTTAAGCCGACGGAGGAGGCTCCTCTAAAGCCCATTGGTTCCCATCCCATCCCGATTGAATATGCCTGCCCGGGGCCTAACTCAAAGCCTAGGGGCAGGGTATAGCCAATCGCCGGGAAGAGATTCTTATCAAAGAAGGCGATAAGTAAGGCGGTGACAACCAAGCCAAAGAGCGCTTGAAGACCGTACTGACCCATCACCGCTGTTACGTTTGCCGCGAGCGTTCGCCTAGCTTGGTCTTTTACCTTTGCCTTGGGCGTAACGCGAAGAAGCATCGAGATAAAGGAGATATTGAGCAGGTGATAGACCAAGTCCCCGAGGAAGTCGCTCCTCAGGCCAAGCTTGGGGGCACCGAAGTTGTAGAACACCAACAAAAGGAGTCCGGCAAGGATCGGTGGGGGGATGAGGTAGCGCTGGAAGAACTTTACCCGGGCTCGGATGAGTGCGGAGAGTAAGAGGGCAAATGAAATGATGCCTACATGAAAGAAAAAATTCCAATTCATGATGTAGCCTCCTCTGGTTTATAAGATTGATAGTACTCTACATATTTGAGAATCGATAGATTTGATCCAATTCTAATTCGATACAAGATCCCACAGCAGTAAAACTCAAGCGTATTTTTGGCGTTAATAATCATTGAGGTGATATCATCGTAGGCAAAATGATAGGTTTGCTCAGAGGTCGAAAGGGTCATCTGGTTCCGTTCAAGCCGGAGGGTGAATGCTCGGGTAATTGTGATAAGCTTTGTTTCATCGCCTTGTTGAAAGAGGACTCCACGATCATCGGGAAATGCAGGATTCTGGGCGATGAGGTAGGAGTGCTGCCATTCGCGCCACGCAGCGATGTCTTCAAAAATTGGCTTTCCTTCGGCGTTGTTCTCAAGGCGATCGTACTCATTGAGGGTGTAGGAGAGGGAGCAGTTGGTGCAACTGATCGTTCGACCTTTACTGGTAATCGTTGAGCCTTTAGTACACGAAGGGCAGAGGTAGAGGGTTTTTTCTACCCCTTCGGCACCTCTCTTGCCGGAAAACCTGACCTTTGCGTGATGTTGCCACGTTCGAAAGGAGAAGCCTAATTCTGTGTTGAGGTGGTTATATAAGTCATTGACGCTCAGCTTTTGAGCTTCTTCGACGCTCAACAAGCTCTTAAAGGTGAGACTCACGGCACCTTTTCGGCGAAACCTACTCCACCTTGGTTTGATCGCATACAGTCCTTCAAAGTTAAGAAGAACCACGGGGACTTTAAGGAGCTTTATCAGTTTGGCGAGCCCTTGGTCAAAGCCCATCGGTTCCCCATCCCACGTTCGGGTGCCTTCAGGAAAGATCCCCACCACATCTCCTTTTTTAAAGGCGGCGGAGATTTGCCTTAACGTGTGCATATCGCTCCGCCCTTGCTGTTTACTAATCGCACCGACGAGGTGGTGGAGCAGCATGCTCAAGAAGGGAAGTTTAAACAGGTATGCACCAGCTACCCAGCGAATATGTACTGGGCTTAGGGCTGACACAAAGAACGGATCGAGGGTGTGGGTGTGGTTGCACAACACTAAGAACGGTCCATCAATTGTTGCCATCTTTTCAAGACCATTGCCAACAACCCCATTCCGACGGGTAATCCAACGGCCCCAAGTAGGGCCAGCGATTCGAACAAAAAATGGTCTTTTTGACAAATTTCCCATGAGTGTATTTTTACATGCGAGCGGGGTATTGTCTACTCAATTTTGAGTTAGAAGATACTATTTTGTGGAGCACCAAAGACCATAAAGCGTTCAACATCGACGCAGAACGCGATACCGGTGCCTGGTTTGGAGAGGATGGGCAGGTTGTTTATGGCTTCCAAGATTCGGCCAGTTTGATCAGCTCCGGCGAGAATCAGGAGCATATCTTTTTCGGGAACCAATGGATATCCGAAGAATTTTACGTCTTCTTCCTTTCCGGTTCCCCGAGCCGGGATGATCGTTCCTCCGGTTGCCCCTACGCTTCGAGCAGCTTCCATAACTTCTTCAGCCATGCCTTTATTCACAATTACTGTGATGAGGGTATGTGGTATATGTTGCATCGAATGCCTCCTGGGCGCCTGTCAGCGCGATACTGTAGTATCGCGTAAAATTGAATCAAAGGAAAGGGGGTAGGTATTTGATTATATTAAAACAATTTAGATGCAATTCTTTGGAAAAAGAGGAATCTATGAGGAGTAAAAATAGGTATCTTGATGCTGAAACATCTACTATGATGGTACTCGTTATGAGGAGATACGATGTCCATATTACCTAACCAGATTCATTCGCTCATCGCCAATTTTCGGGTCCAAGGTGTCGTTGATTCCGTTTCGCAAACCAACGTCGGTCACGTGAATCAAACATACTTTTCGAAGTGCGTTGATAAAGAACACCTACATAGATACACCCATCAGCGAATTAATACAAATGTATTCAAAAACCCTGAAGCGATGATGCACAATATCGTCCTCGTGACGAAGCACATTCAAGAAAAGCTCAAGCTCGAATTTGACGATATCTCCCAGCGCTGTCTTGAGGTTGTTCCAACACTCGATGGCGCTCCCCTGTATGAGGACCGCGAGGGCGGAGTGTGGCGCACGTATCGATACATCGACAACGTAACAACGATTGAGACCGTTTCAAATATAAATGAAGCATTTTTGCTCGGAGCAAGTGTCGGAACCTTTCAAAGCCAGCTTGCTGATTTCGATGGTTCATTGTTATCGGTAACCATTGAAGACTTCCATGAGATGCGTGTTCGTTATGCCCAGCTGGATGAAGCGGTTCGGCTCGATCGGGTGGGGAGAAGCAAATATGTTGTCAAGGAGTTGGAGTTTCTCTACGCCAACAAAGAGCGAGGCTGCATCATCAGTGATTTGATGAGTGCGGGGAAGCTCCCCATACGGGTGACACACAACGACACCAAAATTTCAAATGTACTCTTCAGTAAAGATAAAACAGAAGGTTTGTGCATCATTGATCTTGATACGGTTATGCCCGGTACAATCCTCTTTGACACGGGCGATATGATTCGGAGTGCTACCTCGCTTGCCTTTGAAGATGAAGAGGATCTTGCTTTGGTTGCATTTGATACCGATTTGTATAACGCGCTTCTTGATGGATACCGATCAAAGGCTCAGTTTCTCACAGTCGAGGAGGAACGTCTTCTTAAAGAATCCGGTCGGACAATGACCCAGATCATGGCTGTTCGGTTTCTCACGGACTACCTCAACGGTGATCGGTACTATCGCATTGAGCGAGTGCAGCATAACATCGATCGCGCTCGCAACCAAATAGCTCTCATTAAAGATATGGATCGAAGGTGGGCTGAAATCAGTTAGCCCCACGCTTGGACCTCAAGGATATTGCCTTCGGGATCTTTGGCGTAGGCAACGTTGATCTGCCCCACACCTTGAACGTGTCCTTCAACAATCGTACCTAAGAGCGAGCCACCATGGGTTCGGATTCGGTCG
>CAYUHP010000071.1:2088-9602 GCA_964444595.1 uncultured Sphaerochaeta sp. | reverse complement strand
GAGAGGATGATCAATACATCCTTCTCCGGTTCAATTTCAAAACCAAAGAGGCGAGTGGCGATCGCCCCGCCGGTCCCCCGGCCGTGAAGGATCGTCCCGCCGGTAGCTCCCGCTGCTCGGGCGATATCCATGATTGCTTCCGCTTCGCCGTGCTCGGTGATTACGGTAATTTTTTGATACATTGAATCTTCCTCCAATTCATTGGCGGTAACCGTTGTGGTGATGTACGCAATCCCGTTGCCTTTCTTTTCAAGGTGCAGATCGTTGGCGATGAGCATCAGTGCCGCAGCGCTCTCCTCCTCTGAGATGAGGATGTGGACGATCTCTTTTCGTTCAACCTTAATACCCAGCAACGAGGCAAGGGCTCCTCGGACCGTACCCGTTCCGACAAAACTCACCCCACTGATACACGGAATAGCTTTCAGCATCCCGTGAAGTTTATGCCGCTGGCTCTCGCCAACGATACAGGTCAGGATATGAGCCTTCATATACCTCCCCCTTTGGCTTTGTTCTTCAATGCTCTACGGTAGAGCAGACCGAGAATTTCAAGGGCTAGAATCGGTGTCAAGGCGACGATCGCGATCATTCCAAACCCATCGGATACTACATCCGCATTCGGTACCGCCGAAGCGATCCCTTGGATAAATGCCAGGCTGAAACTGGCAGTCATCGGACCGGATGCAACGCCACCGGCATCATAGGCCATTCCGACAAAGAGATCGTCGGTGAAAAATGCAAGTAATACAGTGAGCCCGAACCCCGGTAACAGGTACATCCACAGCTCGATCGAGGGAACAAGGATTCGGAGGGCGGATAAGAAGAGAGCGAGCCCTACTGCAAGTGAAAGGAAGGTGAATACCAGAGCCCGCCGGACGGAGTTGGCCGTGATCGTGGCAACTTGGTCAGTCAGTACGTGGACCGCCGGCTCGGCTAAAACGGTTGCCAAGCCAAGGCCCAGCGAAACCAGCAAAATAAGGAAGGGTGAGTTTGTCTGCGTTAAACTACGACCGAGGATGCTGCCTACTGCCATAAACCCGCCGTTGACCCCCAGCATAAAGATAACAAGACCAAGATAGGTGAGGATCACACCACGAGTGATGTCTAAGACTTTATTCTTCGGGTACTTAAAGGAAAAGATCTGAAAGAGCAGATAGAGAACAATGATCGGAAGCAGTGAAAGAAAGGAATCGAGGGCCAAGGGAGCGATGATCGGCTTATAGAGAGCCCCCAAGCTTCCTTCGGTGATCATTTCAGTGGGTAAACTACCTTGGAGTTTACCCAAGCCTCGGATAAGTCCGTAGCTCAGTGTTCCGATAATCGCTCCGCTTGAGGCGATACCAACCAAACCAAAGTTATCAGCTTCGCTGTGTTTTTCACTCTTCTTATAGACGGTGAGACCGGTTGCCAACGCCAGCATGAAGGGAACGGTGATCGCTCCGGTGGTCGCCCCGGAGGAATCGAAGGCGATTGCGATGAAATCAAAGGAGGAGAAGAGCGAAAGCAGCAGAATCATCCCATAGGCAAAAAGGAAGATCCACTTAATTCGGACCTTGGAGACGATCCGAACCATTCCCAGCGTCATCATTACCCCAAGTCCGATCGAAACGACAACCACCATCGCCAGGGAGGGAAATTGGCCGCCGGTGACGTATTCAACTTGTCGGGCGAGGATTCGAAGATCCGGCTCGGCAAAGGAGACAAAGAAGCCGATGATAAGGCTGAAGAAGATGATGCGAAAGATGCTGTTGGAGTGGGCGAGTGAGGATCCGAGGCCTTCACCGATCGGGCTGAGGCCTTGATCGATTCCAAAGAGGAAGATCGTAAGACCGATGATGATCAACAGCGAGCCGAGAAGGAACGCCCCGAGCAGTTGGCCTTCGAGCGGAGTAATCGTGAAGTGAAGCACCAAAACAATGGCATCGATCGGGAGAACCGAAGCAAGTACTTCAAAGAGCTTGGATTTTAGTGCATTCAAAACGGACCCCTCTCTTGGCATAATAAACTACCTGCTGAGGTACGTAAACAGAAAATGAATAAAGATTAGGAATAATGGCTAAATGGTTTACCGCCATTGAACTCAAGAATTTTTATTTCCGGGCGGAGCATGACAATTTCGGGGTAATCATAAAAATCCCCGTTAAGCCGTTTGAGGAGAATTTGGGCCGTTTCAATCCCGATCTCTTCCATTCGCTGGGCGGCGGCGTAGTGGGCATAACGCAAGAGTGGGGCGTAGCTCAGATAGTCGAAGGTTCCGAAGACCAGGTTCTTTCGCTCCTCGGAGTTAAGGTTTTGGAGAGCAAAGGTTGAGGAGCCGATGTGCAGGGAATCGTTTGCAATGATATAGGCGTTGGGTGGATTTGCTTGAGAGAACGCCTTCTTCATTTGGGCGTACCCATCGCCTTGAAGCATCAGCCCTTCAGTGAAAAGAAATCTCTCATCCACGTTAAGACCTAACTCGTTCATTCCATCGATGAACCCCAAATAGCGCTCCTTGGCGGTGAAGAAGGTGAGATCGCCGCCGATAAATCCGATTCGTGTATGTCCTTCATTGACCAGTCCTTTAAGGACCTCTTTGATCCCGTAGCGGTTGTCGGTGATCACCGTATCGGTTTCTATTCCTTCAACCTTTCGGTCAAGGACTACGATTGGAGTGTTCTTCAGGGCTTTGTTTTGAAGGTGATTTCCCTCAAAGCCAACGGGCATCACGACAAGACCATCCACATTCCGTTCGATGAGCGATTGAAGGTTGAGTTTTTCTTGTTCGGACGATCCTCGGGAGGAGGCAACAATCATCGAATAACCATGTTCAGCCAGAACGCGGCCGATCGCCTCTACAACTTCCATGAAATAGAAGTTTGTTAACTCGGGAGCGAGGATCCCGATACTACGCGTCGAACGCACTTTGAGGGCTCGGGCTACCTCATTGCGTTGGTAGCCAAGCTCTTCAACGGCAGCCTTTACCCGAGCTCGAGTATCCTCGTTCACGGAAGGAGAGTTGTTGAGCACGCGGGAGACCGTTGCAATAGAAACTCCTGCTTTTGTTGCTACATCTTTAATCGTCACCGAATGAACCCTTCTTTGAAAAAAGGGGACACACAGCGCCAGCCGGTGCCCCCCGAGTAGTTTAATCGATCATATCCGAAAGCTTAGTCGTAGAGTAAGCCCTTGATATCATCATCGTCCATGTTTGCATAGTTCCAGAACTTTGCACCGGTGTCGATGTCGGCAACTTTCTCGCCCTTGTAGGCTTTGTATGCGAGTTCAACAGCTCGGAATCCGATCATGTAGGGATCCTGAGTGATTGCGCCCAGCATGTACTGGTTGCGAACAGCGTTCTTCTGAGCTTCACCGGCATCAAATCCGACAACAGAAACATCACGATATGCTGCGTTGCTCTTCAGGGTTGCACCGTCATTGGTTGCTGCCAAGAGACCCTTGATCGTTGCTTCGTTGGAGCAGAAGATTCCAAGAACATTGCTGGAAGTAACTTTGTTAAGCACTGCCTGAGCACTGTTGGTGGCATCGGTCATCGCTGAAGAGGCAGGAACGACCATTTCAATGAACACTCTGCGACCGCCGGTGGGGCTGTCGGGAGCGATGTACGCGGTGTTTCCCGTCACTGCAATATCATTTCTGGAAAGAGATGTTTGGTTGGCAATGAGGTCGACCATGCGATCGCGGAATCCCTTTCCTCGGGAAAGGAGAGACTCACCGCTGGCATCTTGGTTCATGACAACGATTGTTACCGGGCGAGCGGTGGTTGATGCTTCAATCCGGCTCTTGATAACTTCAAACATCTTCTCGGCACCCAGACCAGCTGCTTCGTAGTTGTTTGTCTGTGCGGTTGCCCAAACTGATCCCTCTGGTGCCTCAGGAACACCGGAGTCAAATCCGATGACTGGGATACCCTTGGAGCGAGTTTCTTGCAATTGGTCAAGAACACTGCTGGTGTCCAACGCGGCAAGTGCGATCGCTACCGGGTTCTTTGCCATTGCGGTGTTGAGCATTTCAACTTGAATCTGAACATCACTTTCAGAGGGTGGTCCCTCAAAGGTGATATCAACATTGTACTCTTTTGCCGCTGCATTAGCGCCAAGCTTAACCTGTTGCCAGAAGTCGTGTTGTTCGCCCTTGGATACAACGGCGATATACGGCTTTTTCTCAGTGGCAGCCTGAGCAAACAGAACTGAGCTGAGTACAACCAGAGCCAAAAGGACGACTAAGGTTTTCTTCATAAGATGCCTCCTATTTTCTCCCACTCCATACGGAGTGAGGGGTTTCCAATATTACGCTTCCTCCGAGGCGGTAGCTGTCGGCAGCTTCACCTCTTCGGCTTTCTTTGTTCGATAGATATCAAGCAATACTGCGCCGAGGACAACCACCCCGGTGAAGAACGTTTGATACTGACTTTGAAGGTCCATTGAAGGAAGACCGGCTCGAAGCACACTCATGATGTACACACCGATCATCGTTCCGAAGATCGATCCGGCTCCGCCGGAGAGACTGGTCCCGCCAATAACCGCCCCGGCGATCGCGTAGAGCTCAAAGCCCTGGCCTTGAGCGGGCATGACGGTGGTATAGACTGCGGCAAAGGCGATTCCGCCGACACCGGCGAGGAAGCCGCTGACGACATACGCCATCATCTCCCACTTGGCAACGTTGACTCCGCTTAATCGGGCGGCTTCTTTGTTGGAACCTACTGCAAAGATGTAGCGACCCATCTTTGTTTTCGTAAGGATGATATAAGCGATAAAGGCGGTGCCGAAGAGCACCAACGCTCCGGTAGGGAAGGATGCATTATCCTTTCCGATATATTTGAAGATTGATTTGAACCAGGAGTCGGCAGCACCGCGGGCAGGGAAGGTGGCACTGCGAACGTTGGAGACGATTGATCCGGTTCCCAAGCTGATCATCATCGTTCCCAAGGTGGCGATGAAGGGGGGAAGGCCCAAGCGGCTGACCAGAAGGCCGTTGAAGGTTCCAAAGAGCGTTGAAACGACAAGAATCAAGATGAGACTGAGCCACATCGGCCAACCCCACGTCTTATAGGCGGTTCCGCCGATGATTGCAGCGGCCATCATAATCGTTCCGCACGAAAGGTCGATCCCTCCGGTGATGATGACAAACGTAACTCCAATGGCGATGAATCCAATATAGTATGAGGAGTCGAGGATGTTAACCAAGGTCGTGTAAGAAAAGAAGTTCCGGCCAAATATTGCAAAGAATCCATACACGATTACCAACGCAAGCGGGGCGAGGAGTTTTTGCATGCTTACTCCCTTCTTTTCCACCAGTTCTCCATTCTTCAAAGACTTCATTCGACGATACTCCTCTCTCAGTGTTGGGTTGCAAGAGCCATGATTCGTTCTTGGCTTGCATCTTCAATATCTAGAATTCCGGTTAACTTGCCTTCGCACATCACAGCAACCCGGTCACTCATCCTCAGTACTTCGTTCAGCTCACTGCTGATCATGATGATCGCTTTGCCCTCTTGGGCGAGTTCGTTCATCAGGTGGTAGATTTCACTCTTCGCTCCGACATCGATTCCGCGAGTCGGTTCGTCAAAGATTAAGATCGAACTGTTTTTAATGAGCCATTTGACGATGACTACTTTTTGCTGGTTTCCACCGGAGAGGTTTTTAACCACCTGTTCGAGACTCGGGGTTCGAACTCGAAGCTTTTTTACATATTCGCTGCTGATCTCTTTAAGATCTTTATGGGGAATAAAGAGCTTCGGGCATAGGTCATCATAAGCGGCCATCACTGAGTTTTCCGACACGCTGAGGTTGATTGCCAAACCGTAGCGCTTGCGGTCCTCACTTAAGTAGCCAATACCGAGTTTGACCGCTTCCATCGGAGAGTTGATCTTTACCTTTTCACCATCGATCCAAATCTCACCGACGGAACGATCGGCGCCATATAACGCCCGCATCGTTTCGGTTCGTCCGGCACCCATTAAGCCGGCAAACCCTAAGATCTCACCCCGACGAACAGTAAAGCTTACATCTTGGACAAGTTTCCCGGCGTTCAGGTTCTTGACCTCGAGGGCAATCGGAGCCCCCTCGGGAACGGTGGATTTGAGTTTTGGCTTCTCATAGACAACTCGACCGACCATCATGTTGATCATCTCTTCTTTGGAGAGCTTGTCGGTATCTTTTGTCCCGACATACTCGCCATCGCGAAGAACGGTAACTCGATTGGTAATCTTACCAATCTCATCGAGGCGGTGGGAGATGTAGATCATGCTGACACCTTTTTTGGCGAGATCGCGCATGATTATAAAGAGATCTTCGATCTCTCGATCGGTCAATGCAGCAGTTGGTTCATCTAAGATAAGTACTTTAAGATTATGACTGACCGCTTTGGCGATCTCGACCATCTGCTGCTTTCCGACTGTTAAATCCTGTACTTTGGAAGTGGGGTCGATATTCATGTTGAGCCGCTCAAAGAGTTCGGCGGTTCGTTTATTTTGAGCTCGTTCGTCGAGGAACCACGATCGGCCTTTCTTTGTTGATTCCCGACCGATAAAGATGTTTTGGGCCACGGTGAGGTGCTCCATCATATTGAGCTCTTGGTGAACGATTGCTATGCCCGCATCCAACGCATCTTTTGGGTCTATTGGGTTAAACGATGAACCAAGATAGGTAATCTCCCCGCTGTCTTTAGGGAAGATGCCTGTAAGAGCTTTCATCAGCGTTGATTTACCGGCTCCGTTTTCACCGACCAGTGCATGAATTTCACCTTTGCGTAAATCGAAGTCAACTCCCTTCAGAGCATGGACACCGCTGAAACGCTTGTCGATTTGTTTCATTGACAGGACAATATTTTCCACATAGAACTCCTTGTACTTCTGTATGTTCCCATGGGATATAGCAGTTGTCAAGGAAAATTTGTAAACGTTTACATCAATTTTCTTTTATGATGAGCAAAAAAGGTGGGGCACACCAAAGCGGTGTGCCCCTGCGATACCAATATCCATTCTCTTTACAGAGTCTGCTCCGTACTCAAAGCCGTTACTGCAAAGGCAGCTCGAGCCCAAGGAAAGCGTTCTTTTATTTAATCATACAGCGGCCCTTCATAGAGGAAAACTCCGGTTCCCTGAATGAGAAAACCCGCCCCCGGCCTGCCGCCGAGACCGGTGGCTGCTCGAGATCCAAAACTCATCAGCACCTGATTGTTCGCTTTCAGGTTTTCTTCGGTCTTCTGCATCCGACCGGCGGGAAGGGCATAGGTGTCTTCTTCGATGATGAGATAGGAGTTCCACGTATTGACCATGTGTGGTCCGTCACTACCGAGGGTTACCAGCGCAACTGAGCCCTCTTCACTGAGGATTCGTTTGATTACTTCATTCATTGTATAATCTCTACTTCCGGGCCATGGCCCGGAGCAACATAGGCGACATCCTTTTGACTGAGGGTGATCTTCAACTTATCCAAACTTGATGGGTTCGGAATTTGATAAGGTGCAATTGAATCGATACATTCAGACCAGCTTTTCTCTATCTTTTCATTTCG
>CAYUHP010000071.1:0-1988 GCA_964444595.1 uncultured Sphaerochaeta sp. | reverse complement strand
GCTACAAATAATGAAAGGGCTCCGCACTCATCACTTTCAAAGTGAGAGATAAAGATTGCATCCAGCTTTTGTTTGCCAAGTTGGTCTTGAAGATTAGCCAAAAGGCTTTTACCGATAGTCATATTTCCTGTGTGAACCAAGAGGGCATAGCTCGTTGTTCGCAAAAGGTATTGATTAAAGGTAAGGTCGATCGGAACAACATAGGTACTGAACCGAGTAAGGTCGCGCATGTTCATAAAAAGAGTAATATAGGATAATGCTGAGTAAATCAATAGGATTTAAAATAATAGTTGATAAAATCAAGTGATTGTTCCAATAAATCGATAAATATTCACTGAATCATAGACAATTAGAAGTATATGTATAGTGATGTACTTATTAGTAATAGGTTTTATTAGAGAATATCTACGAATATGAGTGACATGCTACCATTTATATGAGATACTTTTGCTATGGAGGAATCTATGGCTAATAAAGATATGAAAGACCGTGATGGTCGTGATGAAACGGTAAAAGACGTATTGACGTCAACCAGTGGTCGCCCGATCGCCCACAATGAAAACATTCAAAGTGCCGGAGTCCGGGGACCGATGATGCTCCAAGATACGTGGTATCTTGAAAAGATGGCGCATTTTGATCGAGAGGTCATCCCCGAGCGCCGAATGCACGCTAAAGGAAGTGGGGCGTTTGGTACCTTTACCACAACGCACGACATCACCAAATGGACCAAAGCAGATTTGTTCAGTGAGATCGGAAAGAAGACCGATATGTTTGTTCGCTTCTCGACCGTTGCCGGCGAGCGCGGTGCTGCCGATGCCGAACGGGATATCCGAGGCTTTGCGATGAAGTTCTACACCGAGGAAGGAAACTGGGATTTGGTGGGAAACAACACGCCGGTGTTCTTCTTCCGCGATCCGCTTCTCTTCCCTGACTTGAACCACGCAGTGAAGCGCGATCCCCGAACCAACATGCGCAGCCCTCAGAACAACTGGGACTTCTGGTCGATGCTGCCCGAGGCACTTCACCAAGTCACCATTACGATGAGCGATCGGGGTATTCCCGCCAGCTATCGAACGATGAACGGATATGGCTCGCACACCTTCAGTTTTATCAACGCAGACAATGAGCGCTTCTGGGTGAAGTTCCACTTCAAAACCCACCAGGGCATTGAAAACATCACCGATGAAGAAGCCGCTGCCGTGGTTGCCAATGACCGCGAAAGCCACCAGCGCGATCTCTTTGATGCAATCGAACAAGGTGACTTCCCCAAGTGGACGATGTACGTGCAAATTATGACCGAAGAGCAGGCACGAAAGCACAAGGACAACCCCTTTGACCTGACCAAAGTCTGGTTCCAAGGTGAGTATCCCCTGCACGAGGTCGGATACTTTGAGTTGAACCGCAACCCCGACAACTACTTCATGGATGTCGAGCAAGCAGCGTTCAACCCAGCAAGTGTGGTTCCCGGAATCGGGTATTCTCCGGATCGGATGCTCCAGGGTCGGCTCTTCTCCTACGGGGACGCTCAGCGCTACCGCTTGGGAGTGAACCACTATCAGATCCCTGTTAACCGAGCAAAGGTTTCAACGAACCACTACCATCGCGATGGAGCGATGAGGGTGGACGGAAACTTCGGCGGAACGGTTCACTACAACCCCAACTCCTATGGACAGTGGCGAGACCAGAACAACCTGGCCGAGCCCGCCTATGACGGAAGGGGAGCAGTGGATCACTACGACTACCGCGAGGATGACTCAAACTACTACGAGCAACCGGGAGCCCTCTTTAGGCTGATGAACAGCGAGGAACAAGAGCGACTCTTCATGAACACGATGAGAAACATGGGCTGCTCAACCGAAGTGGTGAAGAAGCGGCACATCCGTCACTGCTATCTTGCCGATCCCGCCTACGGTGAAGGCGTTGCCAAAGCCCTGGGAATCGACATCAAGAGCGTGGATATGAACGACACCTACGGTGCTCGGGCATAA
>CAYUHP010000070.1:3961-9685 GCA_964444595.1 uncultured Sphaerochaeta sp. | reverse complement strand
AGATATAGTGCATTCGATGCCAACTTAGCTCAGCGGTAGAGCACGTGACTTGTAATCTCGGGGTCGTCAGTTCAATCCTGACAGTTGGCTCTTCTAAGCGGTGTACGAAGTGTATGCCGCTTTTTATTTTCTTGAAAACCAAGTAGGTGTTATCTTCGGACTCAGTGCGATATGAGAGTTTTTGTGACGGTTATACGTATTTTTTCTCCGCATAACCGCCCTCAAATCATTTATATCGAATTATCGTTGTAAATCTACCCCTACCCCACACGCTTCAAAGCGTTCAAAGAAACCGGGGAAAGATACTGCTACGCACTCTGCTTCGGTAATCGTAATCGGATCGGTTGCAACTAAGGCTGCAACGACCATCGCCATAGCGATTCGATGATCGTCCTTGGATGACACGATTCCGCCGCTGATCGGGGTTGGGCCGTGGACTTTGAGGTAATCCTCGCCTATTTCAAAGTTGCAGCCCAATTGATTGAGATGATTGCTCATCTCCAAGACTCGATCGGTCTCTTTGACTCGAACATGAGCGATGTTGGTAAACGTCGTGGTTCCTTTTGCTTGGGTTGCCGCGACAACCAAGGCCGGGAGAGCGTCGGGGATATCCGATAGATCAATCTCCTCCAATGCGGTAAGCTCTTTTCCCCCAACGATCGTGAGCGTACCTTCATCGGGATTTTTAATAATATCCGCCCCCATCTGTGAAAGAATATCCATAACCCGTTTATCGCCTTGGCTGTCAAAGAAGTTTAATCCACTGATTACAAGTTGTGAATGTGTCAAAACTGAAGCAACCAACGGAAAGGCAACCGCCGACCAGTCACCGCCAACGGTTACTTCTCCCGGTTGATAGACGTTGGTGTTGGAAACTTCAAAGTATTCATAGTTAGCGGGATTCTCCACCTCAACGCCGAAGTTCTTCATCCAATCGAGGGTCAGTTGCACATAAGGTTTTTCCAAACCATTTTGAACGGTGATCGTTACCGGCTCTTTGGCAAAGGGTGCGGCAAGAAGTAAACTGGAAACAAACTGACTGTTGAACCCTTTTAGGGTAACAGCCCCGCCTTTCAAAGGACCGGTAATCGTAACCGGAGGTGAAACCTTATTGGGGTTAGATACTTCCACCTGTACGCCCAGATCGCTCAACGCTTGAAACAACGTATCAAAGGGGCGAGCTTGGATCTGATGATCACCGCTTAGGGTAATGGGGCTTTCGGCTAAGGCCGCGACCGAGGTAAAAAAAGAGGTTGCTGTTCCGCTGTTTCCCAGGTCGATGGGATGGTTGGATCGGTGGATCTTACAGCCTACCCCATCGATGATCCACGAGTTTCCCTCTTCTTTGACGTTTGCCCCAAAGGCGATCGCCGCCTCTTTGGCGGACAATCCATCGCCTGAGGCCAAGGGGTTGTGGATGATCGACTGACCTTCACTGAGTAATGAAAGAAGAACCGCCCTGATGGTGTCGCTCTTGGAACCGGGAACTACCATCATACCGTTGAGGATACCCGGTTGAATCGTTACGTTCATGCCTTGTTTACCAGATCGGGGCGAAGTAGCTCGGCTCCGTCGAGATAGATCGGTTGGAGGTTTGGAAGATATATGTTGAGGGTAAAGAGCATTCGGATTACCCGACTCATCATCCCCTCGATCTCAAGCTCCGGCATGCAGAACAACGGAACACCGCTGGCAAGCTTGCCTTGCCTCAATCCGGTTGCCGGGTTGAGGGTTTTTAAATCGGAGGTTTGCGTGATGAGCAGAGAAGCAATGGTGTCTTCAGTGATTTGGTTTGTTTCCAAAACCGTCGTAAAGAGTTTTTGCGCAGCAAGGGCAATTGCTTCTTGAGAATCGGATGCGACTTGAATCGCCCCGCGGACCGCTGAGATTTGAGGAGTATTCATAGCTTATCCACCCCATTGAATTGAGATTCCTTGGTTGACCAAGGTATTAATGACTTCGATCACGGTTGCCATGATGACTACCGCAGCAATTCGCAGAATCGTAAAAAGAATAACTGAGAGTGGAAGCACACGATTGGTGAACCAGACCACAAAGGAAAATCCCAGTACCCAAACACCAAAGAGTACGCTTGAGTAGCCGACCAATTTCAAAAGAAAACTGAGCAACATTTCAAAGGAAGTGTCGACAAGGAAGAATCCCCCTAAGATATAGAGGAGGAAAAAAAAGAGATAGAGGAAGAGAGTATAGGTGTGAACCCGGCTTGAAAACGCCAGAAGTCTTCGCTCGTGCAACATGCTTCGATCGTAGCACCTATGACTCGGTATCTGCAACCGGGAAACACAAGAAGATCGGGTCTCCTTCAACCCATACTTCCAACGGTTCGGCGGTGGTTCGGTTCGAAAGTGAGATCTGATTAAAGGAGAGCTGATACTCAACCAACGGCCAAACAAGGTTCTTGGCGGTGACCACACTCTTACCACTGAGTAATGCCGGAAGAATACTCACTGTTTGATTGATCAGCGGGGTAAGCATTCCGTTTTGAGCGATGCTGTACAAAGACTCATACTCGGTGTACCACGCCTCAGGAACGCCATAGCGAGAGAAAAGGGCGTAGGTTTGAAGAAGATGGTCCATTCGATACCCGCCGCCACCGACTAACGTATAGGTTTTCATTCCCCGCTCGCCGGCAACGATGAGGGCCAACTCCGTATCGCTTTCAACTTTTATTTCATGGCCTTTGTGGATGATTTCACCGACTTTGGTGGGTGCAACGTTTGTTGAATCAAAGTCGCCTACCCAGATATCGACATCGATCTTGTGTTTCACGGCAAAATCGATTCCACTGTCAGCAGCAATGATGAGTGAAAAAGAATCCAAATGAAGCGCGGAGATATCTTTGGGTGCTCCCCCGCCGGTAATAATCAGTACACTACTCATCCCCTTTCCCTCTCTTTCTCCATTCGATACACTAAAACAGATTATCACACAAAGAAAGAGGATACCAATGCCTACCACACTCAAGCGCCTAGAGAAATTTGCCCTTCAGCCACCGACAATCCTTCTTCCCAACAAAGAGGTTGATCTACAAAAGTGGGCGGTTGTAGCTTGTGACCAATACACCTCCGAAGAAGAGTATTGGCAACGGGTGAGCGAGTATGTTGGTTCGGCACCATCAACGCTGAAAATGATCTATCCCGAGGTGTATCTTGAAGAGGCAAACCCCCAAGAACGAATCACCAAGATTAATGAAGTAATGAACCACTACGTAGCTGAAGGTCTCTTTGAGAGCTATGAGAAGAGCTTCTTTCTTGTTCATCGAAGCGATGAAGAAGAAAACAGCGGGAGGTGGGGCCTCCTTGCTGCCTTAGATCTTGAACAGTATGACTGGAACCGCGGCTCTAAGGCGCTCATCCGAGCCAGTGAGGAGACGATTTTAGATCGAATCCCACCGCGGAAAGCAATTCGCAAAGATGCACCCTTGGAGCTTCCCCACATTCTGGTCCTCATCGATGATCCAAAGGCAACAGTCATCGAACCGTTATCACAGAAAACCGACTCCTTTACTCGCCTCTACTCCACTCCCTTAATGGAAGGAGGTGGAAGCGTCTCCGCTTGGCAGATCAACGATGAGGGGGAGTTTGCTCTCATCGCCGATCATCTTCAGGCACTTTTGGACAACCAAGGGTTGGACGATCCCTTCCTCTTTGCAATGGGTGATGGGAACCACAGTTTGGCAACCGCCAAAAGTTGCTGGCTTGATATAAAAAAGGATCTCACCGAAGAGGAACAAACTACTCATCCGGCGCGCTGGGCACTTGTTGAGATTCAAAACATCTACGACCCCGGAATCATCTTTGAACCGATCCATCGCCTCCTCTTTGGTGTTGAGTATCGATCATTCCTCGATCTTCTTGCTGAAAACTGTGAATCATATGAAACGCAGGAGATAGCCACCCTAAACGAATTGGATGAGTTTCTTCAGCGCCAAGACGGAGTCCAACGCTTTGGCTACAAGGACAAAGAGCGATTTCTGCTCTTTACCCTCACAAACCCGGCTACCTCCCTGACCGCCGGAACGATTCAAAAGGTAATCGACAAGTTACTGGAAAAGCAATTGGCTCGGGTTGATTACACCCATGGCGAAGAGGTAACCCTTCGCCTTGGGTCTTTGGAAACAAACGCCGCAATTATTCTTCCTGATTTTCCAAAATCTGCATTCTTTAAAGCCGTTTTAGAGGACGGAAGCCTTCCAAGAAAGACCTTCTCAATGGGCCACGCTCATCAGAAACGGTTTTACCTAGAGGGGCGAAAAATCATCGTTTAGTACGTCTATAACGTATGACATAGGTAAGGAGAAATACGAAGAAAGCAGGACCGATTGCCCACAGAGCGAGTTGGCCTTGCCCTACTCCTTCAAAGAAATCGCGCCGTCCCTCGATCGGGACATCTTTAGGGATTTCAGTATACTCCCGCTCCTCTAAGGGGAAGTAGTAAATGACCTCCCCTTCGCTTTGATACCCGTATTTAAACGCTGCATCACGCAGTGCATCCTCTTTCTCCATCTGGGCTTCTTGTCGCTCAAGAGCCTGGATTTGGATTCGAAGAAGGTTCTCATTATAAGAAAGACGTTGGATTTCTTGAGTCAATGCTCGGTTATGCAGGTATCCTCCTTGGCCAAAGATAGCCAGAAGAAGGATAAAGGTGAGAAAATAGGTCAATATACCGGCTAGCAAGCTTCTCTTATGCATATAATTCTTTAATATTTATAGTAAAGTATGATACTATTGTTACTATATAGGAATCTGTCCCGTCTGTGGAGGTAGGAATGTCTGAAAAGAAACGGTATGGCCGCCAAATTTTTGTAAGCTTCATTGTTACGATAATCATCCTCCTAGGAGGATTGTACTTGGCTACCCAATATTTGCTGCCTCAGGTGTCGTGGGACCAGGAACAACTCTTTACCTTCTTTGTGAAACTATTCCCCCTCTTGATCGGCTTGATCATGATCGAAGTCGGTGTTGTCATATCTAAGAAGAAAGTAGAGGATTGTGCGGATGAAATCGACAAACTTCCACCCAATGCCTATGACCGACCGTTCTATGCGTTACCGCAAGATGATCCCGCCTTTATCCGAAATGACGATGTAGTTTACGCTCAAACTCCGGTTCTTGCCGAAGCAACGTTCAGCGACGCAATCCTCAACGAAGAGCCCATCGTTGAAAGCACTGCCGAGGTCATCCTTCCGATCGACCTACCCCAGGTTGAAGAAGAAGTTGAAGAGAAAATTATTGAACCGGTAGTTGAAGAGGTAGCTGAAAAATCGATCATCGAGCCAGTTGTTGAAGAAGCAATCATTGAGCCGGTAGTTGAAGAAGAGCTTGTATTTGTAGATGAACCGATTGTTGAAGAGCCGGTGGTTGAAGCGGTTGAAGAAGTAGAGGAGATGATCCTTGAAGAAGATTCACCGGTAGTTCCAGTCTATCAAGCAAGCGATGTCGCGTTGGATGATGTTGCCGTAGCGTTGAAGCAGGAAACCCTTCAAGTATACGAGATGGATTTTGATTCGATTCTTGATCTCGAGCTTCAAAGTGCGAATGACTTGAACTACGATCTCACCGTTGTGGTTATTAGGGTGACTGAAGGACCAACTCAGGCAATTGCTCAAAAGCTCATTCGCCAAAGTGGTGATCTCTCCTACACCTTTACGCTTGAAGATGACGCAATCGGAATGATCTTACCCTTCTACAACGGTGATGAAGC
>CAYUHP010000070.1:0-3861 GCA_964444595.1 uncultured Sphaerochaeta sp. | reverse complement strand
TTTGCCTCTTTGGCAATTTGGGCAGCATCACCGGCGGTCATGTGCTTCTTCTCTTTTGCACTGTCGCGTAAGTCATCGGTAAACATCCCTTCACAGAGTAAGAGGTCACTTTCACGAACATGGTCGGCGATCGTGGGAAGATAGAGCGAATCGGTGACGTAGCTGAACTTTCGTCCATCACGCGCTTGACCCATCACATCGGATGGTTGGATGACTTTTCCATCTTCCAATGTTACTGACTCACCTTTTTGAAGTTTTCCCCACAATGGTCCAACCGGAACATTCAGAGCTTGAGCAGTTTCGGGGTGAAAAAGCCCGGGGCGGGGTTTCTCCTCGAACACGTACCCGAAGCAGGGTTTGGTGTGGCTTAACTCAAACGCTCGAACCGTATAGTCCTCCTCTTCGAGGATGATCCCCTCTTCAACAGTTTTTACGATGATCTCGTAGTTGATATACATATCCAAGATTCGGCGGTTTGCATCCACATACTCTTTCAACCTACTCGGTCCATAGATCGTCAAAGGATCGTCTCGATCGACTTGGCTGGAGAGCATCAAGATCCCGGGAAGACCGGTTACGTGGTCGGCGTGCATGTGTGAGATGAAGATCGAATGAATCTTCTTCCATTTTAAGTTTAACTTTTTCAAAGAGATCTGCGTTCCCTCGCCGCAGTCAAATAAAAACAGCTCCCCTTCCCGGCGAATCATCGCGCTGGTGAGGTTGCGGTTTGGCAAGGGCATCATCCCACTCGTCCCGAGGACGAAGACTTCAAAATTCATAAACTGAGTATACTGAACTTTTAGGTTTAATCAAAGGTAAGCGAGCTGATCCTTTGATGACGAAGAGCTCGGTGGAGACTGGCGGCTGTAGTAAACGCACCGGAGAGGAGGACCAGCGTTGCGATGAGAAGGATTTTTCTTGTTGGAATGAGGATCGTAAAGGAGAGCAAGTAATAGGAAAGAACAGAAAAGGTGCTTTGATCAAGCAGTGGAAGTACATTCGGCAGCCCGTAGGAGAAGAGGATTCCCAACCCAATCCCCAAGAAGAGGGCGATGGCTGTAACGATGAGCACACTAAAGAGATAGGAAAAAAGGAGAGTTTGTTTCTTTGAGCCAAGGAGCATTAGGATGATGATTTGTCGCTTATCATCCTCAACGATCTGTCGGGCAAGTTCACTGATCCCATAACCTAGGAGGATGGCGATGACACCGATGATCACAAACGTTGCCTCTTTACTGGTAGCTAAGTTTGAAGCAATTTGCGGTGCTTCTTCACTCCATGTGGTAACTAAGTATCCTTTGTTAAGTAAATCCTCTTTAATCGCTTGGATTTGATCGACCTCACTCAAGACTTCATAGTGTAACGAGATGGAACCTCCAGCAAGCTTTTGTAATG
Source organism: uncultured Sphaerochaeta sp. (assembly GCA_964444595.1). Lineage (GTDB taxonomy): Bacteria > Spirochaetota > Spirochaetia > Sphaerochaetales > Sphaerochaetaceae > Sphaerochaeta. The sequence goes on along the minus strand of CAYUHP010000070.1, from coordinate 2,466 downwards.
CTGCTCGGTCAGTGAAGACCAATTGTTCATCGAGCTCGCGATACCCACTCTCATAGATTTGCTCAACACGAACTAACGTCGGTCGGACGCTGTGCTCCCCCCCGACCATGAGGGCAAGGTTCTCTCCCGCTGCAACCCCCAACACTTCGGCCAAGGTTTTACTGATACTCACCCTCATCAACGTTGTGCTCTCTTTGTGTTCCTGAAGAATGGTAACTTCTTTTCCTCGTTTTCCGGTGAAGTAATCAGCCCCAACGCCTTTTAGAAAGACTTGCGAGGTTGTATCTTTTGAGTAGAGTAACCCGTAGGTTGTTCCAACCCGATACGTTTCATATGGGAGGGAGGAGGTAATCTCTTCTTGATGGATTTGCAGATGCCCACTACCCAGTAAGGCATATTTGTTGGCGATCGCGTCACTCATCGAAGTAACGAAAGTAAGAGCAAATACCAAGGCACTGACCGCTAAGGCGACGAGAATGATCTGAAAGATGATTCGTTTTCTTCCTCCCCCGATAATACCGAGCGATCGTTTCATCAAAAGAGGGATGATCCTTCGACTCACATCCCCTCCCGGAGCGTGCGCTCACTCAAGGTAAGAACCCGGTCAAGTTTCTGAGCAAACTGCGCGTTGTGGGTAACCAACAACAGCGTTGCCTTGCGCTCCTGCACCAAATCAAGCAAAAGCTCTTCGATGATCAAAGCATTCGCTTCATCCAAATTTCCCGTCGGTTCATCGGCAAAGATAATCGCCGGATCATTGACCAAGGAACGAGCGATAACGACTCGCTGGCGCTCACCGCCGGAGAGTTGATCACTTCTATGGTGTAGCCGCTCACCCAGCCCTACTCGCTCTAATAAAGCCTGAGCTTTCTCCTGGGCCTCTTGGGGCGGAGTTCCGGCGATGAGGGCCGCGATCTTCACATTCTCCATGGCGGTAAAATCAGCGAGCATGTAACTTGCTTGGAAGATGAAGCCCATCTCCTTGGCTCGAAGCGTTGCCTTTTGCCGATCATTAAGGTCTTGGAGGGTGACCCCATTAAGCGTTACTGTTCCGCTGTCCGCTTCGAGCAGACCCGCAGTAATCTCCAACAGCGTTGATTTTCCCGATCCGCTCTTTCCGACGATTGCAACGCTTTCTCCAACCTTGATTGCTAGGGTTACGGAATCTAAGATGAGCAACTTACCTTCACCGAGTTGGGTAGCCGGAAAGGACTTGGTGATCGAATTGAGGTGGATACAATCAGAAACGTTCGGCATGACCAATAATCTCCATGATATCGACGGTGGTGAGATCTCTCGATCCCGTATAGGAACTTAACGTGGCGAGAAGAAGGATGAGAGTGAGCAAGGCTGCAACTTCTCCGCCTCGGAGTGTAAGATGAAGCGTAAGGCCCAAGTTGCTGAAGATATAGGGCGAAAAGAATGGAAAGAGGAAAAAGAACCCTTTGGTAAAGAGTAAGCCAAGAACACACCCGAGAAGGGCTACGATAAGGCCCTGGGTAACAAAGACGGCGGTTATCTCTCGGTTTTCTAAGCCAAGAGTTCTTAAGAGGGCAATTTCCCGTTGTTTGGATCCTACTAAGCGTTTACTGGAGATATGGATGTGTACGATGATGATGAGCACTAAAACAAAGAGCAAAAGGCCCATCATCTTCTGTTCCAGCTCCATCGCTTGGTAGAGGCTCTGGTTTGCCTCCTTGTAGGTAATAAAGTCATATTCAGCCAATGAACGTTCGGCAACCTTCATTGATTGATCGCTTGCGTAGACTCCAATCTTAAATCGGTCGCTGTTAGTAAGCGTTGTGAGATACTCCGGCTTGGAAAGGATTGTAGTTTGATCAAACTCCCCCAGCCGGGTTGCATACAAGCCGGTAATTGAAACTTCGCGTTGGGTTGGAACATGGGTTACTTGATTACCGCTTCGAAGGAAAGTAAGTGAAACGTAGTTACCAAAGAAGCGGTTGCGATAGGAAAGAGCGAGATCAAGATCGCCGGCGACGGATTGAACGGCAAACCGTGAGGGAGTATCGATCGCCCGGATCCTCATTGGATGACTTTCATGTTGCCCATCGAGCAAGAGAACCGGAAGGTCTTGATAGACAAACGCTTCTTCAATTCCGGGCAATGTTGAAAGAAGGGTTGCCAGTGCTCGCCCGTCTTCAAGGGAGTACGCTTGATTGGAGTGTAAGTCAAAGGACTCATAGGTGCGGATTTGATCAAACTGAGCTTTTTGTAAGGCTTGCATGAAACTGATCGTAACTAAGATCGCAAGAATGCTGATCCCAAGACCGACGGCGATCCGTCTTGAAACACCGCGGTGCTTGTTTGCGGAAGAGAATGCATAGCGCCAAGCAAGAAGAAGAATCATACCGGCCTCTTAGTGGTACCGGATTGCGGTCGCCCGCATTCCGTCTTTTGCCCACGTAACATCAACATAGGGCACCCCTTCTCGATCATACAACGTTT
>CAYUHP010000069.1:0-9829 GCA_964444595.1 uncultured Sphaerochaeta sp. | reverse complement strand
AGGGCACTCTCGGATAACTGGTTGGTGCTTAACACCGGTGATGTTGGCTCACTTGCTCCTCAGTACGCAGAAACAGTTGCTTTGGTCGTTGATGAGATCGGTTACGATGCGTACCTTCCCTTTGAGATCCAAGGGACCGAGCATGCTCGCTCCTTGGCAATCAATGCGCTGGATGAAGAAGGCTACTTTGTTGCTCAACCGTATCAGCTCTACGATTACAACGGCTTCATCGTTGGTGTCATCGGAGTAGTTGCTCCAAAAGATATAAGCGGTGTTACCTTCGACTCTGACCTGGTTCTTGATAACGCCCAATATGCAGTTGATCTTGCCCATGAATTTGTCGACTACCTCATCGTTTTGAGCGATCTGGGTGATGGTATTTTCTCATCTACTGACTTGGCTCAAGGCGTTGAAGGAATCGACCTGATCATCGATGGAAGCGGGTCACCTCTTATCGACGATGTGAATAACACCCTCATCGTTCGTAGTAGTGAACGCCTTACTTCCATCGGAGCTGTGGTACTTAATATTGTTGAGGGTGAGGTTTTAGGTATCCATCTCCTTGACCTTGCGAGTAGTGATCTGCTTCAGCCTTCTGAAAGCGAATTGTTCCAAGGATATGAGTCAGTACTCCAAACCTTTGGTGTTCTTCTTCCCCCTGAAATTGAAGAAGACCCTGCAATTGTTGCACTTATCGGACCATTTGCTGTTGAAGAAGAGATTGTCCCATTCGAGGATGACGATTGGTTTGCCTTCGATGAGTTTGACTGGGACGCCTTTGATGAAGGTTTTGACGATTGGTCGTGGGAAGAGGAGCCGATCGAACGAAGCGGACCTCCGCCCGCACCGTACATCTTTGAACCGATGACGTTCACTGAAGAGGAGTATGATCTCTTCTATCCTGCGGCAACTCAGCCCTTGTCCGCCGACGATGATTTTTGGTCGGACTTCTTTGTAGTCGGTGAAGATACCCAAGTAGCGTATGATGACGGAACCTATTACTTCCGCCTCTTCGTCAACGAAGATTTAATGGGGACAATTGAAGTCCATTTTGAAAAAGAAGAACGGCTTATCAGTGTTGAGGATCTGCGTTATTACATCAGCGATCATTTGACCTCTCTGGCTCGTACTCGGATCTTTACTGGCCTTGGAGAGTTTGTAACACCTCAGGAGTTGGAAAGTCGGGGAATTAGAACCCATTACGATGAAACAAACTTCGCCCTGTACTTAAACTTCTCCGTTGCCGACATGCCGGAGCGAATCCTTAGTCTCTCCTCCGCTACGGTGAATCGGCGGGAGCAGTATGCGATCAGCGGAGCGATTCCACTGAAGCCCCAGTGGTTCAGCCTCGCCTCGAGCTTAAGCCTCTTTGGCCAACTGGAGTACCCGGATGATTTCAGTACGATCCGTCGTGAGTTGCTTAACCTCTCGGTGTCCAACCGTGCCTCGCTCTTTGGTGTAGCACTAAACTTTAACTTTACCCTCTCCCATAAAGAACCGTATTATCTCCCCGGCTCATGGAGCGGCTACTACGACTTCGTTGATCAGAGTATTCGCCTTTCCTTCGGAAACATCGGAAGCGGATTGGGGAGACTCACCTCAGTTTCCGGTACTCAATCTTCGGTCGGTGTTTCGCTGGAGAAAAACTACTCCTTCGGAACCGCCAGTGCCAAGCGAGCTCAGATCGAAGAAACCCTCACAATCGTTGAAGATTCAAACGTAGAGATCTTCCTCAACGACAACTCCGTCTTTACCCGAACACTTAAACCAGGTACCTATCGCCTCAAGGACTTTATCTTGGTCCAAGGTGCTAACCGAATCCGCATCGACGTTACCCCGATCTCCGCGGGAGATGATGGAGTACCCACAAGTACGTATTTGAATCTCGGATACGATTACCGCCTCATGGCCAAAGGCGATACCACCTATGCCATTGGCCTGAGTATGCCCCGAACCCGCGGACCAAACAAAGAAGGTAGCTTCTTTGTGCCATGGCTTGGCGGCGACTATCTTTCTTACCATCCCAAAGTATTCACTGTTACCTACCGCCAAGAGGTAGGAGTGACGGACGCACTGTCGATGAATATCGATCTTGCGTACGCCCCGGGAACGCTGCAGGCGTCGCTGGGTGTTGTCTTTGCAACGATGATTGGATCGACGCAGATCCAAGGTTCGTCAAACGTAAACACTGATACCTGGGAAGCCTCCTACAACGTGAACTTTGGCCAACGCTTTAGTGTAAAAGAGACATCATTCTTGAACCGGATTGGACTGAGCGGAAACTACAACCGCCTAATCGCTTCAAAAGGAAACGCTTCGATCTCTCTTTCGTACTCCGATAGCTTGTTTAATAAACTGAGGTACTCGATCAGTGGCAGTGGCGCGTATAGCTTTGACGGTGCAATTGCATCCTACTCCGCCTCACTTTCCACCGGCTTCTCGCCCTTTAAGGGCTTCTCAATCAGCGGCTCGGTCTCCTTGAGTGGATCGAGTAACAATCCTCAGCCGACCATTACCGGCCAAGTCAGCGGAAGTTACTCCATCAGCTCGAAGGCAAGTGTCAGTACTTCCAATTCAATTAAAAAGACAGATATGACCTCAAGTATGAGTATGAGCCTCAGGCCCTCCTCCAATGATAGTATCAGCGTCTCGTATGGTGGTATTCGAACGGAGTTTGACGGAAGCTCTCCTCAGTTTACGAAGGGTTCACTCTCTGGATCTTGGAACCATACCGGAACATTTAGCAGCTTGAATCTTCGTCAGCAATACTCGCTTGCCCAACAGAGCTTGACCACGACGGTTATGCTCAACACTGCACTGGCGTACGCCGGCGGGGCATTTGGTCTTGGGCGAAGTGTCAGTGACTCCTTCCTTTTGGCCAAGCCAACCGGCTTGCTCAAAAAAGGTCGGGTCTCCGTTGCCCGCAGTCTCGACAGCGGTCCTGCGGACCTCCCCAGGCCCTTTGGCAGTGCGCTGTACAACGGACTTTCAACCAATACGACGAATAGCGTCGTTGTGTTCTCCAGCGGCCCGACAGAGTTCTCCACCGGTCACTCCTTTGTCTACTCCATTACCCCCCGAGGAAGACAGAGCTTTGTCGCCAAGCTGGCGATGCAGCCGGAGTTTACCGTCAGTGGGGTTCTTCTTCAAAAAGACGGAACGCCGTATAGTCAGTACTCATCGCCGGTGTACCGGATCACCTACGACCAAAAGGGTGATGAGGTGCACAACCGCGATGAAACACTCTACCTCTTCACCGACCAAGATGGTCGGTATATCCTCAATGAAGTCAAAGCAGGTGAATACCTCTTCGACTTGAGAGTGGAAGATGATTGGTACGGAGTTCGCTTTGAGATCCCCGAACAAGATGCCAAGACGATGGGAATCAATACGGTCTTACTCCTTGAGTCTTACCAAGTAGGGGACCCTGCCTTCGAAAGTCGAATCCGCTACTTCGATAAAGTTGCCGTCTTCTTGGAGTACGGCGAAAGCGATGACGCCTTCGGTGTTGAAGCCGCCGATGAGTACGATGCTCGACTCAGCATCCGCGTCACGGAACAAACGGATGAAGAGTCGTTCTGGAACACGATCTTCCCGCCGTTTGAGGAAAGTGACTTCTTCAGCTTTGACGATGGGTTTGTAACTGATGATGACTTCTTCTTCGATCCCTTCCTCTTCGATGAGCTGGTGGGCGAGTGGGAATCGGCAGGACCGAGCGATTCGGTGGTTACGGCTGCGCCGTAGCATGGGATGAATGGCTCATAGTCAAAACTGACTGATTGTATATATGCTAAACACTGGTAAAAAAACTTTGCTTACAAATAAACGGTCTGTATGGTATATTGTTGGCAATGGTTAGGCGATAACCTTGTCAACACGAGAAGGAGTGAAAAAAGAACTCATATGAAACTCTATCGTTCCATGACTTTACTTTTAATAATTTTACTTGTTTCAAGTACATCAATCCTCTTTGGTGCTGATCCGTTATCCTTGAAGGTAACCCCTCAAAGTGATGTGATTGAAGCGATTCGTTATCGAATTGATGGTCTGGAGAGGGGAGCTTGGAATGTTCTCAATCAAGGCTCTCCAACGATTGAGTTGAAAGAGTTCGCCCCAAACTTTGAGTCACTGATTATTGAACAATCTGCCGACGGAAAAACATGGGGTCCGGCATTTACGTATAGATATAACATTACCCAAGGTGAGTGGAGCATTCCTTCTGACCTTATTCCGTCGGTAGACCCAATCTATCAACGAGAGTATGAAGCGGTAAGCTATGACTTCGGAGCGCAAGGGTTTTATCCATTTGGTCGGCTTTCTGATTATTACTTGGTAGGTGCGGGAGCTGACTTTCAGATAAACTGGCGATTGGGCAAGCATAGCCCAGTATCACTGGGTATTTCATTGGGATATCTCTATGGAGTGCCATTTTTACTACCAATTCAAAAGGTAGATTCGTTTCACACCATTGACGGGCGGGCGGTGGTCGGATTTGAGATCTGGATGGGTCAGGCTGCTCGCTTGATTTTGGAGCTTGGAATTGGTGCTCATTCTATTCTAACCCTTGGTGATATCAACCGTAACGGAAATGATGTAGACATTTTTGTCGCCCCCGAATTGAGCTTTACCCCAAAGCTTGTCTTCGGCAAGGGTACTGTTGGATTTTTTGTCGCACCGCGACTGAACGCAACGATGTTAGGCAATCTCTCTTCGTTTGATGGAATTGACCTCGGTGCCAGCGCCTCTCTAGGCATTCGAATGAAGGGCGAAATGAAGAAGCGGATTGCTCCGGCAATCACTCTGATTCCTGAGGTGCAGAAGGTTGTTGAAAGGAAGAGTACTATAGAGGTGCAGGAAGACGTTGAAAAAAAGAGCACTCCGGAAGTGAAAGAAGAGACACCTACTCCTTCCCGTGTTCAAGAGTATATACCCTCACCAGAGTTGCCGACTCTCGAGGGATACACACTCACCGGCTTTAACACCTCCAGCGACGGAAGCGGTCGACAAGTCTCTATTCGGGACTTCCAGTTGACCGTTCAAAAAGAACCCTTGTATCCTTCCTGGCGAGCAAATACCTACACCGTTCGATTCGCTGCTCAAGGCGGCACGATGAGTGGTAACTCAATGAAAACCGTCACCTACAATGCTCCATATGGACAACTTCCAGAAGCAACCAGATCGGGCTTTACATTTTCTGGTTGGTACACGCAGGTCAATGATGGCCAGCTTATAACGGAGTTTAATACAGTTCGAAATGCCAAAGATCATACGCTGTATGCTCAGTGGATCCTTTTAGACCAATATGCTGTCACCTACTACGGAAATGGTGAAACAGTTGGTCAAGCACCGAATGCCCAAGTAAGTGGGGTAGGAAGCCCGATTACTATTGCGTCAGGTGGAAACTTAGGGCGCAATGGATATACCTTTACTGGGTGGAATACCGCTGCAGACGGGAAAGGAATGGTATATAATCCGGGGGCAAAAGTAACAGGTAGCTCCGGACAAGCAATCGTTCTGTGGGCACAGTGGTCACCGTTGTCTCATACCGTAACGTTTAACTCTAACGGCGGCTCGTACGTACCAAATCAAGTTGTCAAAACCGATCAAAGAATTTCGAAACCAGAGGAGCCAACCCGAGCTGGGTTTGAATTTATCGGCTGGTTTAAAGACCGGAATCTTACGGAGGAGTGGAACTTTAGCACCTCCCTTGTCCCAGCGAATGGGCAGACACTCTATGCAGCGTGGACCGATGCGGCTCCGATTCGTGTGCAGGTTGTTCGCAGTGATGTTGGTGGAAAAACTAAGTATACTGTACGCATTACCGTTGCTTCCGCCAAGGACCAGGGGCAAGAGTTCCGGTATCGGTTAAGCAAAAACACGGAATGGACGCTCCTTAATCAGGCAAATCCGACGATTGAAGTCGACGAAGAAGCACTGGCTTCTGATATTCTTCAGCTTCAAGGTAAGCAGAACAATATATGGAGTGTAACTTGGCAGTATCGATATAACCGTGATAACCACGTAATCGAGTTGTTGCCATAATGGGAGAGAGAACAATGAAGATAAAACATCAAGTATTACTAATAGTAACAACCATCCTTCTTATCTTGTTGTTCGTGAGTTGCGAGCAATCACTCATCGAGTCCCTTCAACGGGTTACCTTATTACCAGGCGACAAGATCGTGTTTACAATGGGCTATCCGGATGGCGAGAGCCAAACGTGGACGGGAACGGTTCTCTCCAACGGAGTAGCCCTTTCAACGTACGGAAAAGTTGAGCTGATTTTTATGGGTAATCCAACGGTTTTAGTAGACGGTTCGGTGTTGTACCGAGTTGAATATGGTAAAAAACTCCCGGACTTGGATTATAATCGAAAATCCCTGCTTCTCCATGTTGACTCAAAAGGCACAGCTCGACTTTTTGAAGATACGGATGAAAAAAAAGAAAAATATGTGTTGTTGTTTGTTCCGGGATATCAAGGAGATCCTCAAGACTACGATCCCGCCGATTTTACAATCATGTTTGCTGAGGATTGATTCGAACGGTTTGGCGTATGAGATTACTCAGAGTTAGCTCCATTCTCATCGTCCTATGGAGTGTCTCGGTGTATTTATCGGCTTCGCCGACGGTTACACTCTCCTTTGATAGCTCAGCTTCCTTTACTGATTTAGTGAATCAGCCGATCCCCAGGCGAAGTCAAGCCTCTTTCGGCGGTGGGATTATTTCAGTCGGTATCCCTGTAACGAAACGACTTGAGCTTTCACTGGGTTTTACGCTTGTCTATACAACTCGTTCAATAATCTACGAGCATACCTTTCTTCGTCCATCGATCGAATATGGGCCGAGTATCGGCCTGAGCGTCCAGTTACCTAAACATTTGTTCCTTGCTGCTGATTTTGCATATCTGTTCTACGCAATGAGAAACTACGAATATCAAGAGAGACGCTATCGATTTACCCTTAAACCGAGCTACCAGATCATTACCTTCGGCTCATGGGGATCGCTACTTCTTTCCCTTCCGTCTTCAGTTGAGTGGAGTCACTCGATGTCAACTCTTTCTACGGGGCTCGGAATCGCCTTTAAAGCAGGAGGGATTCAATGAAGCGTGCCCTCTTCATTCTTCCTCTTATTATTGCTCTGTTCATCTCCTGCGAGCTTATCTATCCCGAGGGCACTGAGCCTCGTCTGAGGGCAATTCTCATTGGCTTGGACTATCATCAGAGTGCCTTTCCCTTACTCAATCCACCCCTCGATGCCCAGGGATTAGATCAAACTTTAATGAATCTTGCAAAAAGATTTAAAAAACACTATTCATCAATCTTAATGATTCAACGAGACGGTGCTCCATCGGAGGAACTTCTGACATATCCATCTAAGGAAAATGTTCTGAATAAGATCGAAGAAGAAATCAGTAAATTGCGTTCAAATGACCTGCTTTTGATCTACTACTCCGGACACGGAAATGAGGAGTTCAACCTGATTTTGGATATCGAACAATCAAAATCAATCAGTAAAGATGAGCTTTACCAACTATTTGAAGCTCGAAGAAGGGGAAGGATACTCCTTATTGTCGATGCGTGTTACAGCGGAGGGTTTCTACCCGACACGTTTAATTCGTATGTCACAGTTCTCAGTGCGTCAAAGAGTGATGAGAAAGCTTTAGGAGGCTCATATCCTGGAGACTATTCATTTTTCACCCGGTACCTCTTAGAGGTGCTTGGAGGCCTGAACCATCAAGATAAGATACCTGCTCTTTTAGGCGGGGTTATCAGTGCTGCTTCAATCTACTCGGCGATCCAATCGAGAATCGGTGAACACAACCAAACACCGCTGAGTCTCGAAGGTCTGAGTGATTTGGCATTGTTTTGGTAACTCTTGTCATACCCGACATTTATTAAAATATGCTTGAATGGTTTTGCCATATGAAATATAATAAGTTAGATAGTTGTCTCCGTTGTAATAGGGGGGAGAAAATGAAGAAATCATACCAATTCTATGGCATTTATATATTGTTAATCGGACTGATTCTGATATTCAGCCTCTCTTGTGTAGATACTGTTGCCGATTCCTCGGCACTTAAGATTACCATCAACCAACCGGATAAGACGATTAGACCCTCAGATGATTCGGCCGCTCTTGATGTATCAAGAATCGTTATCAAAGGTCGACTCAACCGCGGTGATGAGCTTACCCTCTATGAGGGAGCAACAACCCTTTCGCGCAGTGGTGGAGCACAAACTGTTGAGTTGCTCGGTCTTCCCGTTGGAACGTGGGAACTGACGGTCGAAGGATTCAATAACTTCACAGAAAAAGCAGTCGGGCGCGACAGCCAGATCGTTAAAATAACTGGAAAGAACGACAGTCCTCTTAACTTCACATTAATCTCTACCGCCGATATGGGGTTCTTAGAAGTATCTCTTTCGTGGCCAATCAGTGAAGAAGTTCAGTCAATCAAATACAAAATCCTCGATCAAAGCCGAATGAACGGAGCCTATCCAAAAGGCTATGGGGTAATTCTTGTCCAGGACAAACCCACCGAGGGAGATTGGCTAACCGATCCTAAAGACACTTCTCGACACCTCGTTCCGCTTCTTTGGTCCCACGGCAAGCGTCTTGAAATATTGAAGGGAAACTACTACTTGCAAGCTACCTTGTACAACGGGGCCGATCAACCGATCGGGGTTCCCTCCCCGTACATTGAAGCGATTAATATTCTCCCCGATCGCCTTTCCTCGAAAGAGATTAAGTTCGGCTCCGATTTGCGCCTAGCGGACCCATCGATCGCAGAGGATGATGGAGATACATTCTCACCAAGCTTAGTTGACGAAATTAAAATAGATGTAAAGAGAAACGGAAGCGATGAGCGAATCTTTTCAATTATCTTCTTGGATAAAAAAGGAGAGGCTCTTAAAGGCGAGCCTCGAGGTGTAACATATGGGTGGTTTTTAGACAATGATGAACTTGAAGGACAGACCAACCCCTCGCTTATCCTCAATAAAAACAGTGCTGACATACCGAACCGAAGTACCTATTCCCTCCGGGCCGATGTATCAGCACCAAATTTTCTTAAGAGTGAAACGATTATCTTTTTCTTTGAAGATGATCATGATTTTGTAGATATTACCTACTACCCAAACGAAGGAGAAGGCAGTAGGGTGATTCAAACCATAACCAAGAACGAAGTGATTACGATCGCCCCTGCTTCCACATTTACGAGACCAGGCTATACATTCAGCACTTGGGACTCTGAAAGACAATCATACACACCCGGTGATTCCTACCTTGCAGCCAAAAACACTGACTTCCATGCTCAGTGGACTCCAACTACCTATACGGTAACGTTCAATGCCAACGGAGGAACGCCCAATCCACCATCGAAAGTAGTAACATACGATGAACTTCATGGATCATTGCCTAGTGTTACTCGATATGGCTATACGTTTGGGGGCTGGGAAGACTCAAACGGCACTATTATAACTGATACTACTGTGGTAACCCGAGCAACTGATTACACGCTCAGTGCCCGATGGGTACCTAAGGGACAATACCAAATCATCTACAACAGCAACGGTGGCAGTGGCAGCATACCAATGCAAAGCGAATATGAAGGAACCCCGATTACTCTATCCGATGGAGATGGTATAACCAAAACAGGATATACCCTCCAAGGCTGGTCAACCACCAAAGATGGAGCAAAAGAATACAACCTCGGTGCTCAATACACCGCAGGTACATCAAAAACCCTCTATGCAGTATGGGAAGCAGAGACCTATACAGTGAGTTTCGACACTGATGGTGGAAGCTCTGCACCTTCTTCAATCCAAGTAAC
>CAYUHP010000068.1:1895-10013 GCA_964444595.1 uncultured Sphaerochaeta sp. | reverse complement strand
TAGCAGTAAATAGGAGCGATGAAGTGACGGAACGGGATATCGGCATGATGATGGCCGGCTCCGAAGTGAAGGAGTCGGTATGAAGAAAAAGAATGCCTGGCACCAAAGCGATGGAGCAGTAAGTGTACTTGTTGTTCTGATGGGTTTCATGGTTGGAACGATTCTTGTTGCACTTGTCGGCAAGAACCCCCTCAACATGTACAAAGCAATCCTCCAAGCGCTTAGTGGATACAATATCGATAACGGACGCATGAACGTTCGCTACATCGGTGAAACGTTGAACTACTCCGTTCCTTTCATCCTTTGTGGTCTTTCGATGGGATTTGCCAACCGCGTCGGACTCTTTAACATCGGAGGCGAAGGTCAGTACATCATGGGGATGACCGTAGCTCAAATCATCGCCCTACTCGGTCCTCAAATACCCGTCCTACATTGGCTCCTCGCCTTGCTTGGGGCGATGCTCATCGGAGCAATCTGGGGTGGGGTTGTTGGAATCTTGAAAGCGAAGTATGAAGTAAGTGAAGTTGTTTCAACGATCATGCTCAACTACGTCGCGCTGTATCTCTCGCGGATCATCTGTCTTCAGCTGCCCGGAGCCACAACGTATCGAACCGCCAGCTATCCCCAGACGGCCCTGATCACCAATGAATTCTTTCAAAAGATTACGAAAAACTCCCTGCTTAACAATGGGATCTTCTTTATGATTCTTGCCGTGTTGGCGTTCTGGTTCATCATGGAAAAGACCAGTTTGGGTTACGGAATGCGAGCAACCGGTTTTAATAAAGAAGCTGCTCGGGCAAGCGGAATTCCCGTGGTTCGCTCGATCTCCATCTCGATGGCGATCAGCGGTGTCTTTGCCGGCCTTGCCGGGGGAATCATCGCCCTTGGATCCTTTAAGTATGGACGGGTAATCGCTGGGATGGATAACTATGGCTTTGACGGTATTGCCGTTGCCTTGGTAGGTAACTCTACCGCGTTAGGTACGACCCTTGCCGGAATGCTCTTTGGGCTTTTGAAAAATGCTCAGGCATTGATGCAAGCCAAGCAAATCCCCAAAGAGATTACCTTTATCATCCAAGGCCTGATCGTTATCTTTATCGCTCTGCGATCGGCTCTGAAACTGTACCAAGAATATCTGGATAAACGACGACTGCAACGGGAGGTGGGAGTATGATGATCTTGAATATGCTTCCTTCCGTATTGATGATCGTCGCTCCGATCCTTATTACCGCGATCGGGGGGATGATCAGTGAAAAGAGTGGAGTTGTTAACATCGCCTTAGAAGGCTTGATGATGATCGGGGCGATGAGCGCTGCCGCAGCTCACGTCTTGATGGAAGGCTCGGGGATGAACCACACCCTTTCGCTTGTTTTAGCGATGGCAATTGGTTTGGGAGTCGGGGGATTGTTTTCCTTGATTCACGCAGTGGCAGCGATTAACCTCAACGCTGACCAAACGATTAGCGGCACGGGAATCAACCTCCTAGCCAACGGCGTAACGATCTTTGCTTCGCAGATCCTCTTCAATGCAGACCGAACCAAAGAGTTCCGTATGGGGATGCAAACCGATGCCCTCGGCTTCTATCCCACTGCCTATATCGCCTTAATCGTTGTGCTTCTTTCATGGTTTGTGCTCTATAAACTTCCCTTTGGGATGCACCTCAGGGCGTGCGGTGAGCACCCCGGAGCAGCCGAGAGCGTTGGGATCAACGTAAAACAAATTCGCTACATCGCCGTTATGGTAAGCGGAATGCTTGCCGGCTTGGCCGGAGGGTGTGTTGTCTTGACGCAAACAATTCAGTACACCTCAAACACGATCAACGGTCGGGGGTTTATCGCCCTTGCCGCTGTCTCCTTTGGTCGCTGGCGGCCGGCGGGGGTGGCGGGAGCTGCCTTGCTCTTCGGAACCGCTCAGGCGTTTGCGATCATCGCCAATAATATTCCCGCCCTCCGCGTTCTTCCTACCGAAGTGTTTAATATTCTTCCCTACGTGGTTACCCTTGTTGCCCTTGTCCTCTTCAGTGGCAAGAACTATGCACCGGCTTCGGCGGGTAAACCGTATGAGAAGGGGGCGAGCTGATGAGCTTTCATATTGCGGCAAAACAGGTTGCCCCAATTGTTCTGGCCCCCGGCGATCCGCTGAGGGCAAAATTGGTGGCCGAGCGTTACTTGGAAGAAAGTACCCTGATTACCGATATTCGAAACGTGCTTGGATACACCGGAACGTATAAAGGAGTTCCCATCTCCGTCATCGCAACGGGGATGGGCGGACCTTCGATCGGAATCTACAGCTATGAACTCTTTAGCCAGTACGACACCCAAGCGATCATTCGCATCGGTACGTGCGGTGGGTTCAAGGAAGAGATCCTCCCCGGCGATCGCATCATTGCTTTAAGTGCGTCAACAGATAGTGCGTGGGCTCATCAGTACAACCTCAAAGGAACTCTCAGCCCTGTCTGTGATCCGAAGCTCCTCCTCAGTGCTGCTGAGCTCGATCGGGATGCACACCTGGGAATGGTGTTCTCCAGTGATCTCTTCTCCTCCTACAACGCCCTTGGCGAGGAGAGTTGGAGAGCGTGGGCAGCGATGGGAGCGCTGGCTCAGGACATGGAGACCTACGCCCTCTATGCAACCGCTGCGTACACCAAGAAGCGAGCCCTCTCCATTCTTACGATGACTGACAGTTGTATTACAGATGCAGCTCTGAGTGATAATGAACGACAGAGCGGCCTCTATCCGATGATTGAACTTGCCCTTGAGGTAGCATACAAGGAACTGATTTGATGAACTTTCTCGATATTATGCGTCATCGCTTTGCGTGTAAGCGATACAATCCAAACAAACCGTTGAGCCAAGAAGAGATCGATGAGATCTTAGAGTATGGCCGCCTCACTCCAACCTCTTTTGGAATGGAGATGTGGCACTTTCATGCGATAGTTTCCAAGAATAAACTCAAAGAGTTGTATTCCGTCTGTTTTGAGCAAGAGGGGGTTCTCACCAGTGGTCTGACGGTGGCAATCCTTACTAAGACTCCCAAACACCTCGATCCTGATGGTCCCTTCGTGTATGAACGGGGAGTTCGCTTTCCCAGCGATATCGACTGGTACATCGAAGACTATCGACCCTACTACGAGTTTCTTAAAGAGAACAACCGCCTGGAAGGCTGGCTCCGCAGCCAAGGCTACCTCGCCATCGCCAATATGATGAGCGGAGCGCAATCACTTGGCATTCAAAGCTGTGCGATCGAGGGCTTTGATGAAGAAGGGGTCTTGCGAGTTTTGAATGTCGATCCCCAAGAGTGGGCTGTGTCCTTACTTTGTACCTTTGGCCACACCGCCGAGGCGGAGCGACCAAAGATTCGAATGGGTCTGAGTGAGCTCGTTACCTACTACTAAGGAAGGTTCCTCAACGCTTCTTCCATAATCGACCAGAACCAAGGGCGATCGATGTCGGTGGGAATGGTTACCCCGCCACTACCTTCGATCAATTCTTTGCTTGTCATCCCGTAGGAGGGACTATTTGGATCGATATCTACAAATACTCGCTTGTACTCGGTGACAAACTTGCTTCGGTCTAGTACGTAGGCTACACACAGCGGGTCGTGCATCTGCGGCCAACCCAGTTTTTTTGACTCATAGTTAGCCATATACGTATCCATGCACTGACTGAACACCTCTGTTGAGCGACCAGGAATCATTCGTAAGTGATCTAAGCGTTCGCGACTGAGGGTTACGGTTCGGGTAATATCCAAACTGAGTAACGCCATCTCAGCCCCGCTGGAGAAGACGATCTGGGCTGCTTCGGGATCGGCGTAGGTGTTAAACTCAGCGTCCTCAGTGACGTTTCCTCCGCTGAACGAGCCGCCCATGATGACGATCTCTTTCACCAAGGAGGAGATCGATGGATCTTTCTTAAGCGCATGCGCCAAATCAGTCAACGGTCCGACACTGATGATCGTAATCTCGTTGGGGTATTCATGGACAAGGCGAATAAGGGCTTCTATTCCATCCTCTTCTTGAAGATGCTGATGAACCCGCTTTTCAAATGTTGGTCCGTCAAGGCCGCTTTCGCCGTGAAAATCACCCGCCTCAACGGGCTTGCGGACCAATGGGGAGGTCGATCCGGCAAACACCGGGCACCTCAGGGCGGTGGTCTCCATGACGTTGAGGGTGTTCTCGATTGTTTTATCGAGACCAACATTGCCTGCAGTGGCGATGACTGCGATAATATCAAGCTCTTTCAAGCCGGCTGCTAAAAACAACGCAGCGGCATCATCCAAACCCGTGTCGACATCCAAGATTACTTTTTGTTTCATAGTCCGAATCCTATCAACTCTTTCTTCCCAACGCAATGGATTATGATATGATGAGCGTATGAGAATGATTCAAACTGCAGTGGGACCAAAACGAGTCCCCTTAACTGGATATCTTCAAGATATGACGATGGATGGGGGAATTCGAAATATTCGCCCCACGATTATCATCTGCCCCGGCGGCGGGTATACATTTCGAAGTGAACGGGAACGCGACCCGGTGGCACTTCACTTTCTGGCGATGAGCTATAACGTCTTCATCCTCGATTACTCCGTCGGTGAAGATGCAACGGATCTTAATCCACTCTTGGAGCTCAGTGATGCGCTCATGCGAATTCGTGAAAATGCCGTGCGATGGATGTGTGATCCCACTCGGGTGGCGGTAATAGGGTTTTCCGCCGGAGCGCACCTAGCCGCTTCGATCGCGACCCTCCATAATCACAAGAGAGTGCGAGAGGTCCACAAGGTTGTCGATTCCAACAACAAGGCGGATGCAGTCATCCTCTGCTATCCGGTGATCAGCAGTGGAGAATATGCCCACAAAGGAAGCTTTGAGCAACTTACTCAGGGCAGTGCTGAGCTTACTGAACTGCTGAGTTTGGAGAAGCAAGTTACTGAAGAGGCTACGCCTGCCTTTATCTGGCACACCGTTACCGATGCTGCGGTTCCGATGGAGAACAGTCTTCTCTTGGCTCAAGCCTACCGAAAGGCAAAGGTTCCCTTTGAACTTCACCTCTTTGAAGAGGGGGACCATGGCCTTTCGATGTGCACCGAAGAGGTTGGGACTCCACATGCGGGAGTCCGTCCCTGGGTTGATCTTGCTACCAATTGGCTGAACCTCAGGTTCATGCACAACTTATAAAGAGGCGAGCATCCCCTCAGCTGCGCGGATTCCACTGGCCCAAGCGCCCGTGATTCCGCGGCTTGTTCCCGCTCCATCGCCGGCAAACCAAATATCATCAGCGACTCGGAACGTCTCATCAAGGTACTGAGGTTTGTTGGCGTAGAGTTTAATCTCCGGGTAGTACATGATCGTGGAGGGGTGAAGAACCCCTGGTACGATCGTATCCAAGTTCTTCATCGCCCGCCAAATGGAGCGTAATATCTTTGCCGGAGTGGCTAAGGAGATGTCTCCGGGAGTTGCACGTCTGAGCGTCGGCTCAAAGTCGTATAAGTCGCCGCTGAATGACTCTTCCTTGCTGCGTGAACCAAGGCGGAAGTCCCCAACTCGTTGCATTAAGGGTTTTCCTCCGCCCATCAAAGCTGCTTGTAAACCAAGATGTTCGGCAAATGTTTGGCCGCTGGCAAGCGGGGCGGTGAAGCGAACTGTTTTAAGCATTGCAAAATTTACCAGCCCGTTATCCTTCGTCGGATCGGGGGCAAAGGCGTGACCGTTCACGGAGTACCAAAGATCTCCCCGAGTGGTTGCATAGCGCTCTCGAACAACGTGGGCGTTTCCACTGTTGGTGCAGAAGGTACGAACCTTCTCGGGAAAGTAAAACTTCGGGTCATAGTAGTCTTTTACGATGGGGTAGTGCTCGATTCGGGTTTCGACTCGAATTCCGATATCGACGATATTATCAACAAAGGGGATAGCAAGTGAGTTCATGATCTCCTGCAGGAAGTTAAACCCTTTTCGCCCCGGTGCGATGAGGAGCTTCTTAAAGCCAATCTGGCGTTTATCGGTAGTAATGAAGCGCTCTTTGTCGTTCACTCCCTGAACCGTTTCACCCAAAGCCAACTCGACGCCTGCTTCATCCAATTGCGCCAAGAGCTCTTTGATGAGTTTAATACCCCCATCGGTGCCGAGGTGGGTTTGCTTTATCTCCAAGAGGTCACAGCCAAGGCGGCGAGCCCGTTTTTGGTAGATGTCGATGTTGTGTTTGTCCAGAAAGTTGGGCTTGAGAAACTCAACGACATCTTTTAGGTAGTACTCGGCTTGCTCGCGCGTCCAGTACTCCTCGGGAAACCCGATCGGGTAGGTGAAGTTCATCTTACAATCGTTGCGCATTCCCCCCGTAGAGGCCTTCTCACGATCTATGATGAGTATAGACACGTTGGGGTTCGTTTTCAGGGCGGTAAAGGCGGCACCCATTCCAGCCGGGCCGCTACCTACAATGACAAGATCAAATGAGTTCAATATATCCTCCTCGACCAGGTAGGATTATCCTCTTTTCTTCGACCTTGGTAAAGCCTGTTCTTGTTGCCACCGGTTTTTCATGGTATCAATCCAATATAGGAAGAATAAAGCGATGTACATGAGTGTAAGAGAAGCATCTTTGAAGTGGGGGATTAGTGAGCGAAGGGTTCGAGTGCTCTGCGAAGAAGGACGGGTCGATGGGGTCGTGCGAACTTCGTGGGCGTGGAATATTCCCGCTGATGCTCCTAAGCCAAGTGATGGACGGACGCTAAGACACATGAAGAATCTCGACCTTCGGTTAGGAGGGATGGAGTTCTCTCGCTTCGAAGAACAAAAGGAACGGATTAAAATAAGTGATCCTTCCTCATTGACAACGGTCTATCACGCTCTTTTGCCAAAGATGATCCTCGGTCTCTTTGACCTTGAAGGGATCAAGATTCAAGCTGCTGATTTAGCTATTCTCTTTAGTCACAGTTTTCTTCCAAACTTAACCGTTGAGACTCAGCTCATTGCTCTTAATATGCGCTCTCTTTTGAGGCGAATGCTCACAACCATAGGTTTAGGCCCGATCGAGGGCAGTACAACGTCTAAGATGAGTGAACAGCGCCTTGGGAATTACTACAGCCAAATCCTCCAAGGTTTTGATGATACTCCTGTCTCCTACGATAATCGAATGGTGAGTCAAGACAATAAGCGCTATCCGATCAACCAACAGATGGAACTGCTCTTTATGCAATATGAACAGGAGTGGCGCTTTCTTCATCCGGTCGTCCGCTCACTCTTCCTCTTTGGCGAAGTGATGCGCATTCGCCCCTTTGGACTGTATGACAGCTTTATTGCCGCCCTCGCCTTTAGTGAAGAGATGCTCAAAGGCGGATACCTTCCAACCCTCCTTGAAGTTGACTCGATCGCTGAGTTTCGCTCCGCCCTCATGCTTACCAATAGTAAGGGAAACTACCAAAACCTTCTTACTCTCATTGAGCAACAACAAATCCGAGCGGTGGGGAAGGTTTTACTCTCTGAATGATGAAGCTGCATACGCCATAGAACAGAATACATCTATACAAATAGCGATGTTTGTAAAATACTAGGGTATAGCTCTTGTAGGCAAAATTGCCGATGTGTATGGTAAATGCTGATATGGGTGATGCATCCTTCACCTTAGAGATTGAAGGATCACGCGTTCCAGGGCGAAGAGCGTTCTTTGAATCCTCAAGAGAGGGATCTTCACGAACTTGGAAGATGAACAATAGTGAGTTTACTTGGATGATTGTTTATTGATCGTAGCGCTGAAGGAACCGCTTTGTCCGCTGATTCTTCGGATTAGTAAAGAGTTCAGCCGGCGGGCCCTCTTCAACGATGAGTCCATCGTCCATGAAGATGACTCGATCGGAGATATCGCGGGCAAAGTTCATCTCATGCGTTACAACGATCATCGTCATCTTCTCGTGAGCGAGCTCTTTGATGACTTTGAGAATCTCCATCGTCAGCTCAGGGTCGAGGGCACTGGTAGGTTCGTCAAAGCACAACACCGTAGGATTGAGGGCCAACGCTCGGGCGATCGACACTCGCTGTTGCTGGCCCCCGGAGAGGTGACACGGATAGGCGTTCTCTTTTTCGCTTAAGCCCATCTTCACAAGGAGCTTGCGAGCTACTTCGACAGCTTC
>CAYUHP010000068.1:0-1795 GCA_964444595.1 uncultured Sphaerochaeta sp. | reverse complement strand
CGTAAGAGCGTTGATTTTCCGCTTCCCGATGGTCCGATGATCGAGAGGACCTCGCCTTCATGAAGTGAGAAGCTGATTCCTTTCAAAACTCCCAGTTCGCCAAACTCTTTTTTCACGTCTCGAACGTTAATCATTTCCATCATCAGATCTCCTAGTGGTAGTAATCGAGTTTCTTCTCGATATGGTCGAAGGAGCGCGAGACGATCGCATTCATCACAAAGTAGAAGATTCCGGCGATGAAGATCGGCATCGTCGAGAACTGACGAGCAGCGGCGTTTTGGGCAACCCGAAAGAGCTCAGCCACCCCGATGGTTTGAGCGAGGGCAGTATCTTTAATGAGGGTAATTACCTCGTTGCCGAGGGCGGGGATAATCCGCTTAAACACTTGGGGAAAGACGATGTGGGTGAAGGTATGAGCCTTGGAGAATCCTAAGACGTGGGAAGCTTCATATTGGCCGGTTTCAATTGACTGAATGCCCCCACGGTAGATCTCGGCAAAGTAGGCAGCGTAGTTAATCACAAAGCCGACGATGACCGCCGTAAAGCGGTCGTAGGAGGCCCCAAAGAGGTAATACGGAGCGAAGTACACAAAGATCAGTTGCAAGATTAACGGCGTGCCCCGCATGATCATGATGTAGACGTTCACCGTCGTACTGATGAGGCGGTTCTTACTCATCCGGCCCCAGGCAACTAAGAGACCCAAGGGAAGGGAGAAGATGAGGGTGAGGAAGAAAATCTTTAAACTGGTGTACGTTCCAGCTAACATCAGGGGCAGTAAATTACTCATCAAGTGGTCCTTTTGAAAATAATACGGGGGTTACTACCCCCGTATCCTACTTACTTCACGCGTTTCATACAACCGTGATGTCAGCACCAAACCACTTAGTTGCAATGCTTGCCAAAGTGCCATCGGCCTTCATCGCTAAAAGCTGCTCCCATACCTTATCAGCGAGCGCTTTATCATTCTTTCTGAACCCGATCCCATATGCTTCGGGAGCGAGGGCTTCATCCAAGATTCTAAACGGTTTTCCACTGCGGCGGATGTTGTCGTTTGCAACCAAGAGGTCAACAACCAAGGCATCGATTCCGCCAATTTCCAAGTCCATCAAGCCGGTGAGGTTTTCTTTAAACTCAACTAGGCTCTTAATCGTGCTCTTAAACTCAGGAGCGTTGTCGATCGCATCACTTGCTGAAGAACCTGCTTGGAATCCGACACTCTTACCACTCAGTGACGCTAAGGTCGTAAACGGACTGTTCTCTTTGACGACAACGACTTGAGCGTTCGCAACATAGGCTGGGGTGAAGTTCATCGCTTCTTGGCGTTCGGGGGTAATCGTGAATCCATTCCATATACAATCGATGTTTCCCGTATTCAACTCTTGCTCTTTGGCGTTCCAGTCGATCGGTTGAAGAACGAGTTCAACTCCCATCCGGGAAGCAACCTCTTTTGCCAAGTCGACGTCAAACCCAACGACTTCACCTTTTTCATCTCGGAAGCCCATCGGCGGAAAGCTGTCATCCAAGCCCATTACGAACTTGCCCTTCTTCATGACTTTTTCAAGGGAATTATCGACACCGCTTTGCTCTTTACTCCCGGCGGCAAAAAGACTCAAGCCGAGGACGATGATGAGACTGACTACTACAATTCGTTTCATAGGAACACCTCTTAAGGAAGATTTATGCAAGGAGTGTACTGAATTCTTTGGATAATATCCAGCCTTAATGTATATTTATACAAAGTTGTGAATACTTGTAGTTAAAACGTAATCCCCATCCCAAGGGTGAACTGCAGATC
>CAYUHP010000067.1:6641-10303 GCA_964444595.1 uncultured Sphaerochaeta sp. | reverse complement strand
TTTTCAATAGCCCGTTCAGCTCAGCTGGAGACTAATCTCAGTGAATACATGCCCAAGAACCACCCATCCTTTATCTTCAGCAGTGAAGCAGAGGAAACGTTCGGTATTGGTGACGCAATCCTGATCGTTCTGGAAGATCCTCAAGGGATTTACAACACAGCTACATTTGAGAAACTTGATGCGATGACGTACTCGCTTCTCAACGATTTCGCTGAGATTGAGGATGTCACCTCCATTGTTGTCGCCGATTCCATTTCAAGTGATGACGGCTTCTTGGAGATTGAGCCTTTCTATGCCGGAGATCCGAGTCAGGAAGCTCTTGATGCAATCCAAGAAAGTGTAGCAAAAAACCCCATGATAGCGGGCCGAATCGTGAGCAACGATGGCAGCGCAACATTACTTATCGTCGAACCTTCGGCCGGAAGTGATACGAAAACCCTTCAGAAAGAACTGCAACAGTGGATTACGAAGTGGGAAGGACCGCAAACGATTCGAATTGCCGGCCGACCGGTCGTTGAGGGCTCGCTTGCCCAGCTCGGACCCAAAGATATGGCGATCATGTTCCCATTGGTCGTTGTATCGATGATTATCTTACTCTTTATCCTGCTACGTTCTTTTCGGGACACCGTCATCAATATGATCATCGTGCTCTTGGGAACATTGGCTGCGTTTGGTACGATGACGCTGCTTAAGGTTCCCATCTATGCCGTCGATACGATGATTCCGGTGATGCTGATCGCCATCGGAGTTGCCTATGGCATCCATATGCACAATGCAATTCACCATCTCCTGCCCAACAACCCGATGATCAGTAAGGAGGAACTAGCTCAAAAATCCTTAAAGCAAATGATTCGTCCAATTATTATGACTGCACTGACGACGGCAATCGGGTTTGTCTCATTGATGAGCAGTGAAGTGCTGCCGGTTCGCTATTTTGGATTGTTCAGTGCAATCGGAGTGATCACCGAAATGATTCTGGCTCTCTTGCTCTTTCCGGCAACGATCTACCTTTTGGGAGTTCCTACCTATCGAAAGAAGATTGATATCAAAGATGAACCGCGGTTTGCCAGCGGGTTGTACCGGCTCACCGCTCAATACCCGATGTGGATCATCGTTGTTGCTGCCCTTGTTTTGGGCGTGGGGATCTGGGGAGCAAGCAAGGTCTGGATCGATACAAGTTTCCTTGCAAACTTTTCAAAGAGCAGTGCGATTGTTGAAACCGACCACTTCGTCAATGAAAAGTTTGGAGGAACCTCGACGTTGAACGTTATTCTAGCGGGGGAGGAAGAAGATCTTTTCAAGAACCCCGAGGTCCTGCAGACGATGGATGAGCTACAGCTCGAGTTGGAGGCGGAAGTGGTTGTTGGTAATACGTTATCACTTGCGACATTTATTAAGCAGATGAACCAAGTCATGGAGGAGTACACTCCCGATACGTATCACATTCCCAATTCCCAGGAACTCATCAGTCAGTATCTCCTTCTCTATGAGTTCAGCGGTGATCCTAAAACACTGGAACAAGTTATTGATTACGAATATGAGACAGCCAACATTACCGTGCAGCTGAAAAGCGACAGTTCGGCGGAGCTGAAACATGTTCTGGAAATTGTCGATTCATACAAACCGCTCTTCGAGGAGTTCGGTATTACCGTTGGCTTTGCCGGATCGGGTTACAAAGCCTTTGTATTCAGCGAACTGTTGTTGAAGGGGCAGATTATCAGTCTTCTCATCTCCTTTGGTATTATCTTCTTGCTCTTGACGGCCCTCTTTAGAAACTGGTGGGTAGGTCTCGTCGGAACGATTCCTATTGCGATCACCGCGGTAGTGAACTTTGCGGTTATGGGTATCTTAAACATCCCCCTCAGCTCGGCAACTGCCCTCATCAGCTCCATTGCCGTCGGAATCGGTGTCGATTACGCGATCCACTTTTTGGAGCACTATCGAAATGAGCGACTCGTAGGTCGTACTCAAGGGGAGGCGACCCTTGAAACACTGTCCAATACGGGACGAGCAATCTTTTTCAATGCCATCGCCGTGATGGGCGGATTCTTCGTCCTGCTCTTCAGTGTGTTTCCGCCAAATCGGCAAGTCGGGGGCTTGATCGTCGTGAATATGGCGGTGAGTGCCACGGCAACATTAACCGTTTTGGTTGTGCTGATTCACGTATTGGAGAAAAGAAATCTCATTCTCTCAAATAAAATAGATACGAATATGGTACAAACGAAGGAGTAATGTATGTACAAAAGAACTCGAATCATTGTGATGACGGTAGTGTTACTGGTCTCTTCTTTATCCTTAATCAGCGCCGGGGCCTTGGGTGCGGATGATGTAATGTGGGAGGTTTATAATCGGGACAGCGGGGATACGATGAGTGCCACCCTGACGATGACCCTCACGAATGCAAAGGGTGCCTCCCGCACTCGCAGCATCGTTCAATATCGAAAGAATGGCGATGGGCTTGAACGAAAACTTATGTTCTTCCTCACTCCCAACGATGTGAAAAATACAAGTTTTCTCTCCATAAGTTATGAAGACGGAAGAGGAGATGATCAGTTCATTTACCTTCCGGCATTAAAACGAGTCAAAAGAATCGCCAGTGACAGCAAGAGTGAATCATTCATGGGCTCCGACTTTACCTACGACGACATGGGCTCGCGCCATCCCGATTTGGATGTGCACACGATCCTCCGTCGGGAGAATGTGAACGGCATGGTAACCATTGTCGTTCAAAGCGAGGCAAAGGGTAACTCCGAGTATCCCAAAACGATCTCATGGATTGTCGATGGAAAGTGGGTAGGGGTTAAAAAGGAGTTTTATGACAAAGATGGAACATTGGCCAAACGGCTGAGCATCGATGAGATCAAACAGGTTGAAGGGATCTACGTGATCGGAGATATGACGATGACCAATCTCATCAAGCGTACGTCAACGCGAATTCAAATGGATGACGTTCTGTTTAATGTGGATCTTGAGGATCGATTCTTCAGCGAACGCCAAATGCAAATTGGGCCAAGGAGGTAGGAGATGAAAAAAGTATTTCTTATGATAACGGTTACTTTGCTCGCTTTTCCCTTGCTTGCTTCCTCCTTCCAGGTCGATGGGATGGTCCGATCAAAAGCTGCCTATCGATTCAGTCAGCAGGATCTTCCGGTGCAAGAGATCTTGGTAGATAGTACCATCACTCATTACGGCGATAAAGGTGCGCTTACCATCCATCCCATGGCGTATCTTAATCCAAACAAGGAAGCTGAGTTTGATTTGAAAGAAGCATACGTAGATCTCTACTTTGACAATCTCGATCTCAGGATCGGAAAGCAAACGATCATTTGGGGTGAAGCCGAAGGTGCGTTTATAACCGATTTGGTTTCCCCTCGGGATATGCGATCTTTTATTCTTGCCGACTTTACCGAAATCCGTAAAGCAGTACCCGCGATCAAAGCCGACTTCTATTTCGGAAACTATACGCTTGAAGGCATTTGGGTTTCCCACCACATCCCTTCAACCCTTCCAGAGCAAGATTCGATGTGGGCTCGCGTACCAACGTTGTTTCCAATGGAGCCGGTAGTTACGGCCCCCAAGCCACTTCCTACTGATGTTACGCACAGTGAATTCTTCCTGTCCCTTGGGCACTGGGGCGGTAATCTGAATTGGACGATTAATGG
>CAYUHP010000067.1:0-6541 GCA_964444595.1 uncultured Sphaerochaeta sp. | reverse complement strand
ATCACCTCCGACGGTGAGCGTGGAAACCCATCCGCAGCTTCAAGTATTGGGAGGATTTGATTGGCCAATGTTTGGTTCGCAGTGGTCAGCCCAATACCTGATAACCTATACGCACGACCATCATGATGCGCTGTACAGTCAGATGCGACCCGTTGAAGAAGTTGAGCAGACCGTAACGCTGCGCTGGCAAAAAACATACCTAGATGAGTTGCTGACAGCCAAGGTGTTCACATACCTTGAGCTATCTCCGCTGAACATGTTGCTCAGACCATCGGTCTCATATGCCTTAGGCAGTGGCGTTATCGTGGAAGGAGGGTTTGAATTCTTCCTCGGTAAAGAAGACGGCACATTCGGAGCATACTTTGATAACTCGATGATGTGGGCTGCCCTGCGTTGGTACTTTTAGCCAATCTGGCTCTGTTTTCAGCGCATAGCTGATATCGTTGTTTTAACACCTGGGGTACGAATCTTTCGTATCCCGTTCTTATTACAGGAACATAAAACGTTATTTGTTCCTGAGGTAGGAACAATAAAGGTGTTTTGTTCTTGACGTAGGAACAGTGGGGGTCTTATCATTGAGGTATGATAACCCTTGACCAAATAGCAATGTTAGAAGCTGCGATGCATCGACGATTTACTGCGTTACCTACTCGGTTCCGACCTTTTGTCCGTCATCGCGATACGCTTCCACGTGCTTTTATGCTTACCGGTCCAAGAGGAGTAGGGAAGACAACCTATCTTCTGTATCACATCCAAAACCTCATGAATACCATGGGAAAACGAATTCTCTATCTTTCCGCTGATAATCCTACATTCGCCGGCGATAGTCTGTATGAGATCGTCTCCACCATTTTCTTATCTGGCTATTCTGGGGTGGTTGTTGATGAGGTTCATTTTGCAAGGGATTGGAGTATCCATCTTAAGGCTTTGTATGATGATTTCCCTCAGCACTCCTTTTGGATAAGCGACTCATCATCTCTTCGCTTAAGGAAAGGGATTGGGGATATTTCAAGGCGCTTCGTTCATATAAAAATGCCCCTATTGTCATTTCGAGAGTTCTTGTTTTTAGAGGAGGGGATTGAGACTGGGGTGTATAATCCTTTTCAGCCATCGGGAGATCTCCCCATTCAGCCTACCGCCGCGGTTCTTTCGGCGTTTAGGACGTACCAAAGAGTCGGAACTCGTCCCTTTTATCGTGAGGGGGACTTTTCGAGCCGCATGTTCACTGTATTGGACAAAACGCTGTATCATGACATCCCATTTTTTCTTCCCTCGATCACCGAAAATAATCTTCGGTTGATGAAAGCAATAACCGCTACCTTGGCTAAGGCTTCAATTCCGCGGTTAGAGGTCCGCTCCCTTTGCAACGATTGGGGGATTGGAGCCGAGAAGCTCTATCAACTTCTGGAAGTGATGGAAGAGGTGGAATTACTTCGAATTATCCGTAAAGAACGTGACCACAAAGCAAGAACAGTCGGAGAAAAATTGTTCTTTTCTGATCCTGCCTTTTATATGGTCCTCGGTGGGAACATAGGGAATGTTCGAGAGGCGATGGTTTCGATGGTTCTTGCAAATGCAGGATATGACGTGGAGGCCTCGCGCGACGAAACAAAGGGAGATTTTGTTATCTCCAGAGTGGAAGATACTCAACATAAACCAATCCGAATTGAAGTTGGAGGCCGTTCGAAAGATCCTAAAGGCGCAGACTTTGTGATTAGCGATTCCCTTGACTACCCAAGTGGGAACCGAATCCCTCTTTGGTTGTTAGGCATGATGTATTAAAAAGAGAGGGTGTGCATACCCACCCTCTCAGCCGAAAAGATCTCTCACGTCCTTAGTCGAAGTGCCACATCGCTCCGAAATAGGCGTCCCAGTAAAAACCGAGACCCGGGAGAATTTTAACGCCCGGATGGAATCTGAAATAGATATCAAGTGGGATATCTTTGTTGTTGAGCGGGTAGACTACTCCAACCGGCGCGATCGCGGAAAGTAGGAAGGTATTACCCACAAGTCCCACGTTAGCTCCCGCTCCGGCGGTTACCCAGAAGTGTTCATCTCCAATGTCAAAGTCCGCAACGCGGTAGTCGGCCCACGCATCCGCACTAAGGTATCCACCGAGGAAACCATATCCAAGATTCGCGTTAATAGTGAGCTTATCCATTTGAAATTGACCGGCAAGGCTCGCACCAGCCCCTAAGTTAAGACCTACTGCAAAAGAGTTTGATGCGGCTGCAATCGGGAACGCTACGATGAGAGCCAAAAGTAAAGCTATAACAAATCGTTTCATATATGCCTCCTATAACTAGACATTTCTTGTAACTAGTCTAGCACCGCTCAATTAAATCTGGCTAGGCTTGGATGTGTCATATTTACGATTTTTCCTAAAGAGACACCTATTGCTCTTGTGTTAATCGCTGATACTCTGACTTAAGGCGTGCTGAAGTGGTTTCAATTGCCGCCATGGATTCATCGATTCCGATCCAGCGGCGCCCTAGCGCTTCAGCAGCGAGAAGGGTGGTTCCTGAGCCACAGTAAAAGTCTAAGACGATGCTCGTTGTGTTCGAGGAGGTGGCGATGATTGTCTTCAACAGATCGAGGTTTTTTTGGGTAGGGTAGCTTGGATATTGGGGATCCTTAAAATCCCAAATATCCTGAAGCTTCTTTCCTTGGTGTTCATCGGCGTAGATGATCTTCCGCGGAACACCATTCTTCGACCACTCGATGAGGCCTTGCTCATCCAGTTGTTCTAAAACCTCCGGTGAAGAGCGCCAATGGCGTCCTTTGGGGGGCAGGAGTCCCTTGAACTTCATGTTCGTCACTCCCTTCTTTGTTTCACCAGGAGCGTGAAGAGGGATCGTGGTGTAGAGCCGACCGTCTTTATCCACCTTCTTAAAGAGGCGCTTGACGTCCTCCTCTTCCAGTGGAACTCGTACGTCATTCCAAATCGGCTCGGGACCTTTGGAGTAAAAGAGAATCAGGTCTTTGATGTTTCCATATCCTTGGCGGCTGAAGTTCTTGGGATTGCACTTAATTCGGGTGATGTCGTTTCGAAAGTTTGCCCGGCCAAAGACCTCATCCATCATCACCTTTACGTAGTGACCGATCTTGTAGTCGATGTGAAGGTAGATTGAGCCTTGAGGGGAGAGAAGCTCTTTGGCCAGGACCAGTCTCTTTCGTAAAGATTCAAGGTACTCTTCGCCACAGAGGGTATCTTGGTAGGCCACTTCATCACTTGAACTGAAGCTTACCGTGCTCGTTCGCTCTTCTCCGATTCGAAACGTCGTATTGGTAGCATACGGTGGATCGATGTAGATGAGATCGATCTTCTCTCTAAACGATTCGTTACTTCTCAGGGTTTGAAGAACATTGAGGTTGTTGCCGTGGATGAGAAGATTACCTTCAGTAACCTTCTCATCAAAGATCGCCGAGGCAGTGGTTGTTAAAATCGTCTCTTCGCTTTGCTTGTTCTCGTAGGTTAGGTTCATCGCTCATCTCTTGAGGCATACTAGCATATGGGTAGTGACGGCTCAAGTTGAGGGAAGATATTGGCAGAAACTGCCCTCATCTTCCTTGACAAAGGTGGGCAATGCGAATACATCTATAAATGAGCATATATTCATATATAAAGGGGCCACTTGAGACTTCTTGCCAGCATCTGACCCTTTCGAGGAGGACGAGATGAAACATTCTACCTATATGATCATCGGCGGCGGCTTAGCAGCTGACGGGGCAGTGAAGGGGATTCGAGAACTGGATAAAGAAGGCACGATCTGTATCATCAGTGGTGAAAGTGACCGGCCCTATATTCGACCCAACCTATCCAAGGGGCTTTGGAAGGGAAAAGCAATTGAGAAGATCTGGTGTAACACCGAAGATCTTGGAGCCGAGCTGATCCTCAACCGAAGAGTAACGAAGGTCGATCCTGCAGAAAAGAAGTTGGTTGATGAGGCCGGGGATGAGTACACCTATGAAAAACTCCTCATCGCCACCGGTGGTGATCCAATCCGACTTCCCTTTGGCGAAGACTCCATTCAGTACTACCGCACCCTTGCTGATTATAGAACCCTTCGGGCTTTGACTGAGAAGGGAACCTCGTTCTTAGTAATCGGGGGTGGGTTTATTGGAGCCGAGCTTGCTGCGTCTTTACGGCAAAACGCCAAAGAGGTCACGATGGTCTTTCCTGAAGAAGCGATCGGGGACCGAGTCTATCCAAGAGATTTAGCTTTATCACTGAATGAGTACTACCGCACCCAAGGTGTTGAGGTTGTGAACGAAGATACGATTCTTTCTGTACAGAAAGAGGGCGATAGAATCGTTGCAACCAGCGGAAAGGGAAAGAAGTTTGTTGTTGACGGGGTGGTGGCTGGAATTGGAATCCGGCCCAGTGTCGCTCTGGCTCAGGCGGCAGGACTCACCGTAAGCAACGGAATTGAGGTCGATGAATATCTTCAAAGTTCAAAGAGCGATATTTGGGCTGCCGGGGATGTAGCAAACTTTTACCATCACTTCCTTCAAAAGCGAGTCCGCTTAGAGCACGAAGATAACGCGGTAGCGATGGGAAAGAGTGCCGGACGGAATATGGCGGGAACCAAAGAGACCTACACCTATACTCCGATGTTCTACTCCGATCTCTTTGACTTGGGCTATGAAGCAGTAGGCGAGTTAGACAGCCGCTTAGACTCCGTCAGTGACTGGGAGGAGCTCTACAAGAAGGGAGTAATCTACTACCTTGAGGGCGATCTGATCAAAGGCATTCTTCTGTGGAACGTCTGGGGTAAAGTCGATGAAGCGCAAGCAATCCTTGAAAAGAGAGAGGCTCACACCAAGGAGAGTGTGATCGGGTTGTTGTAAAGCCTTGATTGCCACCCTCCAATGCGGCACACTTATAGCCGCATAGGGAGGGCGTATGGGCGAGACTATCCGCTTCGGCGTTTCGATGGACAGTGACTTGGTTAACCTTCTTGATAAGATCACTGAACAAAACCACCATGATAACCGATCGGAGACGATTCGTGATCTGGTGAGAAATGAGGTTATCAAAGAATCGAAAGAAGATGATGCCAAAGAGGTCATCGGAACGCTGACGCTGCTTTTCCACCACAAGACTCAGCTTCCCCGTTCGCCAATCGGTGCATTTCCCTCCCTTGTCATTAGCGCCAACCTTCAATTTCACATTGAAGGAGATATCGTTGCCAAAATCATCGTTGTAAAAGGCAAAGGCGGTGAGATTAAACAGTGGGCTCAAAAGCTTACCTCTGCTCGCCGAATCATCGGTAAACTCTCCATCGCCGCTACTGCAGACCTTCTTGATGAGTTGACCCTGTAAAAGGATGCGGTGTACGATCCCATCGTAACACACTTTTCAAAAAGCGTGTTACGATAATACCGCATAGCTTCTCCTGTCCACAGGAGAAGGGCTGGACATCCTAATGGAGGGATCTATGAACCAAAAAATGTACCGCGCGATCTTCAGCGCGTTGTTGGTACTGCTTATGAGCACTGCTACCGTATTTGCTTTGCCCACGCAAGAAGTGCAAACTCTTGAGCAAACGAGAGTCGTTACCGATATGAGAGGTCGAAGTGTAACCATTCCCCGTGATGTTGAAACACTGATCGCTGTGGACGCTGGAGCGCTTCGCCTGGTGAGTTACGTTGATGCCACCGATAAGATCATCGCCGTTGAAGACGCCGGTCATGGCCGTGAGAAGAGTGACTATCCATTCTTTTATCTTGCAACCTACCGGATCGCTCACCCAGAGTTGAGAGACCTTCCCAGTATCGGTGGTGCCGATAACCATGAAGGAATCATAGCCGCGAATCCCGATCTTGTGATCTCCTCTGCAGTTGATGTAGCGAAGCTTGATCAACTGCAAAACACCCTTGGCATTCCCGTCTTTGGCGTGGATGTTGATGTTGAGTTTTACGATATCGATCGCTTCTACGACCAGCTCCAACGTCTGGGCGTTGTCCTTGGCAAAGAAAGCCGAGCTTCGGATCTGATCGATGGAATCAAGGCGAGTCTTGCTGATCTTCAGGGGCGGGCCGCAATGGTTACCAATGCAAAGAAAGCGTACGCTGGAGGGATGATGTACTACGGCGAAGCGGATCTCTTCAGGACCACCGGAGATTTCCTTCCCTTTGACCTTACTAGCTCGCAAAACGTGATGCCAACGAACCCAACGGGGAATATGCAGCCGTACATGACCGGTCTTGAAGACCTCATCGCAGCTGAACCTTCCTACATCTTCCTCGATGCTGCCAACCTTGCTCTTTCGGAGAAGGGGTACAACGAGAACAAACGAGTTCTTGACGAGCTTGTTCCAGCGTTTAGAAATAAAGACGTGTACTCCACCTTTGTGTACAAGTACTACGGGACGAACTGGGAGAACCAGTTGATCAACGTCCACTATGTAGGAAAGGTCCTCTATCCCGAACTGTTTAGTGATATCTCGATTGAAGCAAAAGCCCAAGAGATCTGGAAGCTCTTCTTCAATGTGGATTTGGATTATGAGAACGTGTGTACCCTTCAAAAATCCACACC
>CAYUHP010000066.1:0-10350 GCA_964444595.1 uncultured Sphaerochaeta sp. | reverse complement strand
TAACCTTCTTCATGAAACTCCTCGCTTGAGAAAGTGTAGCCAAAAGACATAAAGAAGGGCAACAAGGTTTAGCAACCCAAATGAGATAATGGTGCAATATCTGTGGACCAATATAGATGCAAGGATAACTTTACAAGAGAGACTATTTTGTGTGAGAAATCTAGAATTTAATTTCGCTTGGACTAAGTGGTCTCCTGCTCATTCTAATCAACAAAATAATTAGAATGATTAGAATGATTAGAATGATTGGAGGAGGGTAAAATACTCGATATCAATAAAACAAGCCACCCGAAGGTGGCTTGTTTATTCGCTTCTCTTACTTGTTACGCTTGAGCTTTTCGCTTTTTCAGGTAGGAACCGATGAAGGGACCGACCAGGGTAATGATCGTGAGAATCAGGAAGATCCAGGCGATTGGGGAGATGAAGAAGATCGAGTAGCTGCCTTCGCTCATGAGGAGCGCTCGGCGGAAGTTCGATTCAGCCATCGGACCGAGGATGAGACCCAGGACCGCCGGAGAAACGGATGCATCCGCTTTTTGAAGGAAGTAGCCGAGGACTCCGAAGAAGAGCATCACACCGACATCAAAGAAGCTCGTGTTGATCGCGTACGAGCCAACAACACAGAGCACGAAGATCATCGGAGTGAGGATCGCCTTGGGAACCGAGAGGACCTTCACAAAGAGCCTTAGACTCGAAAGACCTAAGAGCAGCACCGCTACGTTTGCAACGAACATCCCTAAGAAGATCGAGTACACCAACACCGGGTGTTCGGTAAAGAGCATGGGACCGGGTTGAAGGCCTTGGACGGTAAGTGCCCCGATCAGGATCGCGGCAACTGCGTCTCCGGGAACTCCCATCGTGAGCATTGGGATCAATGCCCCTCCGGTAACACCGTTGTTTCCCGCTTCGGGGGCGGCAATTCCTTCAGGAATTCCCGTTCCATACAGTTCGGGGTGCTTACTCATCCGTTTGGCTTGACCGTAGGAGACAAACGCTCCGATCTCTGCACCCGCGCCCGGCACGATTCCGATGATCGTTCCGATGACTCCACTTAACGGAGCATGTTTAAAAATTACTTTCCAATCTGCTTTGGTGGGAAAGACCTTACTTACTTTTTGCGTGACTTGGTCGGGGGTGAAGATGTTTTCAATCGTTGAGAACGCCTGACTCATCGCAAAGAGACCGATCATGACGGGAATAAAGGAAACCCCGCTTAAGAGGTTGATGTTGTTAAACGTGAACCGAGGATAGCCGGTGATCGAATCAATTCCAACAAACGCCAAGCTAATACCAAGGGCTCCGGTGAGCACCCCCTTAGCCAGACTATTTCCGCTAATCGAAGCGATGATAGAAAGCCCGAAGATCGCCAAGAGGAAGAACTCTGGGGCGCTGAAGCGCAGGGCAAGTTTTGCCAGCTGAGGGGAGATGAGCCAAAGGGCGATAACACTAACGACTCCACCAACAAAGGAGGAGACCGTTGAGATGCCTAGTGCTCGTCCACTTTCACCACGCTTCGAGAACTCATACCCATCCAAAACTGTGGCAGCTGCCGCCGGAGTACCGGGGGTGCGAAGAAGGATTGCGGAGATCGAACCGCCATAGATTGCACCGACATACACTCCGATCAAAAGAAGGATACCGGGAATCGGATCCATTCCGAAGGTCAGGGGCAACACAAGAGCTACGCCCATCGTTGCGGTGAGACCGGGAAGTGCCCCGATCGAGATGCCGGTGAAGACCCCGAGGATGATAAAGAAGAAGATCTTAATACTAAAAACTGAACCCAATACTTGAAGCAACATATCGTTTCCTCCTTCCTAGATCAGAACGCCGTAGCGCATCGGTACGTTGAGAACCATACCAAAGAGTAGCCAGATGCCCACCGAGAACAAGACACTGATGAGGAGGCACTTCCACCAGGCATAGGAGCTAAACCACTTGAAGAAGAGAAGCAGCATCACTGAGGTGGTCGAGATAAATCCGAGCAGCGGAAGTAGGGTGATGTAGACAATCAGGCCGGCGATCGTAACGTAGACGTTCAGTACGCTTTTGCTGGTCAAATCTACCGCTTTGTCATCTTCGGGTTTCATTTTGAGCGTATTGAAGAAAAGAATTGCCGACGAGAGGATGATCAACGTCGCAATGATGAGGGGGAACATTCTCGGACCTGGAACACCATGGTTGGATGGGGGATAGGAACGAGACAAAAAGATAATTGCCAGGGCAAAGAGGGTAAATCCGCCGCTGACGACATAGTTTGCTTTTTTCATGGGTGATTCCTTATGAACAAGAAGATCCCCCGCCCCAATTGGGGCGAGGGGAAATGAACTTATTGTTGCTTTAAGCCAAGCTCATCGATCAACGCCTTGAACATATCGTTGTCAACGGCGAGACGCTTGCCGTAGGCAGGTCCGTCGAGGATGTCGATGATGTTATCGGTGTCAGCCATGAACTTCACGAATGCCGGGGACTTGGATGCGGTGCTGAAGATATCATAAATCTTCTCGACGATCGCATCGGGGGTGTTCTTGGGGACACCGAGACCACGCCACGTACCAATTGCGGCATCATAGCCGAGCTCTTTGGCGGTGGGGATATCCGGAGTTGCAGCAATTCGCTCGGGAGCAAGAACTGCAAGAACTTTCAAGTTGCCGGCGTTCACTTGGGCGGCTACTTCAGCGTAGCTAACCGTGATCGCATCGATGTGTCCACCGAGGAGACTGGTAATGGCGGGAGCGGCTCCATCAAACGGAATGTGGTTGAAGGAAACGTTCGCTGCTTTACCGAGACCTGCTGCGGCAAGGTGCCAAATAGCACCGACACCGGAGTTACCGACTCTCATGCTTTTCGTCTTTGCAGCGTCTAAGAACTCACCGAGGGTGTTGTACGGAGAGTCTGCTTTGACGGTAACAGCTGAGTATGCGGTATTGAGCATGATGATCGGCTTGAACTGGTCATAGTAGATACCACCACCGGTTCCCGTGTGGGGAAGGGTGACCAACTCGACGGTAATCATCGTGATGACTGAACCATCAGCCTTGGCATTGGCACCATACGCCATTCCAACCGCTCCACCACCACCGGTTCGGTTCTCAACGGTGATATTGCGGGGGAAAGATCCCTTCGCGGCATCAACGAGAGCACGAGCGATCAAGTCGGTTCCACCACCAGCTGCGTAGGGAACGACCACGGAGACCGGTCCACTCGGATAGGTGGCAGCGGATGCTTCACCGCCGCCTTGGGCAAAAACGGAACCAGCGACGAGTGAAAGAAGTAAAAGAGCAATAAGAGTTTTTTTCATGTTGTACCTCTTTGTGTATTGTATGCTTCGCACTACGGCGAACTTCCTATATTCGAGCCGCAGCGATAAACGCTTCACCGCGGCGGGTGATCTCTTGCCAGTTTTCTTCGCTGGCAAGAGCCGGATTAGCAAGATAGGAGCCGACGCCAACGGCGAACGCTCCCGCTTTCATAAAGGCAGGGGTGTTCTCTATCGAGACCCCTCCAACAGGAAGAAGTTTCAGGCCGTTTAACGGACCCAACAGGTCTTTGATGTACTGAGGCCCGACACTTCCGGCTGGGAAGATCTTGATCAGCTTCGCACCCCGGTTGTGGGCAGTGAGTACTTCGGTGGGGGTAAATACTCCGGGAACAACGAGCACATCGCGCTCGGTGCAGTAGGAGATTACCTCAAGATCGAGCGTAGGGGCTAAGATAAAGGCTGCTCCCGCCGCAATTGCAGCTTTGGCATCGCTCAGGTTCAATACCGTTCCCGCTCCACAGAGAAGATCTGCTCGATCTTGGTGCTCTTCGATGATCGAAAGAGCGTTTTTCGAATTTAAGGTAACTTCAAGAATTCGAATTCCGCCGGCAATGAGTGAATCGATTACCTTGTTCACCAATCGTGGTTCAACTCCCCGAATGATCGAGATGACTCGACTCTCTTCAAGGGCGGATAGAACAACATTACTTTCAATCATCGAGCAATCTCCTTGATATTCTTCATCAGCCGATCAAACACTGCTCGTTCGGGCAACCCTTCGGTATCTCCGACCGACGATACTGCCATAGATCCCATCAGAGCACCCATTTTTCCGCACTCCTCGACATCTCGTCCCTCCAAGAGACCGGCAAGGAACCCGGCGTTAAATGCGTCGCCTGCCCCGATCGTGTCGACTACCGACACGGGATATGGGTCGATGTGGACGATCTGTTTTGAATCAGCCACACACGCCCCCTTTTCCCCCATCTTAACGGCAACATGGCTCACGCCAAAGTCCAAGAGGGTCCTACAAATCGTACTTGAGTCACTTTCGCCCAAAAGAAGGGCGGCTTCCTCCTCACCGAGAAGAACGATATCCGCCGCTTCAACAAGTGGACGCAGCGTTGCAAGCGCCTCTTCTTCACTCCAAAGCTTCAAACGAATGTTCGGATCAAAGCTGATGAGGATTCCGTGCTCCTTTGCAAAGCGAAACAGCTCAAAGGTCAATGCTTTCATCGTCTCACTGAGGGCGGGGGTAATTCCCGAGAGGTGGAGGATTCGCGCTTCTTTGATTCGATTCCAGTCGATATCAGTGATAGCGAGCGTGCTGGCTGCCGAATTAGATCGGTAGTAAAACACACTCGACTCCTCATCGTTGGAGAATTGTTTGAACATAATCGCGGTGGGTAAGTCGGAACTGATCAACACCTCACTGGTATCAACCCCTTCGGCTCGCAGCTCGCGTTGAACAAACGCTCCAAACTCATCGTTACCGAGTTTACTGATCCACGCCGTTCGGTGGCCCAGCTTAGAGAGGCCCACCGCTACGTTTGACTCCGCTCCGACTACGACCTTGGTAAATGAGTCAACGTAGCGCAGCTTCATCTGGCTGTTGGGAATAAAGGCGACTAAACTCTCGCCAAGAGTAATAATTTCATGCTTCATCGCATCGTATCTCCACTATATATCCACTGACTGCGTCGATGGGTAATGATATCTTCGATCTGGTGCTTTGCTTTTTTGAGGGATTCTTTGAAAAGAACTTCCCGTTCGGGCGTATACCGGAACTCAGGAACTGCAACTGAAAGGCCAGCAAGGACCTGTCCTGCGCATTCGATCCGAAGAGCAACACATTGGATCCCTTCGGTGGATTCACCCTTCTCAAAGGAAAAGCCGCTCTTTCGAATCTCCTCCAGTTGCCGGTTGAGTTCATCGGTATCTGGTATTGTTTGATCGGTAATTGGCCGTAAGGTTCCTTCGGGGTAGAAGGAACAGATCTCCTCTGGCTCAAACTGACTGAGAAGAGCTTTTCCATAGCCGGTGGAGTAGGCGGGTAGTTTGTTTCCCGGAATGGAGACAACCCTAAACTGGCTATACAAGTCAGCTTTGATCAAGTACAACACATCCAGCTCGGAAAGAACGCCAAAATACAGCGTTTCTCCGAGCTCTTTTGAAATTTCAAAGACGACATTTCGAATTTCACTGAGGATATCAGCATCGTTTACGTACTTGTTACCAACCACAAAGAGGCTTTCCCCTAAATAAAACCGCTCCTCCCTCGCTTTGTAGTAGAGGTAATGACGATCAGCCAGCGTCAGGAGGAGTGGGTGCAAACTAGATTTGGGGATCGAGAGGGTTTGAGCAATAAAGGTGAGGGAGACTCCCTCTGGGTGAGCAGCAACCAACTCCAAGATGTCGAGGATTCGTGCTGTTGTTCGATGTTTTGGCTCCATACATCCCTCTATTGTTCGTATATCGGAACACTGTTCCTGTATCCGTTTATTAGTATACACCATATTTTTTGGAAGTAAAGCCCTTGAGTGCGAAGCTCAGCCTTGCAAGATGCGACTTCCCTCAGTACTATCACCTCATTGGAGGAGTCTTTGAAACAGTTGGTATTGGCAGAGAAGCCGAGTGTCGGGCGGGAGCTTGCCCGGGTATTGGGGTGCAATCAGCGCCAAGAGGGATATATTGAAGGCAATGACTACATTATTACCTGGGCGTTGGGGCACTTAGTCGAGCTGGCGCAGCCGGCAGTCTACAGCGACTCTTATAAGCGCTGGTCGCTCAAGGACCTGCCGATGCTTCCCTCAACGTTGAAACTGGAAGTAATCGATCAAACAAAAGATCAGTTTCGAATCGTCCAAGGTCTTGTCGATCGGGCGGATATCTCCGCTCTGATCATCGCCACCGATGCGGGGCGCGAGGGGGAGTTGGTTGCCCGATGGATCATCGAAGAGTCCGGCTACCAAGGCCCGATCAAACGACTTTGGATTAGCAGTCAAACCCAAGAGGCGATCCAAAGTGGTTTCGCCAACCTCAAAGATGGAGCGCTCTATGAAAACCTCTACAGCGCCGCCTTCAGCCGCGCTGCTGCGGACTGGTATGTCGGGATGAACGTCACTCGAGCTCTGACGTGTCACTACGATGCTCGTCTTTCAGCCGGAAGAGTTCAAACCCCGATTCTCGCCTTGATGGTTGACCGCGAAGATGAGATCGAATCCTTCAACGGTCGCTTCTATTGGACCCTGAAAGCTGAGTTTGGCCCGATCTCGGCCACCCTGTGGCCAAATGAAGAGACGAGCCGGATTGAAACCGAGGAGTTAGCCAATGAGTACCAGAGGCGCGTTATCAATAAGATTGGAACGGTGAAGGAGGTGTATCGTGATGAGAAATCGATTCCATCTCCGTTGGCGTATGATTTAACTGCCCTCCAGAGGGATGCCAACACCCTCCTTGATTTCAGCGCAAAGGAAACGCTGGATATCCTCCAAGGCCTTTATGAACGACACAAGGTGGTAACGTACCCCCGTACTGATAGTCGCTATATCAGTGCCGATATCGTTCCCACACTCAATCGGAGAATTGAAGCACTGAAAAACACAGCTCTGGCTCCGGTTTCTAATCAATATCTCAAGAGTGGCTACTCCTTTGATGAAGCTCGCTTCGTCCAAGATGCAAAGGTAACCGACCACCATGCGATCATCCCCACGGAGATCCGCGTTGACCCTTCGCGGCTCAATAAAAAAGAGAACGATCTCTTTAACCTCATCGCCCTTCGCTTCTTGGAAGTGCTTTCTTCTGCCTACCGCTATGAATCAATCCTTACCACGGTTGAGGTGGAAGGCCTCTCTTTTAAGAGTAGATCGACCAAAGCTCTCGATCTTGGATGGCGCAAGGTTGCGCTTTTGAGCAACCTCAAAAGCGCCGAGTTCATCGATGACGAGGAGGGAGGCAAGGAAGAGGTCGTCGTGGGGCAAAGCCTCACGGTCGTCGATACTGCCTTGAGGCGATTCACTACTCCCGCGCCCTTACGTTACACCGAGGCAACCCTGCTTTCGGCGATGGAGAACGCCGGGAGGTTAGTTGATGACCCGCTTTTGAAGAAGCAGATGGGCGGTGGCTTAGGAACTCCGGCAACCAGGGCAGACATCATTGAAAAGCTGATTCAAAACACCTACATCGAACGGGATGGCAAGGAGTTGGTTCCCACCCCCAAGGGGCGAGAGCTCATCCGTCTTGTTCCGGCAAGCTTGCGTAGTGCCGCCCTTACCGGCGAGTGGGAACTTCGCCTTTCAAAGATCGCCGAAGGAACGGAAGAGGTCGGACCCTTTCTGTCCGATATCAAAGAAAGTGCCAAAGCCCTCGTCGAAGAGGTAAAGCGCAGCACTGAAGTTTTTGCTCCGCACTTTCCGGGATCAAAAGTCTGCCCTCATTGCTCGGCATTGATGATGATGGTAACTGACCCGATCGGCCAAGCCCACTTTATCTGCCAGCGTCTTTCCTGCTCCTACGAAGAAAAAGAGATTAAAAAACGTGTCTTCGTAGAACCGGTGAAGAAAGTCCCTTCTCCTGCAAAGAAAGTTGTGGTGGTGAAAGCATCAAGTGATCCCGCTCCAACTAAGAAGCGGGTAGTGGTGAAGAAGAAAACTCCCGAAGAGTTGCCCTATCGATGGGAAACCACGATCGAGGTGGTTCGCCCATCGAAGTTGCAACGCCGAGCGGTTCCTCAGCAACACGCCTTTAAAGAGAAGGAATCCTCCGGATCTTCCTTTGCCGATCTGATCAAAGCCAGTGAAGAGCGAAAGAAACGAAGACGGTAGATTTGTTACTATAAAAACATTCTGTTATGCTGTAGACACTCTTGTATCTTTCTGGTAGGCTTTTCCCATATGGGAGGAGCCTATGAATCTTGCATTGGTTGGATATGGAAAGATGGGAAAGATGATTCAAGCCCACGCCTTAGCCCAAGGGCATACGATCGTTTCAATCATCGATCCCTTTGAAGAAGGATTTGAAAAAGAGCTCACACCAAAAGCGCTCAACGGCTGTGATGTCGTCATCGACTTCACCCATCCCGATGTGGTCTTAGAGCACATCCGCTTCTATGCAAAGCACCAAATCCCGGCAGTGATCGGAACCACGGGGTGGTATGAACACCTCCATGAAGTCGCAACATTGGTGAATGAAGCACAGGCAACGCTTCTGTACAGCGGAAACTTCTCCCTCGGTGTAGCCCTCTTTTTACGCAGTGTGAAATATGCCGCCTCCCTCTATGGTCGAACCAATCGCTACGATGCGGGAATTATTGAAGTTCACCACAACAAGAAAGCTGATAGTCCCTCGGGGACGGCGAGCATGCTCGCGTCTGCGGTGATGGAGGGCTTTCCCTCCAAAAGCCGGATAGAGGATGAAACTCAACACCAAAGACGCAGTGACGAAGCCCTCCACGTAGCGAGTCTTCGAGTCGGTTCGGTTCCCGGAACCCACACCGTTCTTTTTGACAGTGAGGAAGATACGATCGAGTTGATCCACACCGCTCGAACTCGCGGCGGCTTTGCCTCCGGAGCGGTGGCAGCCGCCGAGTGGCTGAGAGATCAAGAAAGCGGGTTATATACCTTGGAAGATATGGTAGATGCAGTATTTCTGCGATAGGAGATAGACAGTGATGAGAACCATCGATTTTAGGGGAGTGCACACCGCCCTCATTACCCCATTTACGGAAAAAGATAACTTGGATGAAGAGGCCTTAGAAGCGATCATCGAGCATCAGATTCAAAGCGGAATCAGCGGTCTTGTTCCCTGCGGAACAACCGGCGAGTCCCCAACCCTCAGTCACGACGAGCACGACCGAGTCATTGCCCTGACGGTAAAGTTTGCCGCTGGCCGGGTACCGGTAATCGCTGGAACGGGATCTAACGCCACCGATGAAGCGGTCCGCCTTTCGCGGCACGCCCAACAAGTTGGTGCCGATGCAGTCTTGCTTGTTAGCCCCTACTACAACAAACCAACGCAAAAAGGGCTCTTTGAGCACTTCAAAGCGATCGCCGACAGCGTCGATATCCCCTGTATCCTTTACAACATTCAAGGCCGAACGGCGGTGAATATCGAAACACCGACGATCGTGGCTCTGCAAGAAGCGTGTCCCAATATCGTCGGGGTGAAGGAAGCGAGCGGGAAGATCGAACAGATGCAGGAGGTGATCGACTCCTCCCGGCCAGAGTTCTTCATCCTCAGCGGTGATGATAACATGTGCCTTCCCCTCATCGAGCGCGGCGGTCACGGGGTGATCAGTGTTGCGTCAAACCTTCTGCCGGGCTATATCTCAACGATGGTCAAAAAGGCCCTTAATGGAGAGATGGGTGAGGCAAAAGAGCTTGAAGCAACCCTCTCGGAGTTCTTCCACGCCTGCTTCTTGGAGACCAACCCGATTCCTATCAAAAGTGCGATGGCGCGCTATGGCTGGTGCAATGAATCATTCCGCCTCCCGTTATGTACCTTTGAAGATGAAGCAAAGCGCGCTCAGCTCTATCGAGAGTTGAATCACTTAGAGTCCTTGAAGATTTTACAGCGGAGATAGGAATGGCAACGATCAACAAAGCATTTAGAAAGTTAGCAAGTGGATATCTCTTTCCCGAGATCAATCGACGCGTCCGAGCGTGGCAGGAGAGTAACCCCGGTAAGAACGTCCTCCGCCTGGGGATCGGAAATACCACCGAAGCTCTTCCGCCGGCGATTTGCAGCGCGATGATCGAAAAGGTAGAGGAGTTGGGCAACCGAGACACCTACACCGGCTACGGGGACGAGCAAGGGGATACCTATCTACGAGAGGCCCTTGTTAAGTACTACAAGAACTTTGGGGTCACCTTAGAAAGTGATGAAGTATTCGTCAGTGACGGAGCGAAGAGCGATGCGGCAAACATCCAAGCGATCTTCTCAACTGAGTCAGTGGTTGCGGTCACCGATCCCGCCTACCCAGTGTATGTAGACTCCAACGTCGCCAGTGGTCGCTCCGAAGGGTGGGATGAATCTTTGGGGATGTACAAAAACCTAGTCTATCTCTCCTGCACCGAAGCGAATAACTTCAT
>CAYUHP010000065.1:0-10408 GCA_964444595.1 uncultured Sphaerochaeta sp. | reverse complement strand
GTTCGAGCGTGGAGGGAGATCCCTCCATCGCGGTTTGAGCGCGGATACCCGTACTTAAGATCCCCTCGGATGTGAATGTTTATTGCAGCAAGCTGAGAGCGGATCTGGTGGTGTCTTCCCGTTTCCAAGGTTATTTCAAGGAGATGAAAGTTCTTACTCGAAGCGCGGTGGATATAAGTAAGTGAAGCGCGTTTACCCCGCTTTGAGTCGGCGGGAAACGCTCGACTTTTATTGCTCTTACTGTCTTTGACCAGATTGTTAACCAACCTACCTTCGATCTCAGGCGGAGCTTTATCAACGATCGCCCAGTAGGTTTTATCCACCTTATCCTCCCGAAAGAGGGTGTTCAGGCGAATAAGGGCTTTCTCGGTCTTGGCTAGAACCACCGCTCCGCTGGTTGGTCGGTCGAGACGGTGGGGAACTCCCAAGTAGATATTACCCTGCTTGTTGTAGGTAACTCGCAAGTACTCCTTGGCCATATCCCCCAGGGTAAGGTCGCCACTTTCATCGCCTTGGGCTAACTCGCCGCAGCGTTTATTAACAAGTAAGAGGTGGTTATCCTCATAGAGAATTCGTTCTTTAAATGATCTCATTCCTCGTCCTCTTCATCAAACAACTCGGGATCTTTCGCTGTTGAGACATCACCCTTTACCGAACGAATCCGCATCGAAGCGATCTCTTTAACGGTCATCCGAACCCCTTTTGCCCGAGGATTCTTCACCAAAAAGTCGGAGAAGTAGAACTTCTCTTCTAGGATGCGCAAGCCCGACTTTGGTTTGTAGGTAACGGTAATCTCCGCATTCGGATGGGTCAGGAGGCGAACGACCTTGTAGTTCTTCTCATCAGGCAGGAGCGGATACAGCTTCTTGAGCTGGAAAGCCGTGATCTGAGTTCGTTTAATGAACGTGTACTTATAAGTTTTTTCTTGATAGATCAGGGTAAAGACCGTCTTCGCCAGTTCGTCACGGTCGGCGATCATGCAATGGAGCATCCCCTTACCGACGAACTCCTTCTCCGGAGCATCGATTACCTGGTAGGAGCCATCACGTCGAATGACCAGAAGCCGGTCGAACTGGCTGACCGTTGCCTGCTCCGTTCCTGTTCGCACTCCATAACCAAGGTAGCCGTTACTCGAATCGTAGCGAACAACGAGGTCTCGAACCGCAACTTCTTTTACATCAACCAACTCAAACTTCTTCAGCGTTGAGCGGCGCTTGTGTTCCTTTTTATCGAGCATCCCGATCAGGCGGTCGATCGTCTCTAGCGCATAGGCGGTCAAATCTTCTAACTTGGCTCGAACATCCTCTAACTTTTCATTGATCTCTTCGATCTCTTGGCGGTTTCGCTCAATGTCAAAAAGACTGATTCGGCGAATCGGAATCTTCAAGAGGCGCTCAACGTCTTCGTCGGTAACATCACGCAAGAGTTCGCTGGTAAAGGGTTTTAAGCCGGTATGGACTGCCTTGAGCACATCAGCGGCACTCTTCTTTGTTTCGATTCGTTTGTAGATCCGCTCTTCGATGAAGATTCGCTCCAGCGTCCGATCGTGCATCTTTGCTAAGAGCTTCTCCTCTTCTAGCTCCAGTTCTGCCTTGAGAACCACCTTGAGGTGGTTGGCGTGGAAGGTAAGGATCTCACTGATGCCCATGATCGTTGGAATGTTATCCTTAATCACCAACGGATTGGCGCTAATTCGCTTCTCGCAATCGGTGTAGGCATAGAGGGCATCAACAATATCTTTTGAGTAGGTGTTTCGGGCAAGGTTAATCTCGATGTTCACCTTCTCGGCGGTGTAGTCGTTGATCGAGCTGATCTTTAGCCTTCCCTTCTTCGCCGCATCTTCGATCGAGTTGATCAGCGATTCACTGGTCATCCCATAGGGTAGCTCTTCAACGATGATTCGTTTGGGATCGCTGGTATTGAGCCGGGCTCGAACCAGTACTGTTCCCTTGCCATCGTTGTAATCTTCCACATCAACGATTCCCCCTTGAGGGAAGTCAGGATAGAGTTCAAAGCTCTCACCTTTGAGGTGAGCGGCCATCGCCTCCAGCACTTCAAAGCGGTTGTGCGGGAGGATAAGGGTGGACATTCCCACCGCAATCCCGACTACCCCTTGGATGAGAACTACGGGGATCTTTGCCGGGAACGCCACCGGCTCCTTGTTTCGCCCGTCATAGGATTCAGCCCATTGAGTCAACTCGGGGTTGTAGAGGACCTCTTTGGCAAAGGGAAGGAGG
Organism: uncultured Sphaerochaeta sp.; assembly: GCA_964444595.1. Classification (GTDB taxonomy): domain Bacteria; phylum Spirochaetota; class Spirochaetia; order Sphaerochaetales; family Sphaerochaetaceae; genus Sphaerochaeta. Next base: position 8,171 of record CAYUHP010000065.1, on the reverse strand, counting down.
CGGCACTCGATATACCGTGCGGCAGCGGCACTGTCACCGGTAAGGATGTTTCCAAAGTTTCCCTGTCGGTCGATAAAGAGATCGTTGTTGGCAAGGTTTACCAACGCTTCGTAGATCGAAGAGTCCCCGTGAGGGTGAAAACGCATCGCCCATCCCACGGTGTTGGCCACCTTGTGGAATTTGCCGTCATCCATCTCAAAGAGGGTGTGGATGATTCGCCTTTGAACCGGTTTAAAGCCGTCGATCAAATCAGGAATCGCTCGTTCTTTAATTACGTATGAGGCGTACTCTAAAAAGTTTTGGCGGAATATTTGATGCGCCTGCGTCATTAGATCAAGTTCTCCATGATGAAGGATCTTCGTTCGGGGGTGTTACTGCCCATGTAAAACTCAAGACTGCGGTGCATCTCGGTAACCTCAGGAAGACTGACTCGAATGAGGCGCATATCTTCGCCGATGAACTGGCCGAACTCCCGCGGGTCGATCTCCCCTAGGCCCTTAAAGCGAGTTACTTCGGCACCCCGGATTTGAGCGATTGCATCATCGCGTTGTTTCTCATTGTACGCATAGACGGTGGTACTTCGGTTTCGAACCCGAAAGAGGGGGGTTTCCAAGATATATAAGCGACCGGAGAGGACAAGGTCCTCAAAGTAGGTCAGAAAATAGGTCATCAGAAGGTTACGGATGTGATACCCATCCGTATCGGCGTCCGTTGCGATGATTACTTTGCCGTAGCGGAGATCTTCAACTCCGTTTTCAATGCCGAGGGCAACCATCATATTGTAGAGTTCAGCGTTCTTGTAGATTTCAGTTTTCTTCTTTCCATGCACGTTGAGGATCTTTCCTCGTAGGCTAAAGACCGCTTGGGTCAAAACATCCCGGGTCTTGGTGATCGTGCCACTTGCTGAATCACCTTCAGTGATGAAGATCATCGATGCGTCGCACTTTTCTTTGTGGGCAACACTTTGGCCTAAGTGGTACTTACAGTCTTTCAGTTTCGGGATATTGATCGAAACTTTACGAGCGGACTCGCGAGCTCCTTTCTTTACTTCGTTGAGCTCTTTGCGCAGTGCTTCATTCTGCATCACCTTCTTGTTGATTCGCTCGGCATCTTTGGGGTTCTTCAGCAGAAAATCAATGATCGCATCTTTGACTTCATTGACGATCCAGGTACGGATCTCGGTATTGGAGAGTTTATTCTTTGTTTGAGACTCAAAGATCGGACTTTTAATCTTTACCGCGATCGCCCCAACTACCCCTTCGCGGACGTCCTGTGGTGACCAGTTCTTCTTAAAGTGTTCACTGATCCCCTTTCCAATCCCCTCTTTAAAGGCGGAGAGGTGGGTTCCTCCGTCACTGGTATGTTGGCCGTTTACGTAGGAGAAGTAGCTCTCCCCGTACGTTCCACCAACGTGGGTCAAGGCAAACTCTAACTGCTCACCTTTATGGTGAATCGTGGTGTAGAGGCCCTCATCACCAACCTCCTTTGCCAATAAGTCGCCTAAGCCCTTGGAGGAGCGGAACGTTCGGCCGTTGTACTCGAGGCTCAAACCGGTGTTTAGATAAGCGTAGCCCCATAGTCGGGTGATGATGAACTCTTCATTGAACGTATATTCACCGAAGAGTTCTTCATCGGGGGTGAAGATAACTTCGGTTCCATTTGCTTCATTACTTTTACCGGTGGTCTCTTTAACAAGGACTCCTTGTTTAAAGATCGCGTTGGTGAACTTCCCCTCGCGATAGCTGGTGACTTCAAAGTCGGAGGAGAGGGCGTTAACCGCCTTGGTTCCGACTCCGTTCAATCCGACGGAAAACTGGAACACATCATCGTTGTACTTCGCTCCGGTGTTGATCTCGGAGACACACTCAATGACTTTGCCCAAGGGAATTCCCCGACCATAGTCGCGGATTCGTACTTGGTTATCTTTGAGGCGAATGTGAATCTTTGAACCAAAGCCCATGATGAACTCGTCGATCGAGTTATCGATGACCTCTTTTATGAGGATATAAATCCCATCGTCAATGTGAGTTCCATTGCCCAAGCGCCCGATATACATCCCCGGACGCTTTCGAATATGCTCCAGCGCACTGAGCGTTTGGATCTTTGATTCATCATACACTGTCACAGCCATGACCTCAGTATAGCAGAAAGGTGCGTGTATGGCAAAAGAGTCGTATACATATGTTTATTGAAGTATAGCTTCCTATCGAGCAAAAGAAGAACAAATCCTGCTAAAACCGGAGAGAGGAAGAGAGAAAACAATAAATATCCGCCATACGAGCGTCCCCGGTTTCGAGCTCCGCTTGCTACCACAAAACTGAGAATGATCCATGTAACTCCACCAACTGCCATGTGTTGAGTATATCCTAAGGGGTCTAGTCTTCCAATGCCTTTCTCATCTACGATACGTCCATGCTGACCATTGAACTGATTACTCCTCCCTACCTTGAAGAAACAAAAAAGTTGATGAACGCCTCCTTTGAGAAGCGGTATCACTCGATCTTCTTTCTTAACGAAGCGTCAACCTTGATCGCTCGCATCGGCGAGCGAGTGGTCGGGGGAGTTAATCTGGATATCTTTGGGACGATTGGGTATATCGGGTGGTTGTATGTTGATTCGCAAGAACGGGGTAAAGGGATTGCTCAAGCCCTTGTTAACGAAGCAACAGCATTTCTTTTCTCCCAGGGGTGCAAGGAGATCACTGCGTGTGTTGAAGGGGACAACTACCCTTCAGCAAAGCAGCTTACCTCCTCCGGCTTTTCGATCATGGGCCCTCTTCAACAGCTAGTTCACTTTAGATTCAAGATCTTACAATTGAACAAGCGAGCCTCCCGCTTCTTTGATATGGGATACTTCCTCTACGTAAAAACAGATAAAAGCAATCAAAGAAAAGAAGCGGCAACAAACCTCCCAGCTCTTATCGGAACCATTATCCTCAACACAATCTTTCTTCTTCCCCTGCTCTTCAACATCTCGCTGATGAAACTTGTTTCTTACCCAAACACAGTGATAGCTGTTCCTGCACTCGTCTTACTTGTCCGAACCCTCACAATGATGCTGGTAGCAAGAAACCGAGGAGTCTACCGGCCTTGGGATACTGCATATCTTTGGGGGTTTCTTGCCCCACTTCTTATCGGTCTTCCCTTCCCCGTTCCGGGGAACGTCTACCTGAAAGACAAGCCCTCAAAGAGCACCCTCAAGAGAATGGGTCTCATCTCCAACCTATCCTTAGTACTCATCATCTTTCTCTTACCCTCTTGGGCACTGAGGATCTATCCCATCACACTTCTTATCTTTGATACGTTCTTTACGTGGTATCCCTTTGAGGGCTTTAATGCGAAGAGGATGTGGTAGGGCTATTAATGCTCTTCTCTCGTTACTCCGATCAAAAAGGTCTCGAAAGCCCAACTTTCCCCTAGTTAATCGCCACCGAATTTACCTTGACACAGCAAGGAAAGGCCTGCAACCATGTCTCTGAGAGGTGCTTCAAATGAATTACACGGGCTTTATTGTAGGAGTGTTGGCCTTTGCTATCATCGGGGTTTTTCATCCAATTGTTATCAAGTGTGAATATTATTTTTCCGATCGCATATGGCCGATTTTTCTTGTCTTAGGCATCTTCTCGATTATCGGCTCATTGTTTGTCGAAAGTACTACCTTTGCGGCTATCCTCGGAATTCTTGGATGTTCCTTTCTTTGGTCGATTGGTGAGCTGAAGGAGCAAACCGAGCGGGTCAAAAAAGGCTGGTTTCCCAGAAACCCGAAGCGTGAAAACTATTAAGAAACTGCAAGCTCTTCTTTTACTTGTCCCCACCCACTTTGTGTTGGTATACTAAGCGCATTATGGATGACCCCTTACCTAGACGTTGCTTTTGGAGGTGTGCATGAACACCACCCTTGGTGCGGTTATTGCCCTGATTATTCTTTCCGCTCTCTTCAGTGCAACAGAAACCGCTTACACATCCCTTTCCTTCTTTCAACTTAAAACTCTTGAGAATCGTAGATCCCGATCGGGAAGATTGGCATTTCGACTCAGTCAGAACAGAGAACAGCTGTTAACTACCGCACTGATCGGAAACAACGTAGTGAACCTAAGCGCATCCGCTTTGGTTACCACCATTGCTCTACAGTACTTCTCATCACCGGCGGTGGGGTACGCAACCGGAGTGCTTACCCTCATCATCCTCATCTTTGGTGAGATCGTTCCCAAGCAGCTTGCCCTTGCGCACAATGTGCGCATCGCAATCTTCATGGCGTACCCAATGAAGGGCTTGATGACTCTCCTCTTTCCCTTAGCGTGGCTCCTGCGCATCCTCGCCAGCGGCGTTACCCGCTTCTTTGGAACCAAGGAAGAGCCGATCATTACAACCGAAGGGATGATGCACGTCGTTGATGCCGCCGAAGACGTGGGCCTTGTTGACCAGTACGAATCAGATCTGATGCAGCGAGCAATTCACTTCTCCTCGACGATCGTCCGAACGATCATGACGCACCGCACCGAGGTCTTTACCCTCTCATCCGACCTTACGATCGAAGAAGCGTTTCCGATGATCGTAAAATCAGGGTTCAGTCGAATCCCGATCTACCACGAGAACCAAGAAAATATCGTCGGCGTTCTACTCCTTCGAGACGTATTGCGCGCTCAGCAAAAGCACGTGGTTAACAAAACCCTCGCCTCGGTGAGTCGCAAACCGATCTACGTCATCGAGCAGATGCACCTCGATGACCTCTTCTACCTCTTCAAGAAAGACAAGCTTCAACAGGCAATCGTTGTCGATGAGTATGGTGGGTTCAGCGGGGTGGTAACGATGGAAGATGTCGCCGAACAACTCTTCGGCGAACTCTTCGATGAGCACGAACACCGCTTCCCCGACCGAGTAGTCGAACACAAAGATCGGCCGGGCTCCTTTCTGGTCATGGCGGATGCCCCCTTCCAGCAGGTAATCGACGACCTTGATCTTTCGTGCGAACGCGAGCGCTTCAGCACCGTGGCGGCATATCTTCTCGAGGAAGCGGGCTCGATTCCCGTCGAAGGCGAGGTGATCATCACACCGCTGGGAACATGGCAGATTCTTCTGATGAAAGGCAATAAAGTAGAGGTCGTGGAGTTCACTCCGAATCCGGCGAGCGTTGACTGAACAAAACGTGAACGCTATGATTGCTCTCATGAGCAAATACCCATTTTCCGCAATTGAAAAGAAGTGGCAAGCCTACTGGGAAGAGAACCAGAGCTTTGCCGTAACTGAAGACCCCTCAGTCCCCAAAGAGAAGCGCCTCTATGTGCTGGATATGTTCCCCTACCCATCGGGAAGCGGTCTTCACGTCGGACACCCCGAGGGGTATACCGCAACCGATATCTACTGTCGCTACCTGAGGATGAATGGGTATAACGTGCTGCATCCAATGGGTTTTGACTCCTTCGGACTTCCAGCGGAAAACTATGCGATTAAAACGGGAACGCACCCAAAAGTGACTACCGAGCATAATATCGAAAACTTCCGCCGTCAGATCAAAAGCCTCGGCTTCAGCTACGACTGGAATCGTGAAGTGTCGACCCATGACAGTGACTACTACCATTGGACGCAATGGATCTTCCTTCAGCTCTACAACAAGAACTTGGCGTATGAGTCCTACACCCCGATTAACTGGTGCGATCACTGTAAGACTGGCCTTGCTAATGAAGAGGTAAAGGAAGGAAAGTGCGAGCGCTGCGGAACGCCGGTTGTTCGGAGAACAATTCGCCAGTGGGTGCTGAAGATTACCGAATATGCCGAACGCCTCCTTTCTGGTCTCGATGACCTCGATTGGCCCGAGTCAGTCAAACTGATGCAGCGCAACTGGATCGGTCGCAGTGAAGGGGCAACGGTTCGCTTCCAAGTCGAAGGCTTAGATGAATCCTTAGAGGTCTTTACCACCCGAGCCGATACGCTCTTTGGGGCAACATACATGGTTGTTTCACCGGAGCACCCCCTTGTAGAAGCGTTGACCAGCGAAGAACAACGCACCGTTGTCCAGCAATACTTAGAGGAGACTGCTCATAAGAGCGACCTTGAGCGAACTGATTTAGCAAAAGAAAAGACTGGAGTCTTCAGCGGTACCTACGCAATTAACCCCGTCAACGAAGAGCGGATCCCAATCTGGATCGCTGACTACGTCCTCATCAGCTACGGAACCGGTGCGATCATGGCGGTTCCCGCCCACGATACCCGCGACTGGGAGTTTGCCAAGAAGTTTAACCTCCCGATCATCGAAGTCTTAAAGAGTGAAGTTGATGTCCAAGAGGAGCCGTGGATTGAAGACGGCCTGCACGTCAACAGCGGTTTTATCAACGACCTGGACAAACACGATGCGATCGAGAAGATGATCGCCTTTCTTGAAGAGCGAAAACTCGGCGAACGAGCGATCAACTTCAAGCTACGCGACTGGATCTTCAGCCGCCAGCGCTACTGGGGTGAACCAATCCCGCTCATTCACTGTGAGAAGTGCGGGACCGTCCCCGTCCCCGAGGACCAACTACCGCTGCTCCTCCCGGAGGTTAATAGCTACGAGCCCTCGGGAACCGGTGAGAGCCCATTGGCCAAGATCGACTCTTGGGTGAATACCACGTGCCCGGTTTGCGGAGGTGCGGGAAGACGAGAGACTAACACGATGCCCCAGTGGGCCGGTTCGTGCTGGTACTACTTGCGCTACCTCGATCCCCACAACACCGAACGCTTTGTAAGCAAGGAAGCGGAAGAGTACTGGATGCCGGTAGACCTGTACGTTGGAGGTGCGGAGCACGCAGTGCTTCACCTTCTCTATGCTCGCTTCTGGCACATGGTACTCTTTGACTTGGGCCTTGTTTCAACTCCCGAGCCGTTCACCCGCCTCGTCAACCAAGGGATGATTACCTCCTATGCGTTCCAACGCAAGGATAAGCGCTTGGTCCCCACCGATGAGGTAGAAGAGATCTCACCTGAACAATGGATTGAGAAAGTCACCGGCGAGAGGCTTGAGCGAGTCATCGCCAAGATGAGTAAGAGCCTTAAGAACGTCATCAACCCCGATGATATCATTCACGAATACGGGGCGGACTCGATGCGGATGTATGAGATGTTCATGGGTCCCTTAGAAGTTTCTAAGCCCTGGGCTACCGCCGGCTTGGTTGGAATCTACCGCTTCTTAGATCGGATCTGGCGCCTCTATGCCGAAGCTGAGATCGTCGATGAAGAGCCGAGTGACACCCTGTTAAGCTTGTTGCACAAAACGATCAAGAAAGTGAGTGAAGATACCGCCAACTTGGCGTTCAACACCGCGATTAGTCAGATGATGGTGTTGGTCAACGAGTTGTACAAGGAGAAGAACTTCCCGCGCGTGGTGGCTGAAACATTTGTCAAACTCCTCTCGCCGTACGTTCCCCACCTTGCTGAAGAGCTGTGGGAGAACCTTGGCTACACGGAGAGTCTGCTCTCGGTTCAGTGGCCAACTTGGAGGGAAGAGCTTACCGTTGATGCCAACCTGGTGGTTGTCTTCCAAGTCAATGGAAAAGTTCGCTCCAAGACGACGGTCGAAAAGGGAACATCCAAAGAAACACTTCTCTCGCTCGCCAAAGATGATGCAAAGATTCAGTCATGGTTGGAGGGTAAAACGATCGTCAAAGAGATCGTAGTTCCCGACAAACTGGTCAACATCGTGGTGAAGTAACCCTAATACAGAACAAGTTCAAAGAAGATCGAAGAACGGAATCCTTGGAGGGCGGCTGCTGAAATCGGCAGTACCGCCCAAAGAGTTCCGATCTCCTGATGGGGCCTACCCTCATATTGTTGATAACAATAGGTACTCACTTCACTGCAGATGAGGCCGCTTGAAGATTGAATCGTATAGGGGTACATCGTAACCCCGTTGGAGAGTTCGCTTATCTTGACCGTTATGGTTCCACTACTACTTCGGTTGATCATCAAGAGAAGTTCACCGATTTCAACCGTTGAATCGCTTGTTTGAACTTCCTCAGGTACCTTAAAAAAGAATCCCTCATGCCGATTCCCAGCAGGAATAAACGCTCCGAACAAGAGCGAATTAACTAAAAGCAACAGCACCATCGCTTTTAGCCTTTGACGAGAAATTAATTCTACTCGTCGTAGTATCATCGCTTACAGTATGACATGGATAAGAGGTTCGTTGAATACCACCCC
>CAYUHP010000064.1:0-10416 GCA_964444595.1 uncultured Sphaerochaeta sp. | reverse complement strand
CCAAGTAACTTCGTTGCACGAATTTGGTCTTTCTCTAAAGCCACTGATTTGAAGGCTAAAGCAATGTTTGCCAGTAAATCATCACTGCTTTTACTGTTCAAGTTAAATGAGATTTGCTGAGCAGCCTCAGCTAAGCCCAAAGAAGTGAGTGAATCATGGATAATTTGAATATTTGTGGTATCTCTACTTTTCATGATTTGGCTCCTTTCTTATGTGCACAATAGAGAGCGTTCAGATCGAGTTTGTTTTGAGTTAGGCCATCAATTCTTTCTTGTTGGAGTTTTCGAGCAATAATCTGGAATCCTCTGGTACTAAACGTTGAAGTACATAAGGCTTGATATGCTGCTTCTTTCACTACATCAGGATGATATTGAGAGATCTTAGCTAAGGTTGAGCTAAGCGTTCGAAAACCCTGAACTTCAAATTCAAATCTATCGAGAACTGATTCACACCATTGAACCAACTCATCGCCGTAGGTTTTGGCTTTAGAAAGGAACTCCTCTCTGGTGTAGATGTCATGGCTGAATGAATTGATAGGCAGATGATCTTTATTCGTTACTCGCATCCATTTGCGTAGAGCCCTAGGGTGCTCAGTAATGAAATTTCCGTCTCCCCTAAAGATTAAGATCTGCGAAACTGTTGCTTTTACCATTACCGTCTCTTTGATGAAATTAACTGGCACACTATAATAAGCAGAGTCGAATTGGATGTGAGCATCCCGACCCACTACTGCCCTTTTCTGCGTGTATGACTGGAACTCAAGCGCAGGAAGGGGTAGTAGCATCTTCTTTTCCTCCTCTTCAAAGATTGAGGCCCTTGAGCCATTTCTCCTGGAGTAAGGAACATTCATCCGCTGTACCAGCTTGCGCATTAGCATCCGGTTATACTCTTCGATAGAAAAGAATGTGAGTTTGGATAAAGGACGAAGTAAATCATCCTTTACAAGTTTTACAGTTCGCTCGACATGAGCCTTATCCTTTGGTCTGTAAGCCCTCGCCGGCTTAATGATGAACCCATAGTGTTGGGCAAATTCAGCGTATTTGGCGTTAATTACTGCAGGTTTACCACTAATGCCTTTACGAGCTCGAGTTATTGCTGTCCGGCAATTATCGGGAACAATAATTGAGGGACATCCTCCAAAGAAGGTGAGTGCATTCTTATGCCCATTGAGCCAAGAATCCATCTTTTCATTGTAGAACGCTTCAGCATAAAAATATCCACTAAAGGGAAGAGACAGAACAAAAATGTGCAAAGCAACCTGTTCGCCCGTATCCCTGTCGATAATATATGCTTTATCTCCAACCCAATCGACTTGTCCTTCAAGGCCAGGGTTATGAATAAGTAGATGAGAAAGATCGTTTTTTGAAGCGTACTCACTGACAAGCTCGTTGAATCGAGAGATTTTGTATGATTTTAAGCCAAGTGATTTAGCCCTACCAATGTATTCAAGCCATAGCTCATTGCGGCTATCTCCTTTTGCCTGACGCTCTAAAACTTTTTCAGCATCTGGCAGCAAATACCCTTCATCTCTTTTGAAGCGATTGATGAAAATTTGATCGGCAATTTGTTCATTACTCAAATCTTCAGGCACACCGTTGATGCTACCCCATTCATTCTCACAGCGAGATAGAACCCTCTTTACTGTGTCCCATTTACACCCCAATAGCTTTGCTATGGCGTTTGCGCTTGCTCCCTGTTTGTTAAGCTGGAGCATCTTTCGATAGTCTAACACAAGACCACCTCCAAAATAATATTTGCCTTTCGGCTGAAACTATTCTAAAGGTGGAAGCTTATTTGATTAAGTTATGACCCGCCGGTTAGGTATCCCATTACTACCGGTCGCTTCTCCTATGGTTCGCGGTCTGATTACCTTTTTTGCTCGGTGTCTTCATATTGATATAGAAAAGGCAGTTCAAATCCATTAGAGTTTTCCTATTTAAAAATAAAAAAACAGCCGAGGATCCTCGACTGTTTTGCGGTAGACTGGACTCGAACCAGCACAAGATTTCTCCCACTAGCACCTCAAGCTAGCGTGTCTACCAAATTCCACCACTACCGCGTTTGAATCTGTTGAACAGGGCAACCTTACAATGAAGATGAATTGAAGGTCAAGCCCTTTTTCAAAATCCTAACTCAGCGTTTCGAAAAGTTCTAAGCGCTCGGTAAAGTGAGCGATTGCATCGTTCACTGCCTTGCTTGCCGACATGTCGATTCCCGCTTCTTTCAGGTTTTCAATCGGGAAGTAACGCCCGCCGTTGGAAAGGAATCTCAGATACCGTTTTCGCTCCTCTTCGCCGCCCTCCAGTACTTCTTTGGAAAGTGCAACTGCGGCGCTTAAGCCCGTTGCATACTTGTAGACGTAGAAGGGGGAGTAGAAGTGGGGGATTCGCAATCCTTCCAAATTACTCTCGTCGATGAACTTGACCCCGGGACCAAAGTAGAGTGAAAGAAGATCGCCGTAGGTCTTGCGGACAAGGTCCAACGTCAACGGAACACCCGCTTCAGCTTTTTCGTGGATCTGGTGCTCAAACTCGGCAAACATCGTTTGCCTGAAGAGGGTAGCAACCACATCATCCAACTGCTTGGCGATAATATAGCGCTTGGTTTGCACATCGCCACTTGATTCGATCATGTATGAGGCAACAAGTTGCTCGTTGAAGGTGGAAGCGACCTCCGCTTCAAAGATCGAGTAGTCCCAATGGTGGTAGGGGTTGTTTCGAGCTGAGAAGTAGGAGTGCATCGAGTGTCCGCCTTCGTGGGCAAGGGTGAAGAGGTCACGTAGAACGTCCTCTTTGTAGTTCATCAAAATATACGGATATCCTGTAAAGGAGCCGGAGGAGAACGCACCGCTACGTTTACCCTTGTTTTCATATCGGTCAACCCAGCGATCGATCGTCAATCCGCGAGTCAGCGTACTCACATACTCTTCACCAAGGGGCTTGAGTGCTTCACCAATGATCTTCACTGCCTCATCGTAGGGGGTGTGGGCGTTCACGCCACTGACGAGTGGAACGTACACATCCCAGTGAGCAAGAGTTCGAACACCGAGGATCTTCTTCCGCAGTTCATAGTAGCGATGGAGGACCGGAAGGCCGTTGTGGACACTCTCAATCAGTTGGTCGTACACGGATGTTGGGACATCATCGGCAAAGAGGGACATCTCGCGACTCGAAGGGTAGGAGCGAACCGTGTGGCGGAAGATATCCTGTTTGACTTGACCTTCATAGAGCCTAAAGAGGGTGTGTCGGCTTTCGTGGTACTTAGAGTAGAACTGCTTGTATGCTTTCTTTCTCAGGGCTCGATCTTCACTCATCAAGAAGGAGGAGAACGTCGATTGACTGAGGGGCTTACCGCCGATTGAACCAAAATCGAAGTCGATATTGGTCAAATCGCTGAATGCGTTTCTCGGCGTTTGAGCGCTCTCGCGCTGAAGCGCCATGATTCGCTCCTCTGCTTCGCTTAAGATATGGTTCTTGTAGCGGAGTGAGCGCATGATAAAGACCTTGTACGGCTCAAAGGCTTCATCTTCCAAGTAGGAGGTGATCACCCCCTCATCGATCGCCAACAGCTCAGGATCAAAGAACGCAAATGCTGCGCCCAACTCGGTGAGCAGCGTACTGGCGATCGAAGAGCGCTCGACGTTGGTCGAATTTGAAGTATCACTGGCCCAGTTTAAAAATGCGTAGGAGTACACGCGCTCGGCAAGAATCCCGATCGTGGCATGAAACTCCATCGCCCTCAGAAATGAATCCCGGCCGGCTTTGAGTTGCCCCTTATAGGATGGGATCTCTTCGACCATTGATCGAAGCTCCTCAACTCCCGCTTCCCAAGCTTTGTCATCACTGAAGAGGGAGGTAAGGTCCCACGTATCCATCGTCTTTTGTTCGCTTCTCGTTACAATCTGCATCATATACTCCTCAATAGGTCCAAAAGTAATCTACTCGCTTTTCCGCGGTGACCAAGGCGGTCCTTTGCTTCCATTCCCAACTCGGCCATCACCAGGTTCTTTCCATCAACGATAAAGACTGGATCATACCCAAAACCTTCGCTCCCACTCGCCTCGTGGGCGATCGCACCCTTTGCCTCTTCGCAGACGGTGAAGACGCGATAGTCACTGACGACGAGGGCGAGGGCACAAACGAAGCGCGCACTGCGGTCTTCAATGCCTTCCATGTTTTTAAGTAAGTAGGCGTTGCGTTCGGATGTTTCCATCACGTGGTTATGGACCTCAAAGCCGTAGCGGGCGGTTTTCAAGCCCGGGCCTCCGCCGAGGGCGTCAACGCACAACCCGGAGTCATCGCCCAATACCCAATACTCGGGTGCAAGCGCCTTGAGGGACTTCGCCTTCAAGAGGGCGTTGGCGGTAAATGATGACTCATTCTCATCCACATCAAACTCAAGGCCTATATCTTTAGGCATGAGGATACGATAGGGATCTAATAAGCGGGTAAACTCTTCTCGTTTATGTTCATTGTTGGATGCAAGCAGAATATCCATCACTTAAGGATAGTCATTGACTCCCATTTCGTCTACATAGTCGTGCAAAAGTTTTTTAATGTGGTATACCGCTGATGAAACGGTCCCTTTTGGAATGTTGAGCAACTCGCTCACCTGGCGGTGGGAGAGTCCTTGTTCCAAGGAACGGAGCTTTTCAATCTTCTTTTGGTATTTTTCTTGAGTCCAGTCGCGGAGAGTGATCAGCTCTTGCTTCTTGTATTCAACGGTCTCCTCTTCAAGGGCCTGTTCGATCTCCAGGAGCCGGCGAAAGTGCCGATTACACGTTCGTTCAAAGTCTGCTTTGATTGCTTCCTTAGGATGAAGAGCCAAGCTCGCTGTGTTGAGGTATCTACACAGGGTTTTAAGATCACACAACAGAAGCGAGCTCAGCTCCTCAAGGAGGTGGTGGGCGTAGAGGGAGGGGGTGAGGGTAATCGTGATCAGCATTCGTTTTCGATTTACCCCATTGGCCAACGCTTTTTTAAGACCCTCCAATTCGGGTCGAATCGGGATGGTCGAGCGCTTGCGTTGGCGTAGAAGGGTTGCAAAGAGGGTCGGTAGGGCGTTCATGGAAGCGGTGGGCAGGGTTTTGAAGGAGTAGAGCGGTGGAGGTTCGGCGATCTCAAAACCCCACTCCGCTGATTGAAATTGAACACACTCCGATCGGTGCAGCAGGCGAAGTCTTTGATCATTCTCTTGCTGTTCGCTGAGAAAATACTTAACCCGCCGCCTCACTACTTCCGTTAAAAATCCAAGGAAGGAGAGCTTGCCCTCCTCATAGCTGTCGATGAGGTTATCGATCGCCGAAAGGCAGAAGAAGAGAAATTCACAACAATCTTCAACCTCTAAGATCTTCAATGTTGAAGGAATCGTGTACAAGAGCTCCATAATCTCGCCTGTGAGCTGGGCGTGCAAATCGGGATCACCACACTTTTGGTAGGTGATTACTCGCTCGGTGAGATCAAGAGATTGAGCTGGACTCATCGGATACATTGCCATAACGTGCTCCTTTGTACGGGTGCACACGATCATGCAATGTGTATGCCAGAATTTAGCTCAGGAGTTCTTTTACCAGATCAATGAGGCGATCTCGAACTGATTCAACGCTCTCGTTGACGGTGGCTCCGGCAGCTTTTCGATGGCCGCCGCCGCCGAGTGCTTGGGCAAGATCACCGACATCTACCGGGCTTTGGTGACTGGCCCTAAAACCGATCTCCGTCACTTGCGCTTCAAGTTCCTTCAAGTACAACACCACTTCAACACCCTTTATCGCTAGGAGCATCGAGTAGAGCATATCACTGGGCCTATCGGTGGTATCAAAGGTTCGGCTGTCGCGGATATAGGAAGAAGCGATGATCAACCTTCCGTCGAGTAACACTTCACTGCGGTCGATGAGCTTTCCTACGTACTTTACGTAATCAAGGTTCTTTCCCCCACTCATCTGATCCGCCATCTCATTGGGGGAGACCCCCAAGTCAACAAGTTCAGCGGCAAAGCGCAGTACATCACCACGATATGCATTGATGAAGCGGAAGAAGCCACTGTCGGTGGCAAACCCAAAGAAGAGGTGCTCGGCGATTTCAGGAGTAATTGGAACGTTGAACTCCTTGTAGAGGTGCATGATGATGAACGTTGTGGAAATCGATCGGGGAGTGATGTACTGGTAGTCTCCGAAGTATTCACCGCTGGCGTGATGATCGAAGATGATCGTCGTGAGGCCTTGGATTTGTTGACCCAATGAACCGATTCGTTCAATGGAGGAGCAGTCGACCACAACCACGATCGGATTATCCGCCCTCATCTCATCAATGATTTGAGTGCGAAAGCGATCGGCAAGGTGAGTGATCTCCGTTCGTTCAAACGGTCCGGCGTTCACCAGCGTTACCTGCTTGCCAAGGTTGGTCAATAAAGCTCCCATCGCTATCTGAGAAGAGAGGCAGTCGCCGTCCGGGCTGATATGTCCGAGAACGAGGAAGGAGGATCCCTCCTCGATCACGGCTCGAATATCTTGTGGTAGCGGCGGATAGGAGAAAAACTCAGGCACCACGGATCACCTCCGGGCTCGTTCCATTGAGAACACAGTCACCGGTAACAATTACCTTTTGCACATTTTCAATGGAGGGGATCTCATACATGATTCCCATCATGATGTTTTCTACGATCGAACGTAAGCCCCTTGCTCCAGTTTTTTGTACGTACGCTTTCTCGGCAACTGCAGCCACTGCGTCCTCATTGAAGGCAAACTCAATTCCGTCGAGGCGGAACGATGCCTCATACTGGCGAACAATTGAGTTCTTTGGCTCAACGATGATCCGTTGTAAATCTTCCTTTGAAAGGTTGTCCAACGCTGCGTGGATCGGAAGTCGGCCGATAAACTCAGGGATCAAACCAAACTTGATCAGATCATCCGGCATCAGCTGGTTGTACAAGTCAAGAAGGTTCTTCTCCTGGCTGTTAACGATTGGAGCTCCGAAGCCCATCGCATGGGATGAAACCCGTTTTTCGATCACTTTATCAAGACCGACGAACGCACCACCGCAGATGAAGAGGATATTCTTCGTATTGATCTTCAACAGCTCCTGCGAAGGATGTTTTCTTCCTCCCTGAGGCGGAACCGATGCAATGGTTCCCTCGATGATCTTCAAGAGGGCTTGCTGAACTCCTTCACCGGAGACATCTCGGGTGATCGAGGGGTTTTCACCCTTCTTAGCGATCTTATCGATCTCATCGATGAAGATGATCCCATACTCCGCCGCTTTGATATTATCGTTGGCGTTTTGAATGAGCTTTAAGAGGATATTCTCAACGTCTTCACCGACATACCCCGCCTCGGTGAGGGTGGTCGCATCGGCGATCGCAAAGGGAACTTGCAGTTTCTTGGCGAGGGTCGAAGCGAGGAGGGTTTTTCCCGTTCCTGTTGGTCCGACCATCAAGATATTCGATTTATCCAACTCAACGCCCTGTTCGGCGATCTGTTTTTGGAACTTTACTCGTTTGTAGTGGTTGTGAACCGCAACCGCCAAGACGCGTTTCGCTGCATCCTGGCCGATGACGTACTCATCCATGTATTCTTTCAGCTCCCGGGGGGTGGGGATCGTCTCGGGAACTCCCACCACCTCTTCAACAAAGGCGGGGTCGTTCTTGAGCATCTCGGTACACACATCGACGCACTCATCACAGATTGCGACACCGGGGCCGTTTATGAGGCGGCGGACCTCTTCTTGGCCCTTACCGCAGAAGGAACAGACTTTTGAAGGTCTTGCCATTATGTTCTCCTCGTCATAACTGAATCGACGATTCCATACGCCAAAGCCTCATCGGCGGAGAGGAAGAAGTCGCGCTCGACATCGCGAGCAACTTCTTCATAACTCTTCTTCGTGTGGCGAGCGATGATCTCGGTAGTCAGGCGTTTAAGGCGGCCAATCTCTTTAGCGTGAATTGAGATATCACTGCTTTGACCTTGGACACCGCCCCACGGCTGGTGGATCATCACTCGAGCCGAGGGGAGGATGAAGCGTTTGCCATCGGTCCCGGAGGCGAGTAAGAGCGCTGCCATGCTTGCCGCTTGGCCCATACAGATCGTTTGGACGTCACTGTGCAGGTATTGAATCGTATCGTAAATCGCCAGACCCGCAGTTACTGAACCGCCGGGGCTGTTGATATAGAGGCTGATATCTTTATTGGGATCCTCTGATTCCAAGAAGAGAAGCTGAGCAACAACAAGATCTGCCATCGCATCATGAATCTCTCCATCGAGGAAGATGATCCGGTCTTTTAATAGGCGACTGAAAATATCATATGCCCGTTCACCAATCCCTGATTGCTCAACAACCATGGGAATCGGGCCATACATCCGGGTAGGATGGTCATTCATCGTAATCCTCCTGTATGAAAAGGCGGAACCGTACGGCCCGCCTTGTCATCCATAAACTTCATCTTCCCCTCTACAGGCCGTAGGAGGGATCCATGAATGTATTGTACTCGACCTTCTCACCTTCAGTGAAGGTGTTGTTCTCAAGTAAGAACGGTCCGGTCTTGGAGAAGCGCATATCATCTTCCATCATCGTCAGATAATAGGAGCGTTGCTCTTCATCGGTGATAGAACCGAGTTGCTCATCGGCGAGTTTCTTCAGCTCCTCTTCGTCGATCTCAAACTTTTCCTCATCCTTAATCTTATCGAGGATTAACTGGGTTCGAAGTGACTCCTCAGCCCCTTCGCGCCAGGGGGTGAGGATATCTTCCTTGCTCTGGCCTTGGAAGGAGAGGAACTGTAAGATCTGCTCTTCAGTAAGCCCGGTTTGGCGGACATAACGGTTCCACGCTTGATCAAGTTCCATCTGGACCATCGTCTCAGGCAGAGCGATCGTGGTGTTCTTCAAGAGCTCGGCGTACAACGCTTTGTACTTCTCGCTCTCTAACTTAGCATCCAATGCTTCTTGAAGCTTTTCTTTGGTTCCCTTCACCAGATCGGCAACGGTTTTGTACTCCTCTTTGACGTCTTGGGCAAACTCATCATCCAGTTCGGGTACGTCGCGAGTCTTCAGCGCGGTTAATGTGATTCTCAGTGAAAGGGTTCGACCGGCAAGACCTGCTTTGTCGCTCTCTTCGGCGTAGGTCTTCTCAACGATCTTCTCTTCGTATACTTCCATCCCGACTACATCGCTATCAATCTCGTAGAAGTTTGAGCCCGAGCCGAGGGTGAAGACAAAGTCAGCGCGCTTGGTCTCTTCGAGATCGGTTCCGTCTTCGGCAAGTTCGACATAGTCAACGGTGACGATATCACCATCGGCGGCTTTGCCCTTCTTTTCGATCGTCATCGAGTTTTGCTCGCGGAGCTTATCGATTTCGGCATCAACGGCCTCTTTTGGAAGGGTCACTTTGGGGTAGGTGAGCTTCAAGCCCTTGTAGGTGGGAAGTTCAACCGTTGGCAGCACATCATATGAGACGCTGAAGGTGACGTCTTTCCCCGCCTCAAAGGGAAGGAGGGATTCTTCATTGAGTAAGGTGGGGGTGGAGTAGGAGAGTGGCTTGTGCTTATCGTCGACATCAGCGATTGCATCTTTTAAGGCTTCTTCAATGACGGTAAACGTCGCTTCTTCACGGACCGCTTGGCCAAGCTTTGCTTCGACAACCGATTGAGGAGCTTTTCCTTTTCTAAAGCCTTTAAGCTGTAACGTCTTGGCGTATTTAGCTAACGCACTCTTGTATTCTTTCTCAACCGCTTCTGACTTCACGGTGACAGTCAGTTCAACGGCGGAGTTCTCCAATTCCTTGATACTCGTATTGGCGATCATTCTATGGTACATCCTTTTGCCTGGTGGCAGAGTTTACAACCACCAAGTTCACTTGATGGAAACATATTGTATATAACAACTTTTTCGCCTTTGGTCTAGGGTAGGCGCCCAATCTTACACCTATCGAAACACCGCTTCTTCTGCTACGATAGGTCAGGAGGATCCTATGACAATTATCTGCTACCCCCGCTGCAGTACCTGTAAAAAAGCGGAAACATTTCTACAAAATCATGAACTTTCGTATACCTATCGCGACATAAAGATTCAAAACCCCACGAAAGAAGAGCTCACCGAGCTCTATAAGCAAAGCGGTCTTCCCATTCGGCGCTTCTTTAACACCAGCGGCCAACTCTATCGGGAGCTTGAGCTCAAAGATCGGCTTGGATCGATGAGCGATGATGAAGCGCTCGCCCTGCTGGGGACCGATGGAATGTTGGTAAAGCGGCCGATCCTCATAACGGATGATCGCGTTCTTGTTGGATTTAAAGAGAGTGAGTGGAAGGCCCTCGTTGAACCATAAAAAATAGGCAGTCAGATTTCTCTGACTGCCTAGAGCGAAAGACGGGACTCGAACCCGCGACATCCACCTTGGCAAGGTGGAGCTCTACCACTGAGCTACTTTCGC
>CAYUHP010000063.1:0-10428 GCA_964444595.1 uncultured Sphaerochaeta sp. | reverse complement strand
TAAGATCTCGTATGTAATCATAATCCTCCTGATGATCACTCCCCCGGTTATTACTGTTGTATCGTTTGTCGTCCAAATGGTTAGGTATGACCTCATCATAACCAATGTCAGCAAAACAAACCGCCTCAATCAAACGGTAAAAATGGATGTCTCCAATGAGATATGGGATATTGTGGCAGGAAATAAAAAGTTCAATGAGGGTAATCAATATAAAATTATTGACGGGATTAACGAAAGCCTTGAAGATATCATGCGAACAACTGAAGAGCGAGAAAACCGACAGATGCTTGAGGTGGCAGGACGGGCAATCGACACGTTGAAACACAATGTGGATCGTTTGGGAATTCAGATGGCAAATCACTCCCAAGTGAGTGAAAATGAAAAAATTCTCGATGAGATTCGAGGAGTATCCGCTCTTATCTCTGACATCCTTCAAGATTTCATTGTCCGAGTGATCGAGTCAGCAACAATAACCAATGAACACCATAAGCGCATAACGTTCATACTCACTGTTATTCAGATTTTCACTGTGTTCTTTGTTGCAATCTTCGCGGTATTCACTCAGCGTTCTGTGACTGACAACATCAACAAGCCGATCAAGAGGCTCGAAGATCTGTCAAAAAGAATTGCCGAAGGAGATTTCACTGCTCGAGTAAAACTTCCTCAGGTAAGCGAGCTTGATGGGTTGACGGAAAACCTCAACGTTATGGCAGTCAAAATCCAAGCGCTCATCGCAGAGAACACCAGAAAGCAGCAACACCTTCAAAAGTCGGAGATGAAAGCCCTTCAAGCCCAAATCACTCCACACTTTCTCTATAACACATTCGATACGATTGTTTGGTTGGCTGAACAGAAGAAGAACGATCAGGTCATCGATATAACTCGAGCCTTTTCAAGCTTTTTTAGAATATCACTGAACAAGGGAAAGGATTTCTTAACAGTCAGTGAAGAGTTTGAACATGTAAAAAGCTATCTGAGCATTCAAAAAATTCGTTACAGCGACATTCTAAATTACGAAATTGAGTATCAACCGGAGATGGCAAACTGTCAAATTTTGAAACTGGTGCTCCAACCTCTTGTTGAAAACGCCCTCTATCATGGAATTAAAAACAAACGAGGTCGCGGGTTCTTATCGGTTAAAGGGTGGCGAGAAAACAATCGTCTTTGTTTTTCCGTAGAAGATAATGGAATAGGCATGACGGAAGAAAAACTTACGAGCATCATCAAGCAGATCAATGGCTCAGTCAATCCAGAGGATTTGAGTAACATCTATGGATTGTACAACGTCAACAAAAGACTTGAGTTGTATTATGACAAAAGTACGAAGCTGGAAATAACAAGCATTTACAATGAGGGTACTACCGTGTATTTCAGCGTACCGGAGGCTGGATTCAATGTATAAGGTTTTTATTGCAGAAGATGAGATCGTAGTACGAGAAGGGTTACGAAACACGATCCAATCGAGCCCAGATCCTTTTGTCCTCGTTGGTGAAGCTTCTGACGGTGAGATGGCCCTGTCGATCATGAAGGATGTAAAACCGGACATCCTGATTACAGATATAAAAATGCCGTTTGTTGATGGACTGACCCTATCCCGGATCATTAAAAAGATTCTTCCGTGGATAAAAATCATTATCATCTCTGGCCATGACGAGTTTCAGTACGCCCAGGAGGCTATCTCAATTGGTGTCGACGAGTACCTTCTCAAACCAATATCCGCAGCAGATATGTTGCAAACACTTAATAAACTGGTTGAAAGGATTGAACAAGAAAAAAGTCAGCTCTCAAATATCGAACACTTAAAGCTGCAGGCACAATCCAGTTCCGACTTGGTTCGTGAGCGATGGTTGGGCGACTTGGTAACCGGCATTGTCAAAACGGAGGACGCCCTTGAAAAAGGAGGTGATATGGGCCTTGATCTCATCGCCCACAACTATCTTGTAACCATCATCAAACTGTCCGCCTCTTCCGAAAATTACTCCGACTTAATTTCTGCAAACCTCCATATTAACAACCTTGTCGATAACCAAGAGGAGGTGCTCTGCTTTTCACAAAGCCGGGATACGATCATCCTGTTATTGATGCAAACTGTTTCTGAGTCACTCGAAGAGACCGCATACACATTAAGCCAAGCGATTAAATATGAGATTGAACGAAACACTGAGTGCATGGTAGCAATTGGCATCGGTTCACTCGTTGAACGAATTGGACATCTCTTTCAATCATATGCGGACGCCGAAAAGGCAATAACGTTTTCTGTTAAAACGGGTCAAAACCTCATCATTGGAACCCATGATCTGAGTTCATTTTCTGAAATTGACTTTCTAAAACTGGATGGAAGCTCGATCTCAGATCGATTGAAATATGTGAAGAAATCTGGAATTGATGAGATCATCGGCCAGTATATTTCGATGATCGGTGATCAACCTCTTCAAACTACGCTCATAGGATATTACCTTCTGTATGACCTTATGGTGGCTATCTCAAAAGTCATTAACGAACTGGGAGGAGATGTTCAAGAAGTCATACCAGCGCTCTCCCAGAAGACTAAGCTCTCTGAAATAGCGAGCTCAAAGGAAACGTTCTGTGAAGGAGTAAGGTTCATTCTCAATACATTTATTGAGTTCCGAGATTCAAAATCAGCAAGCAAGTACTATGAAATGATTCAAAAAGCAAAACAACATATAAACCTTCACTTTGCCGACCAAGATATTTCTCTCCACTCAGTAGCATCAATCGTCCATGTAAGTCCAAACCATTTTAGCACGATCTTTTCCCAAGAAACTGGTGAAACGTTCATCGAATACCTTACTCAGGTTCGGATTAACAAATCAAAAGATCTCCTGGCAACGACTACCCTGAGAAGTGCAGATATCGCGTATGATGTAGGGTTTGGAGACCCTCATTATTTCAGTTTCCTTTTCAAAAAGCACACCGGAGTTTCTCCTCGAGAGTTCAGAACTGGCAGTAAAAATTAGAGCACAAAATGTTGTCTCTTTGTACTCTTTACTGCTGCTTCTACGTATCTGCTTCTATTTTGTTCGACTGTTTAAGCCATTGCGGAAGAACAAACTCGACCCCCCTTCTCTCACGCAAGGACATCACAATGCTTTGCAACACGATGAAAAGATATAACAACAAGCCACTTACAATTGCTTGAAAGTTTGATTGAACTCCCGCCGCCCGAATCAGTTCATTAATGATCAGGAGAGTCAGCGTTCCAATAGGAGCACCCAGAAGGTTCCCCACCCCACCGTTGAGCAGCGTGCCGCCCATAATGGCGGATGCAATCGCCTTCATTTCAGCTCCGGCAGCGTTACCAACATTGCCGGCTCCGGTAGTCATAATGTACACGAACCCAGCAATACCCGCGGTCAATCCACTCAGTACGTATGTGGTGAACTGTGTTCTCTTGACGTTGATCCCAAGCATCATCGCACTGTGACTATTCCCACCAATTGCATAGACGTTTCGCCCAAAGCGAGACCACTTCATCAGTGATGCAAGAACAATAAGCAGGACTATGACAACAAATGTGCCGATTTTTATTTGGCATGGAATGAACACACCCAACCTGTTCTTCGTGCCAAGCCACCGAATTACAATATTAAAGTCCCTCAATTTCACAAAAGCTGGCATCGTTACGTTGATTGGATCCTTGTGGAGGGTTGTGAGCAATCCTTGAGCGAGGAACAACCCAGACAGGGTAATGATGAACGGTTGAATCTCCAGATACGCAATAAGATACCCATGGAGAATTCCAAACACAACGCCGATCGTCAATGAAACAAGGATTGCACCACCGATACTCCCATTCATCTTTTCCAAATAGACAGCACACGCCATCGTAATTAATCCACATACTGCACCGATGGAGATGTCGATTCCGCCCCCGATCATAACGATGCACAGTCCGAGGGTCATAATAATGAGTGGAGCATTGAGGTTGAACAAGTCAAAAAAAGTTTGAAACTGTAAAAAGCTACCTGGATAGCTGATTATTGCAAATATATACATCAGCACAAAGATGACTGTAGCTATGAGAAATAGAATATTTGAATTCGATAGTCTTGTTTTTGGTCTGATTGCGTTTGCGGATCTCATCTTACTCCCCCCTTTGCTCAACCATCTTCGCCTTGGTGACTGTCGAACTCTTAGGCGGATGAATCGTTCGAATCTTTTCTAAGATCTTCTTAACGTGAGCTCTTGCAACTGGCGATGCAACAACCATCAGAATGATAATAAAGACCGCTTTAAAAACCTTAATCATTGCCGGTTCGATCTCCAGTCTCAAAAGAGTTCGATTCAACATTTCGATCGTGTATGCCCCGATTATGGAACCAGTAACACTGAATTTTCCACCTGCCAATGAGTTTCCTCCGATGGCAACAGCGAGGATTGCGTCCATCATGATGAGTTTCAACAGGTTCACACTATCGTGGCGTCCTGCCTTGTTTACTGCGATAAAGCCCGCAACCGCAGTACAGACCCCTAAAATCAAAAAGGTTAAAAAGATAATTTTCTTTGGATTGATCCCGTTCAACCGAGCTGCATTTGGGTTAATTCCAACGATTTCCACATAAAGTCGGAGATTCGTAGTCTTCAAGAGCACCGCAAAGAGAGCGATAAAGACAGCAGTGAGAATTATTGGAGTCTGGATTGGTATACCCGGGATCATAGTACCTATTTGGTTCGATATGTTGTTCGCCAAAATGGGAGAGAGTTTCCCGTCAATCATAAAGGCAATGGACCGACCTCCAGTAAATAAAATGAGGGAGGCAACCATCGGTTGAACCCTAAACATGGAAACAAGAACACCGTTGAACGCCCCTAGGACTAACCCGACGACGCAACTCAACAGGAAACCAATGATGATGGTCAGCAGTGTGACTTCACTTGCCTGCAAGACAAACAGCACAAACACCGCTGAAGAAATTGTGGCACTTTCACCGATACTGATATCTTGGCCTCGGGACGCTGCGGTTACCAACGTCATACCTATCGATAAGATGACCAACTCGGAAGCACCAAACAAGATATTAGGTATATTCCCGTAGAAGGCTCCATTGATCATCGTGATGCGGAAGTAATCAGCACCTTTAACCAGATTGATGATAATGAGCAACATCATTACCGAGATTGGAAGAACCAGGTGAGAGTAGTTTCTTATCATTTTTCGCATGTGTCCTTCCCCCCCTGTGCTATCATGTGCATCACATCTTGCTCCGTTACAGCCGTACCTCTGAGCTCGCCCACGATCTCCCGATCTTTCATGACGATCAACCGGGAACACGTTCGAAGCATCTCATCAATTTCCGAAGAGATGAACGTCAAACTCATCCCGTTTGAAGCAAGCTCAATTACAAGTTTTTGAATTTCAACCTTGGCACCAACATCGATTCCGCGGGTTGGCTCATCTAAAATCAAATATTCTAAGTTAGTGAGCAACCAACGAGCGAGAATGACTTTCTGCTGGTTGCCTCCGGAAAGCGATTTGATCGGGGTACTGGAAGTTGGAGTTTTAATGTTTAACTTCTTAATATACTCGTCCGCAAATTTCTCAGCCTGCTTCACTGAAAAAGGTTTGAAAAACCCTTTCAGGACTTGCAGAGTTAAGATGATATTATCCCGTACCGAAAGGTCCTCGATGATTCCATCACCTTTGCGATCTTCTGGTACGTAACCCACCCCATGTTGTATTGCGTGTAAAGGTGTTTTAATCTTCACGCGCTTTCCTTTTATCTTGACTTCACCACCGGTTACTTTGTCTGCAGCAAAGATCGCCCGAACACTTTCACTCCGGCCGGAGCCAAGTAACCCAGCCATCCCATTCACTTCACCCTTTTGTATAGCGAAATCGAATGGCCTGACACCCGCGACACTCGAAAGTCCCGTACACTCAAAAACGGGTGTGGTAGTATCAGATACGAGCGGTTCATGTTTTTGAATCCTTGAGATATCCTCAAGCTCACTACCCAGCATCTTTGAGATGAGTTCAATTTGGGAAAGGGAGGATGTGGGATATTCGCCGACAAGTTTCCCGTTCCGAAGCACGGTAATCACGTCACTAATTTCATATACTTGCTCGAGGAAGTGAGTAATAAAGATGATCCCTACACCTTGGGCTTTCAATACTCGCATGAGCTTAAAGAGCTTATTCACTTCATCTTCATCAAGAGAAGAAGTCGGTTCATCGAGAATAAGAATCTTGCAATCCATATCGACGGCCCGAGCAATGGCAATCATTTGCTGCACAGCTAATGAACAGGTTGAAAGTTCTTGAACGGGGCTTGCCGGAATTCCGAGAGCCTCGAGTAAGCGATTCGCCTTTTCGTTCATTTGTTTCCAGTTCACAATCGGACCGGCTTTTCGGCCGATAAACATGTTTTCTGCCACACTCAAATTAGGACACAGCATAATCTCCTGATACACGGTACCGATCCCATTGTTTTGTGCTTCCTGCGGTGATTTGAAATGGATGGGTTCTCCCTGCAACGTAATCTCACCACTGTCTTTTTCATACACACCGGTAATGACTTTAATAAGGGTAGACTTTCCTGCTCCATTTTCACCCATGACGGCATGAATCTCACCTTCACGGAGCTTGAAGTCAACGCTATCCAGAGCTTTGACCCCAGGAAATGATTTATTAATACCCCTCATTTCAAGAATGGTTTCTGACAACAATCAAAGATCTCCTTATATTGACTCAGCAAGCTCATTGCGGTGCCGTACGCAGATGGATATCTGCGCACAGCACTGCATATACAGTAGGTGAAAGCCTACAACAATCTACCTTGTTATGACTCCTTTTCCAGGATCTGCGTTAATACCCCACTTCTCGATGTCTTCATCGGTAATCGAATCGGTGGTAAAGAGGAACTCTTCTTGGTATACAATCCCACTTGGGATGCTTCCACTCTTAATCCATCGTGAAATCTCTGCTGCTTGTCGTGGGTTGCATTGCATGTCGGCATCCCAGTAACCAGCCTGAACATTTCGAAGGGCAAATCGGTTAAAGTCAAAGCCAATAATCTTAACTTTACCGCCCTTTCCATGACTGATTCCAGCTGCTTCAAGAGCCTGAACAGCACCTTGGGCCATCCCGTCGTTTTGAGCGTAGATAACGTTAAAGTCCTTGCCAGCGGCAATCGCTGCTTCAACAACCTTACGAGCTTCTTCAAGGCTCCAGCTATCCCCACCTGTTCCATCGGCTACAATGTTCAGCTTCCCTGCTTTTGCTGCTTCAAGTACAGCCGCACTTCGACCAATCTCAGCTGCTGATCCCATCTGGCCTCGAATAAGGATTAAATTGATCGTATCGAGTCCAAGGCTCAACACCCATTCCACTGCTTTCTCGCCTTCATAACCCATATCGGAGAGAAGGGCCGCTTGATAGTTAGATTTATCCGTATCAATCGCACGGTCAAAGAGAATGACTGTAATACCAGCTTCCTTAGCGGACTTCAAGGTGTCATCCCATCCTGTTGCGTTTGCCGCTGAGATTAACAAATAGTCCACTCCGTCTCGGATGTACCCTTTCGCAGCTGCGATCTGTTCGCTGTTGTCATCCGTGTTGGTTTGTTTGGCGTCATAGCCGTTAGCTTTTGAGAATACAGCATTCATGTCTTCGACATTAGCTTGCCGATACCCGGACTCCTCTGGTGGCAGGTTTACAATACCCACCTTCGTTAATCCAGATTCCTGTCGACCGGCTGCAAACAAAGCGCCTGTCCCGATCAAGATCAGAACCAGTAAAATACACAACGTCTTTTTCATGCTCTCCTCCTTTTGGGAATCACAAAAATATGAATAGGTTTTCTGCGGCAACACCGCAGCATTCAATAAAAGAGTAAACCCGCTATTTCAGAAGTACATGAATTATTCTATTGAGTTTGATTTGAAATTTTACGCTGTACGGCCCAATCTTAGAAACTGAGGAAATACATGTGTTATTTTATTAAAAACATTTGTTTTTTTCCGATATGATACGGATGAAGTCAGAAGGACACCCCTAAACGATCTCTTTGGGTGATAGAAAAGATGCGATAGTGGGGATCATACCGATCACGATAGGCTTGGCTGTGGCTCATTACATAAGAACCACTGATTAAAAGTGCATCAATACGAGCTAGGTCTTCCTCAAGGGTTGGAAGGTTGTTTGCTTCTTCTTTGATGAGAGGGACGATCATACTCCATTGTTGTTGCCAGGTTGATATTTGAACAGGAATGAACGTTTTGCTACTGGCAATGAATGCCTCAAAGTACTCGTTTTTGTCGATGATCTTATCGACTACCAAATCTAAAGAAAGCCGATAGAAAGAGCGACCGAGCCCACATGGTTCGGCAATATGTCTTTTTTGGCTCTTCATCTCTTCAAGCTCAAGGTTTAAGAAACGCCATGCAGCATCTTCATCTGCTAAGAGGTGACCGGGACCGTACTGGTCTTGAAAGAAACTCTTATACAGATCGATTACTGTACTACCAGGATAGGTATTAAGGTGGAATTTCAAAACCTTTCGAATCTCATTTGCTTCATTCATCTTCACTTACCGAGCAGGAACTACGATTGGATACCCTTCAACCTCAGTAACCGTCGTCTTGATATCATACACGGCTTCGATTGAAGAGGCGGTGATGATTTCAGTACCGCCGGAGGCAAAGATCTTTCCCTCCTTAAGAAGGATGAAACGATCACAATAGCGTAGCGCCAGATTCAAATCATGAACCGCCATGACAGCAAGCCGTGAACTTTGGTGGATGATCTTTTGAATCGTCGACATGAGGCGGTATTGGTTATGAATATCCAAACTGCTCGTTGGCTCATCAAAGAGGATCACCTTAGGATCTTGAGCGAGAGCTCGAGCGATCTGCACCTGTTGGAACTCCCCGCCACTTAATTGGTCCGCCGAGCGAAGGGCCAGATCCTCGATTCCGACGGTGGTTAACGCCTCTTCGACTCTTTTGTAATCATCCTTGGTCGGAGCCCAACTAAAGTGGGGCTTGCGACCAAGCAGAACAAGATCGAAGACGTTCATCATCGAAGGTTCGCCACTTTGGGGAACCCAACCAATCTTTCGAGCTCGTTGAAGGGGACGAAGCGTTTTTGTATCGACTCCTTCAATGAGCACCGTTCCTGTTTGGCTTTTCAGGACATGATTGATGCACTTCAGTAACGTTGTTTTACCCGCTCCATTTCTCCCAAGAATTGCTACGAGGCTCCCCTCTTTTGCAGCGAAGTCGATCTCTTGGATAACAAAGTTGTGTTTATACCGAAAAGAAAGATTTTGAATATCGAGCATCATCTCCTCCTCCCGGCAATAAGCAGGTAGATAAAGAGCGGTCCGCCAAGAAGCGAGGTCAAGATCCCAACGGGAAGAATCATGGGCGCAAGGATCGTTCGGGCAACAGTATCAGCGATGAGCAAGATCAAGGAGCCAATGAGCGGCGATGCGATAAGAAGAAAGCGATGGTCCCCACCGAAGAGGCGGCGAGCGATGTGCGGGCCAAGAAGACCGATGAACGCGATCGTACCAAAGAAGGAAACGATGACCGCCGAAAGGATCGAGGCGGTAAGCATTCCAAAGATTCGAACAATATTGGTTCGAACACCGAGCGCTTTCGCTGAGTCCTCTCCGCTATCCATCGCGTTAAAGTCCCAGCGATACCACAGGGCAAGGAGCCAAAGGGGAATAAATACGGTGCTGATGATCGCCAACGCTTTCCAGTTTGCTCTCCCCAAATCACCAAAGGTCCACGAAACGATCGATGCAAGTTGGACGGAGTTCGCCAGATACTGCATCAGGGTAAGACCGGCGGAGAAGATCGAACCGATCGCGATTCCGGCCAATACCATGCTTTGAGCGGAGATCGTTGTGAGCAACGTAAGCGCTAAGATCGCCAGCGTTGAGATGATCGAGAAGACAAAGGCACTGAGGGCAACGGAAGCAACGTTACTGACGATAATCGTGCTGGTAGTGCTTGTTCCCGCACCGAGAAACACGATTGCAAAAGAAGCACCGAACGCGGCCGCACTCGATAAGCCGAGGGTATACGGCGATGCTAAGGGGTTCTTCAACACCGATTGCATCATCACTCCCGAAAGAGCCAGACCACCTCCAACCAAGATCGCCGAAAGAACCCGTGGCATTCGAACATCCCAAACGATCCGGCCTCGATTACTTGTATCGAGGCGGATGATCGTCGAGAGTACCTCACCAAAGGGAATCTTGATGCTTCCGGCAGTGATCGAAAACACAATCGCTATGAGCAGGAGTACAAAGAGAAGGAGTAAAAAGAACCCCTTCTTTTTAAGATGCCCTTGGTAGCGGGTGGTAAGTTCCTTCATCTAGTTAAACCAAGTGACCTGTTTGGGTGTGGATTTTTGAAGGGTACACACGTTCTCATAATCCAAATCCACATTGAAGA
>CAYUHP010000062.1:0-10457 GCA_964444595.1 uncultured Sphaerochaeta sp. | reverse complement strand
CTTTATTGACTCAATGCACTCTGCTCATCGATAATAGCGATATGGCTAGAAAGATTAAGGCAATACTGTTTGATTTGGATGGGACCCTCGTAGATACAATCGAAGATATCGCAGCGGCATTCAGTGCCACGATCGCCAAAGAAGGACTTGAGCCGGCAACGGTAGCGGAGACGAAACACGTCGTCGGCCGGGGCTTGGTCAATGCCTTAAAGGATTTGCTTGCTCTTCGTAACCATTCGGTCAGTGAAGAGCGATTTAATGAGCTCTTGGAGTTTCTCTTCACCTACTATGGCCAACACCCGGTGGTGTACTCTAAGCCCTTTGAAGGGATGAAGGAACTCGTTCAATCACTACAAGGAAGATACCGCTTGGGGGTTCTCTCCAATAAAGATCATGAATTAACTGAATTTGTTATCGACCGGTTGCTGGGGGATATCTCCTGGGATGTGGTTCGCGGTATGGATGATCAATATCCGCGTAAACCGGATGTCGGCTCATTTACTCCTTTCGTAAAAACAATGAATCTGGGGCTTGATGAAATGCTTCTCATCGGTGACAGTGAAGTAGACTATCAAAGTGCAGTGGCGGCAGAGATGGATTCGATCCTCGTCTCTTGGGGGTTTCGACCAAAAGAAGCGCTCACTGCCTTAGATGGCAGCCGTGTTGTTGATTCGGTACAAGAGTTACAGGAGGCGTTAGATGCGTTACAATGAAAAGGACTTGAAAGAAAAGGCTACCCTCTACCTTGACGTAGAAAGCGAAGAACAGTTTCGCCTTGAAGTACAAAGTGAATTGGAGAATCGCCAATGGGCCCAGCTGTATGAACGATTCTACACCTCCCTCTCCTTTGGAACAGCTGGAATCCGGGGCCTACTCGGCGGGGGAACGAACCGCATGAACACGTTCATGGTTCGAAAAGTAACCCAAGGACTCGCCGAATACTTAAAGACTCAATCTGATCACCCTTCGGTGGTAATCGGGTATGACAGTCGCCACTACAGCGACGTCTTTGCCAAAGAGGCTTCGCTGGTCTTAGCCGCAAACGGCGTATCGGTCTATCTCTTTCCGACCCTTCAACCGGTTCCGATGATCAGCTACGCGGTGCGAAATCTTAAAACCACTGCCGGCATCGCGATTACCGCCAGTCACAACCCCGCCGCCTACAATGGCTTTAAAGCCTATTGGCGCGACGGTGCCCAAGTAACCCCTCCGCACGACTTTCAAATCGCCGATCGAGCGAACGCCGTCAAACCAACACAAATTCGAACGACCACTGAAGAGAAAGCGCGCTCGGCGGGCTTGTTGGTCCGCGTCCCCGATAAAGTCGAGGAGAGCTATTTTGAAGAAGTAATCCAATCTCTTCGAAACACCGACTTCAAGAAAGATGGCAAGATGCTTGTGGCTTACACTCCCTTACACGGTTCGGGCTTTGAGCCGATCACCCACCTCTTTACGCGTTTGGGTATCGACTATGTAACGGTTAAAGAACAAGAAAAACCCGATGGGGCGTTTCCGACCGTCGGACTACCCAACCCGGAGGACCCCGAGGCGATGGCCCTCGTGTTGGCCCTAGCCAAAGCGAAGGGGGCGGATATCGTCTTGGGTACCGACCCCGATGCCGACCGCCTGGGCTTGGCGATTCCCACCAATGAAGCAAAAGATGCCTATCAACTACTCACCGGCAATGAGATCGCAACCCTACTTGCTGACTACTTGATGATGACGCAAAAGGATTCGAGACAACCGGTTGTTGTTAAATCGATCGTGACCACCGACTTGGTCAAAACCATCGTTGAAAGTCGCGGCGGGGTGTGTAAAGACGTTTTAACTGGCTTCAAATACATCGCCAATGAGATGGCCCTGTTGGAGGGACCGAAGGGGGAGGAGCAGTACTTCCTCTTTGGCTGTGAAGAGAGCTACGGCTTTTTGACGATCGATGCAGTTCGAGATAAGGATGCAGTTTCCACCGCTTTGGTGGCTGTTGAGATGCTCAGCTACTGGAAAGAGCAGGGAAAGACCCTGATCGATCGTTTGGGTGAGATCTACAGTGAGTATGGGTACTACACTGAGCGAGTGATCGCCGTTGATCTTGAGGGTGCGGCGGGGCAGGAGCGGATTGCTCAAATCATGAGCTCCTTCCGAGCGCGTAACATCGGTGATCTGTTGGTAGGCCGAACGATTACAAAGATCGAAGATTTGCTCAAAGTCCAAGAGGGCGGACTTCCTCCAAGCGATGTGGTAATCTTCCATCTTGAGGGTGGTGAGCGGGTTGTTGTTCGACCCAGCGGAACCGAACCGAAGATAAAGTACTATCTCTTCTTCTCTGCCCCAGGAGCGGAGCGAGCAATATTTGAAGCCTCCCTCGAAGAACGGGTAGCGAAGATGAAGGAGGAGCTGTTGTGATCGAGTGCTATACGTTTGTTCGCTATAATCGACCGGTATTGACGCTGACCCCATTTCTTTTGGAGGGCTTTGGCCTCGACGGGGAGCAGGTGGTGATGTATGCCAGTGGGATGTTGAACTCCCAACAGAAAGACCAAGCTACCTACTCACTCTTCAGCCAAATCGATTTTGCAGTCGACCGGTGGATTCAAGACAAACGCTATGTTCCCCGGTTACTCATCAGTGCCCTTGTGTTCATGCTGAGTTACCTCTTCTTCTCCCTCGTTGTTCGAGACCCGATCCCGATAATCGATGAATTGTTGATCTCATCGGCGTTGACGATCTTTTTATGGGTCACCCTCTCGCGGCGTGATACCCGTTCGGTTTTGGCGCAGCAAAACCGCCAGCGCTTGAAGATGATTGGGGGAAAGCGGAGCGAACAGATTCAAGAGAATCTCTTTGCCATCGAAGAGTACTTGGATATCACCGCCAAAAGCGATAGCAAGGAACTTGCCGTCGCCTTGGTTGAAGGATCTCTTGAGCCTTGGACAAACACGATCGAAGCAAGTGAACGGCTGAAGATCCTTTTGCTCTTGGAGCGCTACCTTACCATCTATGAGAAGGCAACATTTCGTTGGGTTGTTCAGCTGAATAAGTCAAAGAAAAAAGACCTTGCAAGCAAGCTCTACATCCAAGGATTGAATGGAACGGTGGATCTGAGTTTGCTCGCTCTGTATCTCGCATTGAAGCAAAGTATCGAATAACACCCCTTAAGGGGTATGAGCCTCTACCTTGTATCTGTTCTCTTGTGTTACCTGGCATACGCCGACAGCCCGCTGTTGGCGTATCAGCTTATTGCGGCAGCCCTCTACTGCCTCTACCTCGTTCTCTATGCAAAAAGATCCTCGCTTCTCCTCTATGGAACAGTGATCTTGTTACTCTATCTTCTCTTTGGCCGGGCGACTCTTCTTTCCCGGTTTCACTCTGGCTTTGAAGAAGAACGAATTACCTACATCGAAGGAGTGCTTCTTGAAGATTCCCTGCTTACCAAGGGAGGAAGTCAGCTGCTTCGAGTCAAGGTTCAGTGGTGCGAAGAGGAGAGCGGCGTGGGGACAAGTGCGAGGGGAGTGTGCTCTGCGCTCGTCAACATCGATGAAGTATTGATTGCTTCTTCAAAGATTGCGCTTTTTGGCTCCTTTGATGAAGCAACCTCTTTATTCATCGCCAAGGAGTTTCAAGTTCTTGAGCTCACCTCTTTTGGGGTTTGGCGAAGAGAACGAGTTGAAGCGATTGGGCGAAGGTTGGATTCCCTCATCCCGCATGAGCAAGCGCGCTCCCTTGCGCTCATGCTCCTCTTAGGACAGAGCGACAGTAGTGCCTTTCCCCTGAAAGTACTCGCCCAACAATCGGGGCTCTCCCACCTTCTGGCCCTATCGGGGATGCACCTCTCAATCTTTCTTTCCATAAGTACATTAGTGTGTTCGCTGATCTTTGGTCCCTATTGGGCTCGGCGAGTGGGAATTGTTTTCCCGATCCTCTTTGTTCTGATCGCCGGACCTAAGCCCTCCTTGATTCGTGCCCTCACCCTTGCACTGTGCTCCTTACTTCCGTTTGGGGAACATGGGCGACTGTACTCCTATCTCAGTGCTCTGATCATGCAACTACTCTTCACTCCCCACAGTGTGACCAGCCTCGCGTTTACCTTCAGTTGGATCGCCTATACGATGATCGTCATCGCCCCCGATCTTCCCTCCTTCCCCCTCAAAGGTGGAACCCTGGCAACGTTGGCGATCGCCCCGATTACCCTGCTTTTGGATGGAACGTGGAATATCGGCGGTATCGTTCTCACCTCAATCGCCGGATCGTTGATCCATCTTTGTATGATCGCTTCCCTCTTGGTGCTCTTCTTTGGCTCCTTGTTTGTTCCCTTGATGATTTGGTGTGAGTTTCTTCTCAGTGATCTTCTGATTTGGAGTTCGGCCGAGTTCACCCCCTTCGGCCTCCCAGGATACCTCATCGCCCTCGCCCTTGTGTTGACCCTCTTCTTTGCTCTCATCTATGCTAAGAGATGCATACACAAGCAGGAGACCTATGAGCTGGAACTTTCCCTACGATTCACCGAGTGCAATAACGACCCTTCTCGAGGAGGAGGGGTTGGCGATGAGCAAGAAGTTTGGACAAAACTTCCTCATCTCAGCTGCCAGTCGAATGAAGATTGTCGATCTTCTTGACCCCGTTGCTGGTTCAACGGTGTGGGAAGTGGGCCCGGGTATCGGAGCGATTACCACCCTTCTTCTCCAGCGGGGAGTCGATCTTACCGTTTTTGAGTTGGACCATGGGTTTTGTCGAATCTTACGCGAGCAGGCGTTTGGCGATGAGAAGAACTTTTCCCTCATCGAAGGCGATGCGCTGAAGACCTTACCCAAAGCCCTTCGAAAGGTGGGGACACCTGATTATCTGTGCGGAAACTTGCCGTATAACGTCGGCTCGCCCTTGGTTGCCCGATTACTCGAGGGAGAAAGCCGACCGAAGCGAATGGTGTTCACCCTCCAACGCGAAGTAGCTGAGCGGATCTGCAGTGAGACCGGGTCGAAGAACTGGTCCTCCTTTGCCCTGCTGGCTCAAGCAGACTATGAGGTGGAGATTGCATTTGATATTCCCCCCGGATCCTTTTATCCGCCGCCGAAGGTTCAATCTTCCGTCGTGGTCTTTCATCTTCAGAGTGTAAGCCGAGTACCCCTTGCCGATCGCTCCTCCTTCTACCTAT
This sequence comes from uncultured Sphaerochaeta sp., assembly GCA_964444595.1. GTDB lineage: Bacteria > Spirochaetota > Spirochaetia > Sphaerochaetales > Sphaerochaetaceae > Sphaerochaeta. The sequence goes on along the minus strand of CAYUHP010000062.1, from coordinate 5,308 downwards.
TGGTTCGTGATCTCTTTGGCCAAAAGCGCAAAACCCTCCGAAACAATTTGATTCAATCAAAGGTGGGTTCGCGCATCACCAAAGAGGGAGTTGAGGAACTGCTTCAAAAGAGTGGAGTCGATCCCTCGCGGCGGCCGGAGACCCTCGCTTGGGCGGATGTGCTTGCCCTCAGTGCAAGTCTGAGCTCGATTCTAGCCACGTATAGCGAAGGAACATCACCAAACTGATGATCCCTCGAAGCAGGAGATCACTGGCCATTCCAATCCAGATCCCCACCAAGCCAAGAGATGTGTACCTGATCATAAACAGGGCCATGGGAAGGCGGACAACCCACATTCCGGCGATCGAGATATAGAACGGGCGGCGGGTATCACCGGCACCCCGGAAGACTCCAAAGACGAGCATCGATATACCGAACGCCGGTTCGACAAATGCTTCGATTCGAAGGATCGTTGTTCCCAAAGCGATTACGTGGCCATCTCGAGTGAAAAATCCCATGAGAATCGGGGCAGTGAAATAGAGCACGATACCCATCGTCGTCATCAAGATCGTTCCGAGCACAACCGTCACATTTCCAAAGCGCTTGGCTAAGGGTTTGTCCTCTCTGCCCAAGGATTGGGCAACGAGCGTGGTGGCGGCGGTGGAGAGTCCGCCGGCGGGAAGGTACGTCATCGCTTCGGCGGTGTTGGCCAAGAAGTGGGCTGCAAGAGCGGTTGTTCCCAGTGAGCCGACGATCTTCGTTAAGACGATTTGTCCAAAGGAGAGGGTGGAGCGTTCGAGGCCTACCGGAAGGCCAAGGCGGAACGCACTCTTTTGAATCTCTTTGTTTAGGGTGAACGACTGCTTCAGTTCAAGTTGAATGATCGATCGTTTACTCAACCAAATGATTAACAGCAACACGGCGGTGATCGTGACCGCCAAACTGGTCGCGATCGCTGCTCCTTGAACTCCCAAGCCAAGACCGTGAATCGTGATCGGCCCGAGGTTCACCTCACCGAAGATAAAGAACGTATTGAAGATGATATTCAAGACGTTGTTTAGGGTATTTAAGAGCAGGGGGGTACGGGTATCACCGCTTAAGCGCATCAGACTACTGATCGTGATCATCAAGAGGTTCGGCAAATACGCTATCGCAATTGCTGTGTAGTACTGCCGAGCAAGTACTTGCACCTCGGCTTCCGCTCCGATCCAAGCGGGCAGGATTTGGGCGATGAGGGTGAAGGAGACCGAGAGGATCGCTCCGAAGATCAGGCCCATCACCAGCGCTTGGCGGGTGATGAGTTTTGCGCGCTCAAAGCGCCGAGCTCCGATATTGCGAGCCATCAAAACGGCGTAGCCGATCGCAAATGCGTTCATCCACCCGTTCACCAACCAAATTGTTGAGGTTGGTACGCTGACTGCGGCGGTGGCGGTGGCTCCGAGGGAGCCGACCATCGCCGAGTCGACGTACGTGACAGAGACTTGAAGGATCTGCTCCAAGATCGCGGGCCAGGCGAGGGCCCAGATGATTACGCCTAATGATTTGTCTTGGTCCAGCAGTCCTTCCGTCATCGTTGTCAGTCGGCAGCTTGCGCTAAGGTTAAGGCACTGGTAACGACGATATCTTCAACGGAGCAGCCCCGAGAGAGGTCACTGATCGGTTTGGCAAAGCCTTGAAGGATTGGTCCGTATGCTTCGGCCCCCGCCAAGCGTTGAACAAGCTTATAGCCGATATTCCCAGATTGAAGGTCGGGGAAGATCAGGGTGTTGGCAGATCCAGCCACCGGGGAGTTAGGAGCCTTACTTGCGGCAACCGAAGGAACGATCGCGGCGTCAAGCTGTAGTTCGCCTTCGACCGCCAAGGTGGGGTTCTTTTCGCGAACGATCTTCGTTGCTTCGACTACTTTGTCAACCAACTCACCGCTTGCCGAGCCCAAGGTTGAGTAGCTGAGCATTCCGACTTTCGGCTCGACGCCTAAGAACGTCGAACAGCTTGTTGCCGAGGCTAAGGCAATTTCTGCTAATTGTTCGGCAGTGGGGTTGGGAATGGTGGCACAGTCGGCAAAGATGAAGGAGCCATCCGCCCCGTATTCTTTCTTGTCAGTTGCCATCACAAAACACGAAGAAGCGAAACTGATCCCGGGGGCGGTCTTAATGATATTAAACGCCGCTACGAGAACTGCTCCGGTGGTGTTCTCCGCTCCGGCAACCATCGCATCACCGTCGCCGAGGCGAACCATCATCGCTCCAAAGCGAAGGGGGTTGGCGATATCAACCAAGGCTTGCTCTTCGGTCATCCCTTTGTGCTTGCGCAGTTCGTAGAACTCATGGGCGTATTGCTTGAGGCGGTCACTTGTTTGAGGATCGACTACGCTCAGTCCCTCCAAGGAGGTGGCTGAAGCGTTTGCCACACGTTCAATCTCGGCTTTTGATCCGACTAAGATCACTTCGCGGGCCAAGCCCTCGTCGGCGATGATGCGAGCTGCTTTAATCGTGCGCTCTTCGCTTCCTTCTGCCAGGACAAGCCGTTTCTGAGCGGTTTTAGCCTGAGTCTTCATCTTCTCTGCAAATGTCATTATCTCTGCTCCTAGAATGTAATATTGGTGCTCGATTAGTGTACCATGTCCTCCAATCTTGGAGAAGACTCACTATTTCTGTACAATACCGAACATGAGTAAAAAGAATCAGGTTGGAGTCTATGGTCTAGGCCGTTTTGGGCGCTTTTGGGCGGGGTGTCTTGCCGAGAAAGGGTTTGACGTGGTTGGCTGCAGTCGGAAGGCAGTGGATCTTCCGCCCAACGTCCGCCAAGTGAGTGTCGAAGAGGTCCTGGCCTCTCCAACGATCTTTTATTGTGTCTCAATCAGTGTGTTCGAAGAAGTCCTCACCGAAAGCTTACCGTACTTGCAGGAAGGAAGCCTCATCATGGATACGTGCTCGGTAAAACTGTACCCAGCTCACGTGATGAAGCGACTGCTTCCTTCAGGGGTGCAAGCGATCGCGACTCACCCGATGTTTGGTCCCGACTCCGGGAAAAACGGGATCGAAGGACTGCCTTTTGTAATGGATAATATCAGCGCAAGTGAAGAGGTATATCGCTGGTGGCTCGATGAGTTCACCTCGTGGAAGATGGAAGTCTTGGAGATGAGCTGCGACCAACACGACCGCGAAGCGGCGTGGAGCCAAGGCATCACCCACTTCATCGGCCGGACCTTAGCTGAGCTGAACTTGGGGTCAACCCGCTTGGCAACAAAGGGGTACCAAACCCTCATGCACGTTGTAGAACAAACGTGTAATGACCCGATTCAACTCTTTTACGATTTGCAGCGCTATAATCCTTACACCAAACAGATGCGGATGGGTATGCGCGGAGCACTTGATACTACGATGGAGGCACTGAAGAAACAGGAGGATATCCTTTGAAGGTTTGTGTCTATACATTGGGGTGTCGGCTGAATCAGTGCGAGAGTGAAGCACTTGCCGACTCATTTGCTCAGGAAGGTTTTGAGATCGTCACCGAGAACGAAGGGGCGGATCTCTACATAGTGAATACGTGTACTGTTACTTCGAAAGCGGAGCAGAAAGCTCGGCGGATGATCCGTAAGTTTGCCCAAAGCTCGCCGACGCTCGTAACGGGGTGCTATGCGCAAGTTAACCAAGAGGAGATTGAAACGCTCGGCTCGGAGCTCTTAGTTGTACCGCTGGATAAGAAAGCCCAACTCTTAAAGCTCGCGGCTCACCTCAGGGTGGCAGTCGAGAGCTCGCTTTCCACCTTTGAGGGCTTAAAGAGTTTTAACGATAGTGAAGGTACGGTCTTTGACTATGATGCCGCTTCCTTCTCCTACCACAGCCGGGCGTACTTAAAGGTCCAAGACGGCTGTGATAACAGCTGTGCATACTGTCGCGTGCACATCGCCCGTGGGAAAGCCCAAAGCTTGGAGAGCTCCATCGTTGTTGAGCGAGCAAAAGCTCTTGAAGAGGCGGGGTTCAAGGAGATCATGCTCACCGGGGTGAATCTGACGATGTACGATCATCAAAATAAGGGTCTCGGAGGGTTGTTGGAGGAGCTGTTGGATCAGGTAGGCGATATTCGAATTCGCCTCTCTTCGATGGAACCTGATCACATCGATGATCGGCTCTTTGAAGCGCTGAAGGATCGACGAATGCAGCCGCACTTCCACATCCCCGTTCAGAGCGGATCAGATCGAGTATTGAAGCGAGTGGGGCGGAAGTACACGATCGCCGAGTTAACCACGATCCTTGAACGCCTGAAAACGATTAAGGATGATCCGTTCTTGGCCGCCGATGTCATCACCGGCTTACCAAGCGAAGGCGAGGCGGAGTTTGAAGAAACCTATGCCTTCTTACAAAAAATTGGCTTCAGCGCCCTTCATGTATTTCCCTTCTCCCCGCGACCCGATACTCCGCTCTTTGGGGCCAAAGACCGAGTCCCCGAGTCGGTTCGCGATGAGCGAGCCCGAACGTTGCGCGCGCTCAGCGAAGAACTCAATGACGCGTATGTAACCCGCCAAGTGGGAAAGGAAGCGGAAGTGATCGTGCAAAACCGAAAGGGTGGCTCATGGTATGGGGTTGCGGGTAACTACGTGGATGTCGAGATCGTGGATGCTCCGCTGTTTGCCCAACGAGGAATGCTCCTTCAAGGAGTTTTTGGATCGAAAACGAATCGGTTTATGGAGTTTGTAACCAGTGGCTCTCCTCTTTGAAACCAAGCGCCTTCACGCCTACAGTGCCGAACCCTCTTTGGCTAAAGATGGTCTTCTCTTTGAGGTGAGCAATAGGGAGGCGTTCGCCCCCTTTGCTTTGGAGCGCGATAGTAGGTACTTCACCCTCTCAAACTTTCGCCAAATCTATCGCCTCTATGATGAGTTGTATCGATCAAAACGAGGAATCACCGCCCTCTGCTATGAGGGCAGTGAGGTTGTTGCAATCGTCTCCTTGAGTCAAATCATCTACGCCCACTCTGAAAGCGCTCGTCTTGGCTACAGTGTAGATGCGGGCCATTGGCGCCAAGGCTACGGAAAAGAAGCGGTTCGGGGATTACTCAACTATGCGTTCACCACCCTCGGTCTTCACCGAATTGAAGCCCACATCCTTGAAGAAAACATCGCCTCGATTAAGTTAATCGAGGCGCTTGGCTTTATCTCTGAGGGAATAGCCCGTCATTATGCAAAGCGAAACGGAGTGTGGGAGGACCACATCCGTTACGCGCTTATCAATGAGAATTCTTAATCTCTCGTTTACGAATCTTCGGTTCGCTGATCGTTACCATCGTATTGGGAGCAACTGATTCTTTGATCCACACGTTGGATCC
>CAYUHP010000061.1:0-10758 GCA_964444595.1 uncultured Sphaerochaeta sp. | reverse complement strand
CTATTCTTGCTTCAAGTGAAAAGAAAGCCCAAGTGGAGATTACCCACAGCTGTGAACGGCCGGCGGCGCGTTAGATTGTTACCTTCCGACAGGAGCACCCTTAGTCGCATTGAGAGCGGCCGTTAGCTTAAGTCAATTCTTCCTTTGTAACCACCTTCACAAATTTGGGATATCACTGATTCGATCAACCGTCTTTGCAACGTGTTCGCGCATTGCTTGGGCGGCCTTCTCAGGATGCCCATCTTTGAGCTCATTAAGAATTAAGCGGTGGTAATGTTTTCCATCATGCATCCCTAAGTGAGTTACGATCGATTCCATCGTGGCCTTCATCAAATCATGCATGAAGTTCATGACATTGATGATCATCTGATTCTTGGAGGCTTTTGCAATGAGTACATGAAACTGCAAATCATCTTCGGCAAACGTCTTTACATCACCGACATTTGCTTCCATTCGAGCAACAATTTCTTCTAGCTTTACCAGCTCGGTCTCCGTGATTCGCTGGGCAGCAAGCTCGGTTGCACCAACCTCCATCACTAAACGATACTCAAGAATCTCCTTAATCGTGTTTTTGTTCACCAAGAACATCGGTAACATTAAGTCTCGATACGTATCCGCAGTAACTCTCCGGACAAACGTTCCCTCTCCTTGGCGAGCCTCAACAAGTCCTAAGGCAGTCAAGCGATTGAGCGCCGTTCGGACACTCACCCGACTGACCCCCAACAGTTGGCGTAATTCATTTTCTGACGGTAGCTTTGTACCTACAGCCCACGTTCGATTGATAATTTGCTCAAGCAACTGTTCATACACCTGATCAGAGATCTTTTGGTTTGTAATTCGTTGCATTGGTTTTGCTTCGATCAATTGATTCTCCTTTTGTTACTCATCAGCTGTATGATATCATACATCATCGCCCTTCGATATTCTCCGTGGCGATTTATTACCACCCGTCCCGCTGGTCAACGGTCTGAGTTGGCTAACCCAAACAAGGGATATTGAGAATAATGGCATATTGGTACCGCCCACATGCTTGCCTCGGGTGAAAATTGTCGGTAGGTTTTGACGTATGATGAACATACTATTTTTAACTGGCTCACAATTCAACCCATCTGCAGAAGAACTTGCTCGCTTGAAGCAACACTACCCTGATCTTCATATCACTACCCAGCCGATGAATGGCTATGATCCAACATATTTACGGGAAGCCCAAATCATCGTTGGCACTCCGAAGCCGGAAGATTTGCACTTAGCTAAGAATTTACAATGGCTTCAAACCCAAAGTGCCGGTGTTGACCGGGTCGCTGATCGAACGTTGTTTGCCAACGACGATGTGATCATAACCAGTGCCTCCGGCACGTACGGACGGCAGATCGCCGATCATGTCATGGGGATGGTCCTTGGCTTCAACCATAACCTCTTTACCTATCATGACCAGATGAAAGATAAGAAGTGGAAGGGGTACGCTCCGAGCGAAGATCTATGGAACCAGACGATGTTGATCATCGGTTTTGGAGATTTAGGAAAAAACATCGCTCAAAAAGCACACGCTTTTGGAATCCACACCGTTGTGTTCAAACGAACAGTGAGCGAAAAACCAGAATATGTTGATGAGCTCTACTCAATTGAAGAGTTGGACCGACACCTCAGTCGAGCCGATTACATCACTCTTGCCCCCGCTGCGACAGCACAGACGATCGCAATATTGAACCGCGATCGCCTCTTTGCCGTAAAGAAGGGTGCATATGTGTTAAACGTCAGTCGCGGTACCCTGATCGATGAAAACGCCCTCATTGAAGCGTTGGAGAGTGGGCATCTCGGCGGAGCCGGGTTGGATGTCACCGCCGTTGAGCCACTTGCTTCTTCAAGCAAGCTGTGGGATCTGGAGAACGTCTTGATCACCCCGCACGTCAGTGGCTCATCTCCAAAAACTCCCCACACCGTCTTTGAGCTCTTCTTTGAAAATCTTGGCTCCTACCTCAACGATAAGAGCCAGATGAAAAACAAAGTTGACTTTACACGAGGATACTGATTAGGACTCCTGTAGTGCCAATATTGCAGCCCAGATTGCCGGGGCGACGGGTATGCCATCACGCGTGTTGATCGTCCGGGTCATCATCGCTCGTTCTCCTGGATAACGAACCGCATCTCCAGGTTCGATTGGCTCGGCGAGTTTCAGATCGCTGATGATCCCTTCAAGGATCGCTTCGGCCTCATCCTTTGAGCCTAAGCGATAGGGACCGATTGCGATAAATGTTTGAGAGATTGCAATCTCATCACTGCCAAGCTTTCCGATCTCCGAGGTTGAGTTTCCCCCAGAAAGGACTGCAGTGATCGCATCGAGGGCTAGAGCCAGAGCACTTCCCTTCCAATACCCAATCGGAAGAACTCTTCCGGTTTGTTCGATCGCCTGGGGATCGGTGGTTAAGTTCCCCTCGTCATCAAACCCACCGGGATAGGCCAACTGCTTGCCTGCTAGCTTTGCCTCTTCAATCTTTCCATAGGAGTACTGAGCCATCGCGGTATCCACGACAAGATGGTTTCCATCTTCTCGAGGAACCGCCAGAACAAAGGGATTGTTTCCAATTCGTCCATCTCTTGCTCCCCAGGGGGGCATATTCGGCATTGTATTGGTAAAACAAATTCCGATGCACCCAGCATCCGCTGCCTGCCATCCATAGGTCCCGCCCCGCATCCAATGGTTGGTGTTTTTCAGGGCTACACACCCGATTCCATACTCACCGGCAAGCTCGATAGCGCGACTCATCGCCTGCTTTGCCGCGATCATCCCCATTCCAAGGTGGGCGTTCCACCGCTCGATACCTCCGAAGGCTTTTTCCACTTCAATGGAAGCGTTGGGGTTGATCAGTCCCTTTTTAAGATATTCAACTAATCGAACAAAGCGGTTTACCCCGTGCGAATACACCCCGTCCAAACTATTTTGAACAAGGATTGCGGCGCTTTCTGAGGCAACAAAGTCGGAACAACCATGAGTGAGGAGAATTCCTTTGAACACCTCATACATCGTTTCTTTGCTAATCTTCATCATGCTACTAGGAAGGTTTGTTCTCTTCATCCTTCTTTGAGATCGCATTGAGGATCACGATGACAAAGTAGATCAAGATGATTACGGTAAAGATTCCCACCATCCCTTTGAGCATCAACGTTAGTGACTGCTGAAATACAAGGTTCATCGTCCCCTCCTACAACATCGCCGGCACGAGGCCGAGGATTACGCCGCCGGCGATGACGCTGGCGATCTGACCGGCGACATTCGCCCCCACTGCGTGCATTAGGAGGTGGTTCTGCGGATCCGCCTCCTGGCCCATCTTTTGAATTACCCGAGCAGACATCGGAAAGGCACTGATTCCCGCCGCCCCGACCATCGGGTTCACTTTATTCTTGGAAAAGAGATTCAGCAGCTTGGCGAACAACACTCCCCCGATCGAGTCAAAGACAAAGGCAAGAAGCCCGAGGAGCATGATCATCAACGTCTGAAGGCGAACGAACTGGTCACTCTTCATCGTGGATGCGATCGTAAGACCTAAGAGCAGTGTGATCAAATTTACCAACGTTGTTTGAGCGGTCTCTGAAAGGGAGTCCAATACGGTAGATTCACGGATCAAGTTTCCAAACATCAACAAGCCAACCAAGGAAACCGAAGCGGGTGCGACATACCCGGCGACGATCGTAACGATGATCGGGAAGATGATCTTCGCTTTCTTGGAAACAGCCTTGGGGTTATAGCTCATCCGAATCATCCGCTCTTTCTTTGTGGTAACAAGCTTGATCGCAAACGGTTGGATGATTGGGACCAACGCCATATAGGAGTAGGCGGCGATCGCAATCGGTCCGACGTAGCTGGATTTGAGCACTTGCGAGACGAGGATCGAGGTCGGCCCATCCGCCGCACCGATGATTCCGATCGAAGCAGCATCAGCTAAGGAGAAGCCCATCAACGTTGCCACGCTGATCGTGGCAAAGATCCCCCATTGAGCTGCCGCTCCGAAGAGGATCAGCTTGGGGTTGGCCAAAAGCGGGCCGAAGTCGATCATCGCCCCGATCCCGACAAAGAGCAGCAGTGGCATCGCCTCCGCCGATTCGATACCAAGGGAGAAGAGCCAGTCGAGGATCCCCTCCACCGGCCCAATTCCTTCGATGAATTGAGTCACCGCCCCGCTTAAGGGAAGGTTGACGAGGATTGCTCCAAAGCCCATCGGTAGGAGCAATGCTGGTTCTAATTTTTTCTGAATTGCCAAATAGATGAGGATAGCCCCAACACCATACATGACCAAGTCTTTCCAGGTCGTGGCTAGGACACCGCCCAATAAGAAGTCCATAGAGACCCCCAGGGTAATAAAAAATAGGGGAAGAAGTTGACTTCGCCCAATGGGCAAGAAGCTTCCCCGACACCGTTAGTGTAAAGGTTCAATCTCTTTGCGTCAAATAGCTCGCTTACGCTTTTGCAAGTGCTTCGAGGGCAAGGACCACTGAGGGGTAGAAGTGTTCTTCGCTTAAGAGGGAGTAAAAGTCTAACCGTCTGAGCATCGACTCGACCGCCGGCTGAACTCCGCAGAAGAGGATTTCAACGTTCGCTTCATTGCATAGTTGAACGATCTCCCCCAGTTCACTAATCGAGCTATGGTCGATGTTGGGAACACCCCGGAGCGAGAGGAGGATTCGCTGTACTCCCTTCTCCACCAACGGCTCGATCGCCTCGGTGAGCTTCCCCTGGGATCCAAAGAAGAGGGCCCCGTCGACATAGACGACGTTTGTTCGTTCTGAAGTACTTGTTACCGGGTCGATCTCGATCACAAGCTTATTACTGGAGATGATGAACATCACAATGGAAAACCCGATGCCAAAGAGAATTGCCATAGTAAGATCAAAGATAACGGTGGCGATCAGGGTGATGGCAAATTGAGCGATTGAGGTTTTCATCCGCTTAGAGAAGATCTGCTTGATCGATTTCCAATCATTCATCCGCCACGCGGTAACAAGGAGCACCCCCGCTAACGCGGAGAGTGGAACGCGACTCAGATAGGGTGCTAAGAAGAACACGCTTCCGATCAAGGCGATTGAGTGGAAGATACTGGTAAGGCGGGTTTGCTGTCCTGCTTTAATCGCCACCGAGGAGCGGGCGATCGCCGCGGTAGCCGGAATACCTCCAAAGAAGGGAATGATAATATTCCCGATTCCTTGAGCATACAACTCGCGCGTTGCATTGAACTTCTCACCAGTCATCTTCTCAGCGTACGTGCCACAAAGAAGGCTCTCAACCATTCCCAAGGCGGCGATCGAGATCGCAGGAGAAAGGTAGATGCCAATGTCGCTCCACGGCATTGCTAAAAGACTGAGGCGGTGTTCGCCGATGAGGCTGCGGGGGATGTGCCCCACTTCCGCCACCGGAAGGTTCATGATCAACTGAGCGATCATCGTGACGATCAAGGCGAGCAGTGCCGAGGGAAGACGTTCATTGAGTTTTTTGGGCCAGAGGATCATCAACGCGATGACGAAGCCACCGAAGAGGACTGAAAGCCAGTCAACTGAAAAACCAAGGCGCGTATAGGAAAGAAGACGCTCCAGGATCTCAGCACCTTCACTGGCCGTTCCAAAGAAGGCATCGATCTGCCCCGTGGCGATGATGATCGCCACACCACCGGTAAAGCCAGTGACAACCGGGATGGGGATATAGGAGACAAGGGCTCCGACTTTTAACACTCCTGCCAGCATGCGAATGATACCGGCAAGGAAAGTTACAAAGAGAACGCCTTCATAGCCGTAGTTTGCCACAACGATGAGCAAAACTCCCGCCATCGTTCCGGTGGGTCCGGAGATTTGAAACGAAGCCCCGCCTAAGGCAGCGATGATGATTCCAGCAAAGATCGCAGTAATGATTCCACTGGCTGCATCCACTCCACAGCTGACAGCAAATGCTAAAGCCAGCGGCAGTGCCACTGCCGCAACGGTGAGGCCGGCGATGATGTCTTTAGTGAGTTTGCCCGCGTTGTAGCCGGCAAACTCGTGCTGTAAATCATTGATAAATGTAGCTTGTTTTCTTTCTGCCATCCCCCCACCCTCCACCTTGGCTATTCGATACAAGCATATCGGATAGAGGGCCAATTACTCAAGGTCGAGGTGGAATGATCTCAATCCAGTACCCGTCGGGGTCGGTGATGAAGTAGAGGCCCATCGCCTCATTTTCATAGGCGATGCACCCCATCTCCTTGTGCTTTTGATGGGCTGCTCCATAGTCATCGACACTCAAGGCGAGGTGAAACTCACAGTCTCCGAGGTCGTAAGAATCTTTGGGCCAATCACGGAGCCAGGTAAGCTCCAAGGCGTGTTTTGACTCCCCATCGCCTAAGAAAACGATGATATAACTACCATCTTTCGCTTCCTTGCGGCGAAGTTCCTTCAGCCCAAGGGCTTCTTGATAAAAGGCGATTGATTTTTCAAGATCAATCACGTTGAAGTTGTTGTGAGCAAATCGAAAGTTCATGTAATCCTCCATTGATCTCCATCGTCTCCAGCAGCTAACACCTCAACATCATGTGAGCTAAGGAGCTCTTTGAGCGTGTGAGCTATCTCAAAACGATTCCACAGGTGCATAGGAATCATATACGAGATCTGAGTTCTTTCAAGGAGGTCGAGCGCTCCTTTACTGTAATACTCCCCCAAGCGGGGATCGACAGGAACAAATGCAACGTCAATCTGTTTAGGTAAGAGATCGATCTCCTTGTGATACGCTTTTTCCATATCAGTAGTATATGATTCACCCTCCTCCTCCCAGAACCAATTGTTTAAGTCGCCGGCAAAGTAGAGAGTCTTTTCTTCAACTTCGATGATAAAGGCTACTCCTTCATCAGTAGAGCGAAGCGTTGAAACCCTAAGGCCTTCAAGATCAATCTTCTGATGAGGACCAATCCAGTGAACCACTACCCCTGCAGGTACATCTTTTCTTGGAATATCGTCGCTTAACACAAAGACCTTGGCCGGAAGGTCAAAGATTCTCTTGTTGTAATGATCGCCATGACGGTGCGAGGCAAAGACGATGAGGTCTTTACCTAAAGGAAATGCAACCTCTCCCTCGTAGTAGTCAAAGAGCAACGCAATCTTTTCACCTTCAACGAGAAATGTAGAGTGCTTGATAAACGTAATATTCATGAGCAAACGATGAAAGAGAAACAAGGGGGTGTCAAGGATTGGAGGTATCAGAATCGCTGAATACTGAGTACACTACCAAGTAACATAGCGGAGGTGAAATCATGATAAATACATCGCCCGCTCATGAACACGTTACCGTTCCGAATGGAGCAAGCAAGAAACCCCCGACAAGCAACAAGAAAACGAATTGCTGAAGCCCTTGGGCTTGATGAGGGTCAGCTCACTTTTTGAGGATTAAGAGAAATACTGGATCTTCTTCAGGTTTTCAACAAAGGAAGGGAATTCAAGAATCTGGTCACTCTTCATTTCGTTAAACAGCAGTCGCTTGAACTCTAATTGCTTTTGTTCGAGATTAGTTTCAGCACTCTTGGCTAAGAGTGCCTCAATGAGCTGCTTCTCATCTCCAATACCGCACCGCTTTAGCAGAAAGTCATAATTGGGTTTCGTGAATGATAAGAGATACATCGCATCATAGAAATCTCGCCCTTTTGCTCGGGACAGTAACGCTGAGAGCTTCATTGCACAAAGAATATCATCCGGAGGCGAGAGGATTGGAAAACGAAGTCCACAGGTAGTTACGTGAACTGGTTGAGGGAGGTATTCCATTTCTTGGTCATGCACACTGATCATGATCCGCTCTTCGTTCAACAGAAGAGTTGCCTCCATTTTCTCATAGTGATCGCTCTCTAGCTCTTCAAGAACCACAGAGTAGCCGTGGTTTTGAAGATACCGAACAATTCCTTTAACGAACTTTTCATACTCGGTTGCAGAAATCCCATTCCCTTCAAAAGCCAAATCCTCACTAAATCGATCGATCTTCTGGATGAGCCGAAGATTTGTTCCTCCAATGAATACCAGCTGGTTGCTGAAAGAGGTGTGAGAGATATATTCCAGAATTTGAGAAAGAATATACTCCTTCAACATAAACACCTGCTGGTCAGGATTTTGTTGAACAAGAGGTGGAAAGAAATTTTTTATTTCTTGGAGGTCAATCATCCATATACCTCTTTAATCCAGTCAATCCGCTGGTTCATAACCTTTGAACGAAAAGCTTCGATATACTCTTCACATCGACCCCAGTTGAATTCATCCTTCATGAAATGAGGATCAAGGCGCAGATGAATCATTTCGTTCCGACTGTGATGATGAGGGTGAAGATAAAGATAATCTAGGAGTGCTTTTTCAGGCGTGGCGATGAGGACATGTTTCTCATGATTTCGATCATCTATCATTATCGTGTGCCCAAAGAACAGTTCACGCTTAATCGACTGATAGCTGTACAGCCCTAGAGGATTTCTTATTTCAAATGTTTTTAATGTCGTGACGCTTGTTGTAGTAAAGACGTACTCAGGTATCATTGCATAAAATGCTAAAGCAGACTGCAAGCTTACGTATGAAGGGGAATAGATTTTAATGATATTCCAGCCCTCGACAGAAAAGAAGGAAAGGTGTAATAACCTTGCTTAAGTCGAACAAGCTTACCCTCTCTGGCCCAACGACCTAGGTTACTTACATTGAAGTCCTTCTTCCACAGCCGTGCTTGATTAATCGAGAGAAACCCATATTTTTCAAAGAAATCTCTAAATTCAAGGTAGGATGTTCGGTCTTTTGTTTCCATAACCTTATAATTATATCATGTTACAGAAATAATCCTATCTCTTCCTTGATGAAGAGGAGGTTCTTCGTGCTTTCTGAATCGCGGCTACTTGGCGCTCATACTCTGCCCTACGTTTCTCTTACTCTTCGTCAGAAGGGTTCCACTCTGGACAATATTCTTTGTAGAACGATGTAAGGATCGCCTCTTCTTCGGGATAGCGACTACTCCAAGAATCTAGGATTTTTTCAATCGTATTGTAAGGCATCTCTTCTATGTACGAATACCACTGACTAGTGCACACTTGAGCCCATTCATAGAGCCCTAAAATGATCCCTTTGCAGTAAGCTAGTTCGAGCTCTTTCATATTGGTTTTTCGATATGCCGCCAACTTTCGTTCAAAAGGTTCCAACCGATCCTTATAACTATCGATAGCGCAATCGTCTTGGTCATAAAACCCTCGATGGTTTGCGTAATAGCGGTCAAGGATTTCGTCATCGTCGATCGTCTGCAGGCTTGCTTGTAGTTGCTCCGCGATCTCCATGAAGGAAACCTTCTTAAGCTCGCGCTTGATCTCGTCACTCAACGCCTTCAGAATCTCTCCACCCCTCTGACTTAGGTTGGAGAGAATTGAGTACATCTGTTCCCCGGTAAGAGGCGGTAGTGTAAGATCGTTCGTCATATGCTTACATCCCCTCCAGCATCGTTAACGCCATATCAAGAAGGCCCAGTTCATTGTAGTAATCAAGGATACCCAAGTGACTGCTCCGAAGCATGAGCCTCAGTAGCTCATCTTGAAGCTCACTTAAAGAGCAGCGAGCTTCCTCTAAGGTGGTAACTGACCCTGCTTCTTTCAGTTTTTCCTTAATCGCCTCGTAGGAGAGAAGGTTCGTTTCAAGGGTGTGTTTGACGTGGTTTAGCGCTGGCCTCTTTGTAAATCCTTTTGGCTCTTTACCGGGAAGGAGTTCTTGTTCGTCGGAAAGAAAAAGACGATTGACCAAAACTTTGTGCTGAGTTGGAGAGTGACCGATCGAATCTTCATCAGAGAGCGTAAAGAGCTGCTCGGCAAGATACAAGAGTGCGAGGGCCAAGAGCGAAACCGGCACTCGCCGGTTTCTCGTCTTGATGTACTCCAACTCTTGATCAACAACTCCACCTTGAGCCAGTGCTTTGGCTAAGAGAGTGAGGGCGTACTTACTCTTATCAAGGTACGCTTCAAAGAACTCACTGGCGCTTTGGAATGCCAATGAATGAAGGTCAGTGCGAAGGTTCTCCTCGCTAAAGAGAACCGCTTCGCCGTGGAGGGTGAGAAGAAGCAGTGCTTCATTAACCCCTTCTTTTCGAATCTTAGGCTCTTTAACCAACTTCGGATCAACCAACAACAACGTCGGCGGCTGAGAGGGGACAAATGCACCCGGCCACGTCAGCCGCCAAGGACTGGTAAGAGCCGGACTATCTAAGACGGTTGGAATAACTGCGAAAGAACGATTTAGCTTATACGCAACTCGTTTACCCACCGAAAGAAGACGATCATCGCCAAGGAAGATGGGCACTACTGGTTTATCCTCCAAAAGTGGAAAGATCTTAGTAAACGTAGCTCGTTTAAAGGTATGGCTGCTGGCTACGACTCCCTCCTTTTGAAGGGAGCGAAGAATTGGAAGGGCGTAGTGGAGGTGTTCGTGTTCTTCAGCCACGATGAGTGCTTGGGCGTGGCCGAAGCACTCGATATACCCCTCGGCAAGCCCTTGGAGGGCGCCTTCTTTAATGATAATTGCTTTCGTTTCCATCCAAAGCCGCCTTCTTCATCGAAAGATGAGTTTTTTCTAACGAGTTTGCCTTGCTCATCTGAGCAAGGATCTCTTTCATCAAGGCAAAGAGAGCACCTTCGGTAGTATAGTCCGCCTCGACGAAGAAGTTAATCCGCTGAGCGGCCATCAGTCGATGACAGAGCTCCTCTTCTCCTTTGGCGTGAACCGCAATTGAGACTCCCCCCGATTCTT
>CAYUHP010000060.1:0-11164 GCA_964444595.1 uncultured Sphaerochaeta sp. | reverse complement strand
TTCTTCAGGTGAAGGATTTGACTAATTTTAAGCAGAGAGGGTAGAATATGCAGGATTTGGTTACAGAGGAGGAAGACGATGAAACCAACGCTTCTGATTTTGGCTGCTGGGATGGGAAGCCGCTATGGCGGTATCAAGCAGATCGATAGTGTCGGCGCTTATGGGCAGACCCTCCTGGATTACGGAATCTTCGATGCCAAAGAGGCTGGGTTTGAGAAGGTCGTCTTTGTGATTCGTAAATCTATAGAAAAAGAGTTCCGCCACCACCTCTTTGATCGAGTTGCTCGGAACATGGATGCATCATACGTATTTCAACATCAAGACAGTTTACTTAATGAAGAACAACTAGAACTTTCCGCCGGTCGCATTAAACCATGGGGAACGATTCACGCCGTGTTGTGCGCCCGAGAAGAGATTGGGGGAAGCTTTGCGGTGATCAACGCCGACGACTACTATGGGAAAACCCCCTATGTAATGTTGCACAATCATCTGGCAGCTCTTGACCCTAATGCCAAAGAACACGCGATGGTCGGGTATATCCTTGAGAACACCACCAGTCGGATCGGAACAGTCAGCCGAGCGATCTGTGCCGAGGAGGGCGGGTACTTACAGAGCATGGTTGAGCATACAAAGATTGGATACGAAGGCGACTCGCTACTCAGCTTCCGCGATGATGGAAACCTTCCCTTAACGGGGAAAGAGTGGGTTTCGATGAACTTCTTCGGTTTTGCTCACAGCGCCTTTGATTCCTTCGAACGATACTGGCATAGCTTTATCGACGAGCATATCACCAGTGAAAAAGATGAGTGCTACCTCCCCAACGGCGTTGGTAACCTTGTTGCCAACGGCGAAGGAAAGGTTCGGTTCTATACGACCGATGAGCATTGGTTTGGAATGACGTACGCCGAAGATCGGGAAAACGTTAAAGCCCAACTTGCCAAGAAAACGGAAGATGGGCTCTATCCCGAACAACTCTGGAGCAATTAAGTTCGCTTTTGCTGGGTAAGATCGAGGTCGGAGCTCCACGCTCCCTCTTCGATCGAAGTAAATCCTTCACCGAGCACGTTAAACGCCTCTTGGACAACCATGAAGGCGTTTTTATCGTAATGGTGGACGATGTGTGTAAGGGCAGCGAGCTTCGTATTCGCCACGACGGTCATAATAACCGGTCGATCGTTCTGGGTGTACATCCCCTTTCCCGTGAGGATCGTTCCGCCGTGATCGAGTTCACTAAGGATCGCTTCTTTAATCGCATCAATCTCCGTTGAGATAATGAAGACGGTCTTAGCCGATCGGCGTCCAAAGGCGAGGACCACCTTGTCGATCGTCATGCTGGTGATGTAGACGGTAAGGAGGGCATACAGTGCCATTTCAAGGCCGAAGATGAGCCCTCCGATGAGGATGATCAATCCATCGACGATGAGAAAGGACGTTCCCATTGAAAGGGGAGTGAAGCGCGCCACTACCTGAGCGAGGATATCGGTTCCTCCGGTGTTCGATCCGCTTCGAACCACCATCCCCAACCCTAGGCCCATCAATGCCCCGGCACTGAGCGCACTTAACAGAACGGTCAGGACGTTTGTTGGATCGAGGACTCCGTTGTAGCCGAAGATCATATTGTTCAGTGTGGTGAAACCACTTAAGAGGAGGGTCCCCGCTAAACTCTTTAAGGCATAGCGCTTTCCAAAGACAAAGAGTCCAAGTAAAAAGAGCGGAATCGAAAAGAGAAAGATAGATAATCCAGTATCCAGTCCCAAGCGATGGTGGACGATGATGGCTATCCCACTGACTCCTCCGTTAACGATCTTACTCGGTGCACTGAACAGGGCGATTCCGAGTGCGGTGAGGTAGGATCCGATAAGCACATTTAAGGACTCAATAATGGTGTAGCGGGTGATCTTCACGGCGTTAGTTTATCTCCTAGGCGTACTTCCCAGTGATCGAGTTGTTCGAAGAGGGAGGGAACATCATCGGCGATGATCAGCGAGTTCATGATATCATCCTTGAGGAACCCTTCGCCATTGGCGTGGGTGAGTAATTCAATGAGATGATCGTAGAACCCGCCGATGTTCAACAGCGCTACCGGCTTTTTATGATACCCGAGTTGCAGCCACGTGTAGATCTCAAGGATCTCTTCCAGC
Source organism: uncultured Sphaerochaeta sp. (assembly GCA_964444595.1). Classification (GTDB taxonomy): domain Bacteria; phylum Spirochaetota; class Spirochaetia; order Sphaerochaetales; family Sphaerochaetaceae; genus Sphaerochaeta. The sequence goes on along the minus strand of CAYUHP010000060.1, from coordinate 9,023 downwards.
GTCCCGATTCCTCCCGGAAGCGCAACAAAGCCGTCACTGCGTTCATACATCAGCGCTTTGCGCTCATGCATGTCGGAAGCCACGATCAGTTCATCTTCGACTTTGCGGATGACCACATCCGGTCGATTGAGCAACTCTGGGATGATCCCGATGACATACCCACCACGTTGATGAATTGTTTCAGCTACAATCCCCATCAAGCCTCGATTACCGCCTCCGTATACGAGACCAATATGATTCTCAACCATCGTTTCGGCGATTGCCTGGGCTGCTTCCGTATAGAGCGGGTTGTGCCCGTTAGATGAACCACAAAAGACCGCCAGCGTTTGAATTGGGTCGCGCATCGATCGAAATTCTCCTATTATGTATCCATTCTGCATATTTACTTGTTATATTAATGAGCTACGTGTATTATTATATAGTACTGATCTACGATAAAAGCGTGTAGCCCATTACCGGCTATAGATAGGAGTAATGAATCATGAAGTTGAAATTCACAGCGTTGTTGGCGGTTTTGATCCTTCTCCCAGCTATTCTCTTTGCTGTCCCCGTTGTGGTGACCTGGGAGTGGCTCTTAGAGGATCCAGAGGTTACGACCTTCCGATTCCAAGTAGACAGCGAGGATCCTGCTGGATGGATAACTGTCGATTCTACCGTAACGAGCTACACTGAGCGCGGACTAGATGGTACCCTTGATCATACCCTCTTTTTACAACAGTCGTATGACGGAGTGAACTTTAGTGAAAGTTCCCGCTCCGTTGCCGAAGCGATTTTGGCCCCCGAGGTTCAAGTTGTTGCTGATGTCGTAATTGACGAGCCCGTTGCCAAACCGGAGCCGGAAGTTAAGAAAGCAGAGCCGGTTGTTGTAGCTCCGATGGCCCCCAAGGCAATTGCCGAAAGCCGCTTCTACACTAAGTTGGGTATCAATCTTGGCTACAGCTATCAGCGCGAAGGTGCTTTTAACTCGAATTATGACCAGCACAACACAAAGGTTGGCCTAGCTCTCGAGTTCCACAACATCCTCTCCTTTGCCAAGATATTCGGCCTTGGTGTTGATCTTGATCTCGACTACACCCCGTACCTCAAGGACACCACCTACGGAGCCCTTCTTGATAAACTGGTCAAGTTTGACTTCACTGGCTTTACCCCCTTCTTCGAAGGTCTTGAGCACTCATTTACCGCAAGTCCCGCTCTGATGCTGAACGTTGAAGGCAAGCGCCTCGCTCTCGGTCTTGGTGCCGGTGGGTTCTTCACCTACAGTCTTGACGATAATTTCGTTGACGGTAGTACCGATCCCTTCCGCTATGGGGTATTTGCCAAGGCAGCTCTCTCGTATCGCCTGACCGACCACTTCAGTCTTGGAGTTAATGCAAAATACGGTCATGACTTAGACAAGTTCACCAATGGTGGTCACACCTTCGGTGATGCATCCTTAGTCTTTGGATATATCTTCTAAGCGATTGTTCGCTATCTTAAAAAGGGCCCTTCCGAGGGTCTTTTTTAACGACCATCGCCTTGAAGAAAAGAGCGTCCAGCGCCTTGGGCGCAACGAAGTTCATGACTTTGAAGAATCTTCCCTTCACGCTCTGTCGCTTGCGTTTTTCAATTGTTCGGATGAGGTGTACTGCTACCTCCTCTGCAGAGGCGAATCTTCCTTTTGATCGATCGCCGGTAAAGGGAGTCCTTGTCTGAGGCGGGCCGTAAAGAAGGACAGCGACTCCACGGTCTTTTAGCTCAACGCGTAGACTCTGAGTCAGGGCATTGATCGCGGCTTTTGCCGCCCCCAATGCGCCTAAGTAGGGAAGGGCGTAGGATCCAAGGAAGGATGAGATCGTTACGAGAACCCCTTTTTGCTTCTTCAGGGTATCTAGGGTTGCTTGAATAACGTTCAGTGATCCAAAGACATGAACTGCAAAGAGTTCTTCAAGGGTCTTTTGATTGAGCGTTTCAACGGGGCCAAAAGCGGGTTGGCCGGCGCAGTTGATCACCACATCGATCTGAGTGAAGTGGTCGATCGCCTTCGCTACTGCCGCATCGACCTCTTCTTTCTTTGATACGTCACAAGCAATCGTTAAGACCTCAGTGGTGATCTCTTTCGCAGTTTCATCAAGGGCTTTTGGGTTGCGCCCAAGGAGGATGAGTTTTGCTCCTCTCTTGCTCGCCTCAAGGGCGGTTGCCCGCCCAATTCCACTGGATCCGCCAGTAATTAATACTACCTTATCGGCTAATCGATTGGTTTTCGTCGGACTGCTCTCCTTGGCTTTTGTGGTTGCAGAATCACTTTCGCTCGTTCGCGAATGAGAAAGACGTGGTGAATCTTTGGATCGCGGCTGAAGTCGCTACCAATTGTTTGAGGAGTAATCTCCTCGACATCAAACTCATCGTAGATCTCTTCGTCCATCCTAAAGGAGCGATAGTTACAGCTGAAGATAAGTAAGCCGCCTGGATCAAGGTGCATCATACACGCCTTGATCAAGGAGCGGTGATCTTTTTGAACCTCAAAGGGAGCCCGGCTCTTTGAGTTGGAGTAGGTTGGTGGGTCACAGAAGATCACATCGTAGCGATCGTAGGTGTCCCACAAGAAGGAGATCGAATCGCTTTGGTAGTAGAAGTGATTCATTCCTCCAAAGCCGTTGAGTTCCATATTTCGCTTCGCCCAATCTAAGTAGGTGGTGGAGGTGTCCACACTCACCGTTGAAAGAGCTCCCCCCTTCGCTGCTTGAACCGTGGCAGTTCCCGTGTAGCAGAAGAGGTTAAGAAAGCGTTTATGGTCAGTGATCTCACCGATATATTTTCTAATCGGTCGATGGTCTAAGAAGATGCCGGTATCCAGGTAATCAGAGAAGTTTACAAAGTATCGGGCATCGTTCTCATTGATGATGTAAAACTGATCGGTGAACGCTTGGCGTTCATATTGATTAAGCCCCTTTTGAATCGTTCGCTGCTTTACGAAGATAAACTCACGATCGATTCCCGTTGCTCGCTCAGTCGCATCGATCAACTCGCCCAAGCGGCGTTGGGCATCCTCTGGGTCGACTGTCGGCGGGGCAGCGTATTCATCCAAGCTGACCCACGTGTTTTCATAGAGATCGATTGCGGCGTTATACTCGATCATATCCGCATCATAGATTCGGTAGTTGGTAACTCCTTCTTGCTCCATGATCGGTTTCAGCTCTTTGAGGTTCTTTACCAAGCGGTTGTACGCCATCTGAGCCCCGCTGGAAAGCGGCTGGCTGAGGCGTTCTTTTCTTCGCTCCTCCCACTGGGTTCGAAGAGTCGCCTTCTCTTCGGCGGTGAAGATGTAGTAGTGGGCGAGGGTGCAGGGAATCCCGCCGTTGTTAAAGGCGTTGGTTCGATCGGGCTTTAAGTCGATCTGACCGAGGAGGCGATCATCGGCGGTGAGTAAACTCACGTTCCACCCGCCAAAGAATTGACTCAGCGTATCTCCGATCGATCGATAGAGGTGGCGAGTCTCCTCCCACTGGCCCATCCGCATCCCATAGGGAGGATCGGTTACGATCACTCCAACTTCGGAGGGGATATCCTCTTCAGTTAAGAGGGTGAAATCTTTCACTTCAAAGGTGATAAGGTGGTCGACGCCGGCAGCTTTGGCTGCCTCTTGGGCGATTCGCACTGCTTTCGGACTGCGGTCCCACCCATAGATGGAAAGCGGTAGATCTTCGATTTGGGCAACCACCTCATCAACAACCTCTTCATAGAGATCAACATCATGGATCGGTAGATTGAAGACTGGGAAGATTCGGGCTTTCACCAGAGCGGGGGCACGCTTGGTAGCCCAGAGTGCGGCTTCGATAAGGACGGTTCCCGATCCGCAGAATGGGTCCAAAAGCGGCGGATACGTTCCTGTCTCATCGGCGAGTTTTCGCCATTGGGAGCGGTAGAGGATAGAAAAGGCGAGGTGTTCCGCTAACAGCGCATCGGTTTGATCACTGCGGTAGCCGCGGCGATGGTGACTTTGGCCGCTGAGGTCGACGAACCAGGTTGCCCGATCGTCTTCAAGGTGGACGTGGAAGAGTACATCACTCTCATCGCGTTCGACGTTTGGTCGTCGTCCTTCAAAGTGTTCACGAAGTCGATCAACGATTGCGTCTTTGAGGCGGAGGGCGCCGAAGTTGGAGTGTCTGAGGTAGCGAACACTCTTAGTCGTGATCGTTACGGCAAAACTTAAGGAGGGATCGATCCACTCCTCCCAGGGAATCATCATCGAGGCGTCATAGAGATCATCGGCACTTCGGATGTCGTCATCTTCGTAGATTCCGAGCAAGAGTCGAGTTGCCGTGTGGGTGGTGAGTAAAAAGCGATAGGCAACCTTCAAGTCACCAGAGAAGTGAACTCCGCTGGTCGAAGGTTGAATCTCTTGCCCTCCGGCTAAGCGTGCTTCTTCAGCGAGAATGTCACTTTGGTGAAGGCCGCTGGTGGCATAAAAAATCATCGTTTTACCTCATTGAGGAGGCCTTTCATCTCCTCCTCGCTCCACCGGTAGGTGGTGTTGCAGTTTGAACAGACTACTTCAAAGGGGAAGGGACCGTTTTCGTAGATATCATCACGGTCGCTTTGTTCGAGGTGTTGAATGTATCGGGCGTACTGTTCTTGAGTACAGGGACAGGAGAACTGAATGTTGGTGCTACCAAGGTGGTGGAGGCCTACATCATTGAAGTGCTTTTCAATAAATGATTTGACGGAAAACCCATCGGCGATGTACTTGCCGAGGGAGGGAAGGTCCTCGGCACAATCGGCAAGACGATCGAGGCCTTTTTGATCCCAACCGGGCATCGCTTGGATGAAGATCGCTCCCGCCCCAATCACCTGAGCTTTATCATTGAAGTCAATTGAGAGGGCAAAGTGGGTGGGGGTTTGCTCACTTTGGTCAAAGTGCGTAGCAAGATCTTTTGCCAGATCGCCCCACTGCATCATCGTCTGTCCGCTGAAGGGTGTTTTCTTTCCTTCAAGGAGTTTGCTGATCGTTAAAAAGCCCGGTCCGTATAATTCATCTAAATCTAACGAGGTGAGTTCTTTCTTCAAAGGGATTGGGTTGTTTTTCAAGTATCCGCGAACTGAGCCATTCGCCCAGCCTTCGGTAAAGAGTCCGCCGATCGGTCCTCCGCACTCAACAGAGAGCTGGATTCGGTCATTTCCTTCAACCATCGAGGTCAACAGGGCGGTTGCCAGATATGCCTGGCCAAGGACGTACGTCTCCAGCGGTTGAAGATCGAAGTTGGCTTGCATCTGGTTTATCATCGTTGTTGCACTGATCGCAGTGATGCGAACGGTGGCATCTAAAGCCACGAACACCTCGCGGCCATCTTTGGGAAGGGAGGCGAGGTGTCGGGTCAAATCGGGATCGGTAATCGGTGTATATAACATGAACTTGAGATTAGACAATGACGTTGGTTTTTGCAAGCTCTTCAAAGCGGTCTCCGCTTAAGACTTCGTGTTCTAAGAGCTCTTCGGTAATCTTTAGGAGCGCCTGCTTATTCTTTTCAAGGTTGTCTTTTACCACCTTATAGCGATCGGCGATCGTCCTAGCGGTTTCGCTGTCGATATACTCCTGAGCTTTTTCGGAGTAATCGCGTCCGCCACCAACACCGGCGATTCCGCTTTGAGTCGTCGGAAGGGTGATGTTCCGATAGCGTTCACTCATGCCAAACTCCGTGATCATCCGCCGTGCTAAGTCACTGGCGCGACTGATATCATTCCCTGCTCCAGTGGAGATATCGCCAAAGATCACCTCTTCAGCGGCTCGACCGCCGAGGAGGGTGTCGATATTGGTGAGTAGCTCACCCTCGCTTAAGAGGAAGCGATCCTCAGTTGGGTACTGCAGGGTGTAACCCAGAGCTCCGAACCCTCGGGGGATGATCGAGATCTTACTCACCGGCTCCGAACCGTCGGTCAGATAGGCGGTGAGGGCGTGGCCGGTTTCATGGTAGGCGACGCGTTCGCGCTCCTTGGGGTTAAGGATTCTACTCTTGCGCTCAAGACCGGCAACCGATTTCTCGATCGCTTCTTCAAAGTCGGCGTGACTGACTGCTTTCCTTCCCCCTCGAACCGCCATCAGCGCTGCTTCGTTGGCGATGTTTGCCAGATCAGCTCCGGCTAAGCCTGCCGCACCTTGGGCGATCTTCCGTAAATCAACATCGCCATCGAGGATGATTTTGCGGGTGTGGATCTTTAAGATCTCTTCTCGACCATCCAGATCGGGCTTGTCGATGAGGACTTGGCGGTCAAATCGACCGGGGCGAAGAAGCGCTTGGTCGAGGATCTCGGGGCGGTTTGTTGCCGCCAAGATAATGACTCCGGTGCGTGAGTCAAAGCCATCCATCTCAACGAGGAGTTGGTTGAGGGTTTGTTCGCGCTCATCGTTACCGCCGATGCCCGCACCAACCCGTGATCGCCCGATCGCATCAATTTCGTCGATGAAGATGATACAGGGGGAGTTTTCTCGGGCTTGACGGAAGAGGTCCCGGACTCGGGCAGCCCCGACACCGACGAACATCTCAACAAAGTCTGCTCCGCTCATTCTAAAGAAGGGGACCTTTGCTTCACCGGCAACTGCTTTGGCCAGGAGGGTCTTACCGGTTCCCGGCGGACCCACCAAGAGAACTCCCTTGGGGATCTTTCCGCCGATGGCGGTGTACTTGTCGGGATTTTTAAGGAAGTCGACAACTTCCTCCAGCTCATATTTTGACTCATCCGCTCCGGCGACATCATTGAATCGGACTCCGGTATCCCCTTCGGCAACGATCTTGGCTTTGTTCTGAGTAAAGGAGAGAACCCCTTGGCCTCCGCCGCCCATCTTCGAGAAGATGAAGCGCCAGAGGATGATAACAAAGAGGAAGGGCAGGATGTAGGAGAGGATTGAGCTGAGGATACTGGGTTTCGCCGGTGGGGTGGCGAAGTACTCGACGTTCATCTCATCGAGGAGGGGAACAAATGAGGGGTCTTCCACCTTGTAGGTGGCAAATGCTTGGGCACCTCCATTTGGTAGAACGCCATCAGTGGTTAGTTGATCCATGCTGAAGGAATAGCCCACATAGCGTTCGGTTTCGATGTTTACCCGTTTAATCGTGTGGTTCTCCACCAACTGTTTGAACTGGTTGTAATCAACTTGGACGATATTGGTTTGGCGGCTTACCATAAAGGAGTTAATCGCTAAAAAGGCTATGAGGATGATGAAGAAATACCAAAATGAAAAAGTGAACTTTTTTCTGGGTCCGCTGTCGCCGGTATGGATCCCCGGCTCAATGTTCATCTTCTTTTTTAAGGTTTCTTTCCAATCTTTTTCATTTTTGTGTTCATTGCTCATGTTATATCCTTTGGTGGGTTCCCACCCAGTCCGAATATACTCCCGCAATTGTCAATCGGCAACAACACCGATATACTTTACAGTAATGAGTGACGTTGTCCTAATAACCGGAGGAGCCAAGCGCCTTGGAAGTGCTCTTGCCAAAGGCCTGATCAAACAAGGCTATCGAGTCATTGTTCATTATAACACGAGTGAAGAAGCTGCTCGAGCGCTGGAAGAGGAGTACGGCCTCAAAACCGTTCAAGGTAATCTTTCAAATCCAACCACTGTTTCAAGGGTCTTTGATGAGGCTCTCCTCATCTACGGCCAGGTCGATCATCTGATCAACAACGCTTCACTTTTTTCGACGGGAACTATCGAAGAGCTGACCTACGATGAGTATCAGAAGATGATGGACATCCACGTCACCGCTCCGTTGTTGTTGGCGCAATGTCTTTATCGTCACCTCAAAGAAGATAACCGCCACGGTTCGGTTATTAACATGGTTGATACAAAGGTCTCCGCTCCCACAGCAACTCGGGTTGCTTACTACCTCTCCAAGAGTGCTCTCTTGGAGCAAACGAAGGTATTGGCCGTTGCATTGGGACCGAATGTGCGGGTGAATGCGATCAGTCCCGGAGCAGTTCTCTCCAACGGCGATGAGGTCTACTTTGAGAAGATGGGCCAGCTACTTCCGCTCAAACGAACAGGAAGCGCACAGGCAATCGTCGATGCAGTGTCGTATCTTCTGAGCGCTGATTTTGTTTCAGGTATAGAGCTTCCGATAGACGGAGGCCAAAAGCTTTTGTAGTTTGTGTGTAGAGCAACCCTCATCAGTTGCCGAAGACACTGAAGATAACCATACTTTACGATATGTAATGAAACAGGAGTGTAGATTCATGCACCAACCGTATAAGAAATGGGGGGCAGTTGCCATCGCCCTGCTCCTCCTTACTCTCCCCCTTACCGCAGTAACTCTTGATGATCTGCTTCAGCAAGCTGTGGACAACTCTTCGGCGATGAGAAACCTTGAGATTACCCGTAGCAACGTCCTCCTCCAACAAGCTGCAACAAAGATCGATGATGGGGTGAAGGTGAGTGTAAAGTCAGGAACACTGAAATATTCAAACTCCATTGATACCAGTAGCAACTGGGATATCTCAGGCCAGAGAGTATCACTTTTAGGAAGTAGTGTTGAAGTAGCTCTTCCTAACGATGGAGAGACAACGTTCACTCTTTCAGTTGATCCATTTTCTTGGAGGCAGGGCGGCTCTTCTTGGGACTATCTTGAAGACCCTTCATTGTCGGTTAGCCATCGATTTACCTACGGCTTAACTCAAGACTCCTTAAAGGATTTAAACACCCGCCAAACCGAACTGTCGGCAAACTCCAGTTATGAGAACACAAGACTCAGCTTTGCCAATACCTTGTACACTCAAATCATTTCATTAGTAAACAATGAGAAAACGATCAAAAGTTCTACCCAAAAACTCGCCGATACAAAAAAAGCCTTAAGTGACCGCCTCACGTTGGGCCAAATCAAGGAGGGGAGCCTTGCTTACCAAGCCCAAGACCAGGCAATTAAGCTCAGTGAAGGAACCCTCGAAAGTCTGCAGGCAACGCGCGATTTGTTACTCCGTCAATTTGAAATGGTTGTAGGCGTTCCATACCCCGATGAGATTACCGCCCTTCGAGAACCAAATCTCTCCTTTGTTATGAA
>CAYUHP010000059.1:288-11485 GCA_964444595.1 uncultured Sphaerochaeta sp. | reverse complement strand
GGTTTTTAGTAAAGCACTCTGTTCAACAATGCATATATCAGCGTCACTCATTTTTTGTTCTCCATTGAGTTAAGGTTCGACCTCCACTCCCCACGCTTCAAATTGTGTCAGCGCAGGAAACGGCGAAGGATCATCAGCTTTGATGAGCTTGCCGAGGGTCAGTGAATTCATGGTTGTAGGGGTAATCGGAAATACTTGAGGAAGTGGATCCTTCTTCAACTGAAGGACGTACTCCTTTCCATTACTGTCAGTCATCGTAGCTTCGGTCCACCAACTGTCATGGGGCCAATCGCCACGGACGGTGATGCGAATTTCATCGATTAGGACATCTCGGCCAAAATTGAGGCTAAAGAGGGCTTCGGGATCACGGTTGATCCCCCAGCTGGCAAATGGGTAGGGACCGTGGTCGTGGTTGGCAAAGATTCCATCGATTGCGTTTCGGGCAGCAAAGTCCATCTCACCGCGGGTTTCCACGTTTGCCTTGGCATGGGGGAACAACCCTTCAGTGGTGTGGTGGTCATATGGGTTGGTTGCGAGGTTTCTTCGCTTTGGAAGATTGGCAACTCCCAGACTCATCATATGCATATCGCCTTGGAAGGCGAGGGGGTGGTAACAGGTTCGGCTTTTGGGGAGAACCGGAATCTCATAGCGAGCTTCTGGGGTGAGGTAGACGGGATGTCGACCGATGATCTCATCCAACTGAAGGTCATAGACTCCTTCGGCTTCTACAGTAATGACTACATAGTCCCCTTCTGAATAGGTGTTCTTATATACTAAGGTACAACCGCTGCCACTGGGAACACAATCCTGAATCAAGGTACCCGTATGATCAAAAAGCTGAATCTGCATCAAGCGCCTCCGAACCTACTGTATCAGGAAAAATGAAAGTGACCAAGAGTGGATACAAGATGATGGAGAGGAAGACACACGGAGCATCGTATGGTCCTTGAACTATGTGATGTAATGACCATAGGTTGGTTCCAAACTATCGAGTTTTTGGACCTTCTTGTGCTGATGAAAGAAAAACCCATTTACCGACCGATTGATGGTATAATCTAAGCAAAGGCGAGTCGAATCAAAAGTGCGAGTGAATAGTTTATGAGGGTGTTTCTCTCATCAACGGTTAGGAATAAGAGGACAGAATTTTGCGGATGCAAAAATCCTCCTTTTTCTTGTCAGATAAGAATATAGATGTTCCATCAAAACCACTCTTTGTGCAACAAGTTTGAGTGCTTTTTGGCAATTTCATTTTCTTGACAGCCTAAAAGTCGCGTGATACTTTGGATTTATGATGAAGCCAATAATAAGGAGTGTTTTGTCGTGAGCGAAAATATCACCATTGTTCGAGCCCTGAAAAAATTTGATGAAAACGTCATCATTCCAGATTTAAGCTTGCAAATTAAGGAGGGCGAGTTTTTCACGTTGCTCGGTCCCTCAGGGTGTGGAAAAACAACTCTATTGAGGATGATTGCTGGATTTAACACAATCGAGGGTGGTGATTTTTATTTTAGCGAAGAGCGAATAAATGACCTTGATCCAGCAAAACGAAACATCGGAATGGTTTTCCAGAACTATGCAATTTTCCCCCATTTAACAGTTCGAAAGAATGTTGAATTCGGGCTTCGAAGCCGAAAGTTTGGTAAAGAAGAGATGACGAAGCAGGCCGAAAAGTATATGCGGCTGATGCAAATTGACAACCTTGCTGAGCGCATGCCCTCCCAGCTTTCTGGTGGTCAGCAGCAACGAGTTGCACTTGCCCGGGCTCTTTGCATTGAACCCTCGGTACTCTTGATGGATGAGCCACTATCAAACTTGGATGCTAAACTCCGGGTTGAAATGCGCTCGGCAATTAAGCAGATGCAGCGAGAGGTCGGAATTACCACAGTATATGTCACCCACGACCAGGAAGAGGCAATGGCAATCAGTGATCGAATCGCTGTTATGGATGAGGGAGTCATCCAGCATATTGGAACTCCTAAAGACCTATACCAACGTCCGGCAAACCTGTTTGTATCTACGTTCATCGGAAGATCCAACGTAATCGATGCAGAGCTAGTTGTTAAAGAGGGGAAAGCACTCCTTAAAATCGGAGACTTTGAAGTTGAGATGCCGAACGTTGAGAAGAAGCACCAGGAGAATCAGAAGTTAATCGTTGCTATTCGCCCGGAAGAATATCGAATTCTTCCCCAAGGTGAAGAAGGAATCAAAGCCGAAGTAAAAGAGAGCGTCTTTCTCGGATTAAATACCCATTACTTTGTTCGGACCGTCCGGGGCAATGATGTTGAGATCATTCAGGAATCAACGATTGATTCGATCATTCCTCCTGGAACAACGATCAACCTCGGCTTAAATATTGAAAAGATAAACCTATTCACAGCTGATGGTGCGACCAATATTCTTCGAGGTGTGAAGAATGATTTGGCTGACTTGTAAGGGGGGATCAGATGTTTATGAAAAAACGACTTGATCTTTGGAGCGGAGTAACCATAGCGTTTGTTATCCTCTTCGGAACCTTCTTGGTCTACCCGATGTTTGGAATCCTCCGTCAATCGGTTCTGAGTAATGAGGGACACTTCACCCTCCAGCACTTTGTAAAATTCTTCTCCCAAAAATACTATTCGATGACGATTTGGAATAGCTTTAAGGTTACGGTTGCAATAACAATTGTTACCTTAATTATTGGTATTCCATTCTCATACTTTTACACGTTTTACCACTTGAAGGGAACGAAGCTTATCTTTGTGGTGAGTATTCTTTGTGCGATGAGTGCGCCATTTATCGGAGCGTACGCTTGGATTCTTCTCCTTGGGCGTAGTGGCGTTATCACCCTCTTCTTCAAGAACTATTTAAAGATAAATATCGGCTCAATCTATGGGTTTAATGGTATTTTGGTTGTCCAATCGCTGAAGCTCTACCCACTAGTATTCCTCTACATGAACGGGGCTTTCAAGAATATTGACAGCTACCTTCTTGAGGCCTCGGCGAATCTTGGTTGTGTCGGAATCAAAAGATTCTTCCGAGTAGTGTTAAACCTTTCTATGCCAACTATCCTTGCTGCATCGTTGTTGGTGTTTATGCGAGCATTTGCTGACTTTGGTACTCCGATTCTTATCGGAGAGGGGTATAGGACCTTCCCCGTTGAGATTTATAACCAATACTTGGGTGAAGTTGGAACCGATTATAACTTTGCTTCGGCGATCAGTGTACTCGCAATCATCCTTACGGCACTCGTCTTTTTCATTCAAAAATTTGCAACGAGTAAGTTTAACTTCTCGATGAGTACAACTCGCCCTATTGAAAAGAAGCCGGCAAAAGGGATCCGAGGCGCTTTGATGTATATCTATTGCTACGGGATTCTGGGGATTGCTTTCATGCCACAGATCTATGTGAGCTACCTCTCCTTCCGAAATAGCGACTCCGTCGTCTTCTTGGAGGGATATTCATTGGCAAGTTATCGGATGGCGATGGATAAACTCCTTATGCGTTCCATCAAGAACACTCTGGTTTTAGGCTTTGGGGCTCTTGCAATCATTATTGTTTTCGCAGTTTTAATTGCGTATCTTGTTGTTCGCCGTCCAAGTTGGGTGAATAACGTTATCGATAGCCTTTCGATGATGCCATACATAATGCCCGGTGCGATCATCGGTATTGCACTTGTCATTGCATTTGGACAGCCACCTTTGGTTCTTTCGGGAACGATGACGATCATGATTATCTCATTTGTAATTCGCCGTATGCCGTATTCAATACGATCAACAAACGCAATACTTATGCAAATACCGATGAGTATTGAAGAGGCCGCAATAAGCCTTGGTGCGTCTAAACTCAAAACATTTGTTAAAATCACTGTGCCGATGATGATCAATGGAATAATCAGTGGAGCCATTCTCAGTTGGGTTGCTATTGTAACCGAGCTCTCAAGTTCAATTATCCTTTACAACAATAGGAACATAACTCTTACGATGTCCACGTATGTGGCTATCTCCCGAGGAAGCTATGGTCTTGCCTGTGCGTTTAGTGCAATCCTGACGCTTCTCACCACGGTTTCGTTGCTCATTTACTTGGCAGTTAGCAAGACCGAAGATATTCGGCTCTAACTATATTGTGCTCTAATCAACCTGTAAGGTTGGTAAAAATTAAGGAGGGAATACGATGAACAAACGTATTACAAAAATGAGTATTGTGTTGATGGCACTCCTCATTCTAGTGATGTTGCCTCTTACTGCAGGAGGCGGTAAAGAGGAAAAGGTGAAAGATCCTACTGCAATGGAGAAGAACCTTGTTCTTTATTCCAGCATGACGGAAAACGATCTTACCAACTTGGTTCGCTTGTTTAATAAGCGCTACCCAGATGTGAAGATTGAAATTGTTAACGGTTCGGCCGGTGAGCTTACCAGCCGGATTCGAGCAGAGCGGAATAACCCTCAGGGAGACTTGATGTGGGGAGCCCTTTCAAGCAGTGATGGTATGGTTCACAGTGATCTTTTTGAACACTGGTTGACTGAATATGAGCCAGAGATTATGCCTGATTATCGCTCAAATAATGGTTTCTATAGTCTCGACCACCTTTCCACAGCGGTGTTCTGCGTTAACGTCGAGTTGGAAAAAGAACTTGGTCTCAACATTCGCGGATACCAAGACCTGCTCGATCCTCGGCTTAAGGGTAAGATTGTAATGCCCGATCCTAACTCTTCTTCTTCTGGATGGAACAACGTCAGTAATATGATGGCAGTCTTCGGTCATGGTACGCCTCAAGTTTGGGATTACATTACGAAATTCTTGAACAACCAGGTTGTGTTTGCCACCGCAAGCTCCGTTGCATTTAAGAGCGTGGATACCGGTGAATATGTTGTTGGATTGACCTATGAGGATGGTGCTTCCACCCTCTTAAAGGCAGGATCTGATCGTATTCGGATAGTATACCCTGAAGAAGGTGCTTCAGCATCCGCATTTGGCTGTGCGTTAATCGCTGGTGCAAAGAACCCCAACGCTGCAAAAGCGATGATCAATTACTTGATGAGCGCTGAAGGGCAGTCAGAGCTGGGAACTGCTTTGGAAACCTTACGGTTCACCAACTCAAACGCAGTCTACGATACTGCATACTTGCCGGCAAGTTCAGAGATTAAGTGGGTTGCTCGAGACAACGATTGGTTGATTGATAACAAGAAAGCCGTCTTGGATCAATGGAATCAGATCTATGCAAATGTGAAGCGATAATATTTCTTCACTTGCACGGTATGCCTGGGGTTCATCACCCCAGGTTTTTTACGCAAACACCGCCCCCATATACTCGTTGATTGTTTCACCTTCGTAGATAAGCCGATACAGTGCTTGGACGATCGGAAACTCTTCAGCTACATTCTGCTCTTTGGTCATTTCGCCCATCAGTTTCACGGTTCTGCTTCCTTCAATGACTGTTTGTGACTTCCCATTCTGCTCCATCGCAAAGCCCTTGCCCATTAAGAGGCCGAGGGTTCGGTTCCGAGAAAGGTCATTGAGGCTGGTTAAACCCAGATCACCGATACCGCAGTAGCGGAAGATTGTTTCCGTGTCACACGCAAAGAGAGCAAGGAATCTTCTCATCTCCGCAACCGCTTTGGTGTAGATGAGAAAATCGACGTTTGGTGAGTTAAAGCGGCCGCTCACCAATCCAATTGCAATCGCATACATGTTCTTCAGGATACTCATCAGCTCAACGGAGCGGACGTCCTCGGTGTAATCGAGGTAGAGACCGGTGTCCTTCAGAGCGGTTGCTTTAAAGATCTTGTAGTCCTCGCGCTTCCCTCCGAAGGTAAACGCGGTGGGAAGACCGTGCAGCACCTCGATTGCAAAGGAAGGACCTTTCATACTGGCGGTTCGAGTAAAAGGAATTTGTTCGGTGATGAACGCTCCTTCATCACTCATCCCTTTGGCTAAGTTAATGACCAAACAATCATCCTTGGTGAAGGATTTAATCTCTTGGGTAAAGGGAACGATTACCTTTGAAGGGATCACCAGCAGGATGATATCTGCAGTGCTGAAAATCTCCTTATCCCCCGTAGCTCGGATTGAGGTGTTGAGAAAGTGAGTGGGAAAGTATTTGGTGTTTCGGTGGTTCTTATTGATATCACGAACAACATCCTCTTCGATACTCCAAAGAATTACGTTGTTCGTCGTGTTCCACGCCAGGCGCTCGGCAACGGCAGTCCCAAAGACTCCCGCCCCAGCGATGACTATGGTTCTACTATTGAGCATGGCTCTTCTCCCTGGCCATGGAGCCACAGCATGACGGTATGAGGAATATCAGCTTCAAGGAAGACCTTTCCGTCTTCCTCCACAAAGCCCAGGTGCTCATAAAAACCAAGGCTTGCTACTTGAGCGTTGATGTAGATCGTTCCGCTTACTTTACTCAAACCTGCTTTTACAAGGAGTTCGCCATAGCCTCTCTTCCGATAAGTGCTCAATACGGCGATGCGCTCAAGCTTCATCCCTTTTTCAGTCTTTCGGATCCGGGTTGTTCCAACTGGAACTCCTTCATCGAACAACAAAAGGTGACTGCATTGATCATCTTGACCGTCAAAGTCGATTGCCTCTGCAACGCCTTGGCCTTCGACGAACACTGCTCTTCGAATCGCCTGACAGTGGAGCAATAAAGAAGGGTGATCAGCTCCCTTCTTGAGATAGTAGATCTTAACACTCATGGGCATGAGTGTACAAATAGCGGGGTGTTCAGTCAATTCGCTTAAACAAGTAGATCCTTGAACCAAAGTCGCCTAATACCCTCGTCATTGCATCGTAGCCAGTACCACCGAACTGTTGGTTCAGCTTGATCCCGCCGTAGGCGATCTGTTCGCCGCTGAGGCGATAGTGCTCGACTTCACTGTCAAAGGAGAGCGCCTTACTGATCGTCTCTTGGGCGATGCCTCCTTCGGTGATGTGAACTGGGCTGACCATATTCAAAAGATCACCGAACATCTTGATGTCGATCTTCTGCTGCCTTGGGAATACCTCGTATGTTGCATTCAGGTCGACTGCGTTGACCTTCAGGATATCCCCTCCGGGGTTAGCCGGATTAAGCTTTTGAGCAAAAAGGACCAAAAGTTCACTCTTATCCGCTGAAGCAACCGCCCAAACCACGTGGTTTGAAGCACTGTTAGCCAACTTGATTCGAGTAAACGTGCCGTACTGCAGAATTGCTCGATGGGCTTTGTAGAACGCAATCTGAGCTTTAATCGTTTCTTTTTGCTGACGGTTCAGTGTTGTGATATCCAACTCATAGCCCAGGACTCCAAACGCAGCCACGTTGAAGCGACTCTCTAACTCTGTTCGCCTCAGGGTCTGGTGGTTGGGAGCTGAAGAGACGTGAGCCCCCATCGTTGAGAGGGGATAGGCGTAGCTTGTTCCCTCTTGGATATAGAGCCGCGAAAGAGCATCGCTGTTGTCGCTGGTCCACGTCTGGGGCATGAAACACAACATTCCAAGATCAAACCGGTTACCCCCACTGGCACATGATTCAAAGAGAACCGCTGGGAACTCGGTGACCAACTTGGTTAAGAGTTCATAAAGACCGAGGATGTAACGGTGAAGGAACTCGCCGTGGTTACTCATCTCACCATTAAGACTGTACAGGTCACTGAACACTCGGTTCATATCCCACTTAATATAGTTTACATCGGCGAGCTTCCACGTCTTTGAAAGGGTATCAAAGAGATACCGGCGAACATCCTCTCTTGTAAGGTCGAGGATATATTGGTTTCGCCCAACGCTGGGGCTCCGATTCGGAATTGCGATCATCCAATCGGGGTGGTTCTTATAGAGCTCACTTTCAATTGAGACCATCTCCGGTTCAACCCAGAGGCCAAAGAGCATCCCCATCTTTTTAATCTGAGCTGAGAGGGCGCCAAGACCCGAGGGGAGCTTCTTAGAGTTAACGGACCAATCCCCAAGGCTCGTGGTGTCGTCGTTGCGGACTCCAAACCATCCATCATCCAACACAAAGAGTTCGATTCCGAGTTCGGCACTCTCACGGGCAAGCTTTAAGAGCTTGTCTTCAGTAAAGTTAAAGTAGGTCGCTTCCCAGTTGTTGATCAACACCGGCCGCTCACGGAACTTCCAGGGACCTCGGATGATGTGGTGGTTCACAAAGCGGTGGAAGTTTTGTGAGGCTCCTTCAAGACCTCGGGGAGAGTAGGTCATAATCGCTTCGGGGGTTTGGAAACGCTCACCGCTGGTGAGGGTCCAACTGAAACCCGACGGGTTGATGCCGGTCATTACTCTGGTCTTACCAAAGGATGAAACCTCGACCAATTCACGGTGGTTACCGCTGTAGACTAAGTTAAAGCCAACACACTCATTCTCTTCATTGGTAAGAAAGATGGCGGGGTTGTGCTCGGCGGAGCTGACTCCACTTTTTGAGTCGTTGATGTAGATTCCATGCTTCAGTTCGCGCTTGTTTACATGGCGCTCGCGAGCCCAAGCCCCGTCAAAGGTGACGAGGTCCCAACTGCCTTCTAAGTCGACTTGGGCCGAAGCAAGGTTGCGAATGATTACGCTCTCTTGACCGTCGTTGTGCAGCGTTGTTCGGCGGGTAATCACGTCGGTGTCTTCAAAGGTTGTGTAGGTAAGAAGGACTCTCAAGGGAAGAGCCTTTTCCTTGAGGGTGAGCTCCAACGTGGTACATTGGTCCTGCTCTCCGTACGATTCAACCAAGCCACCGAAGAGGCGAGGTTTACCTTTCAAGATTCGGAAGCTTTGAAGGGTAAAATCGAGGGTTCTTAGTCCTTTTTGGTACTCAACATCGATCGAACTCTCTCGATAGTCTCCCTTGCCTGTGGTAGAATACTCCATAGCTAAGTTGGAGAGAAACAAGGTAGGGTGGTCACTGTCGTAGGCGGTCCCGCCCCCGATGTTGATACTCCTCTTTTCAGCGAAGCCATCGATGCTTACATCTTTGGTGAGTCGGCGCCCCCAGTAGAGGTGCTCAAGGTGTCCGGTTTCGGTCACCGCGAAGAGGTAGGTGGTTCGTTTGGTTGAAAGGTTGAAGAGTCGATCCTTGTTGGTAATCATCTGTGGCTCCTTACCTAGAGAGTATACTGTCTTTTTGGAGAGTTAGGAATGGATATACGTCGTTTGAAACTATTCAATAGTCGCAATGCTGCGATGCTTACAAATGATCTTGTTCAATTGGTTGTCGAAGACCAAGGTGGGATGGTTTTAGAGTTCAGCGCCAAGATTGCAAACGGGGGGAGGATCAACCCACATGCGATTCCTTCCTACCGTGGAACCGGCTCATCGGTGTACTCCGATGAGAACAGCGAGTTTTGGCAAAACAATCCAACACTCTACCAGCAAGCAGGATCATACCTTGTCTTTCCCAAGGAAGATGAACACTCAACGGCCGCATCCTATTGGATGGTTGAGCAGTATGGGACTGACTCAGAATTTGGGGGAGTGTGGCTAACTAGTCGAATGCGTAATCGCCTCGAAGGGTGGCAGGTGAGAAAACTCGATCTTCTCTTACCCAACCAGCCGGTTCACTACACCGCCTACTCCTTTACCAACAATGCACCTGAAGCTCTGGAAGCAACGATCCAGAGCCGTACACTCTTAGGCCCTCCATTTTTGGAGCAGGGGTGTGTGGTAAACACCAACGCCGAGGGCTTCGAATCGTTTCCGATTCCTAACACAGTAAGCCGAATCCCTGAGGGACAATTCAATGATTGGAAGAAGGTCCAGACCAAGGAGAGTGGGGCCCTCGATCTGAGTGAGATTCCTCATCCTACCAACACGGTGGACTTCATCAAGGCGAAGCTTAATCAAGGGGCCTCAATTGGGTATACCTCGCTCATTAACCCTCGAATGCAGATGGCGTATGTTAACTTCTTCCCATCCAAGCCAAGTGACGAAGATGAATTGGTGTTCACTCACTCATCGTTTCTTTACCAGTTGGGTGGGATGAGTCAAACACCCTATGCGCTCTATGATGGGGGCCTTGATCAGCAGTACATGATTGAACTTGGTGAGGAACTTACAACTACGTTAGAGAGTCATCAAACCAAGATGCTCTTTCATGCTCGCTCGTTCTCTCCGTATGACAACGCCCGCTTAGGCGGAAACTTCCACTCACTTGAACAAAACCAAGAGGGGATCCTTCTAAAGCGAACTAAAACCACCGCTCTCATCCCAGCCGATCCTACGTTCCAGGCGGTCCGGACCTTGGCAAAAAGACTCTTTGAGGAGTAAAAGAAACAGCCCTCCATTGGAGGGCTGGGATAATTAGTAAAATAATTAATCAGCTGTTCGAGGTAAAGGTGAAGGTAACCTCTCCGGAGTACTCACCTTGGACAGCTGCATCAAAGCCGGCTTTATCAACCTTGATTGATATCTTTGCCGATTGAACTTTCAGGGTGCTTAAACTTCCATTTGAAATAACTTCAGCAATTTCAGCGTTATTTGTAGCACCATTTGTGGTGGCTATATTGTCATCATCAATGGCTACTGAATAGTTGATGTATGCACTACCACCAGAGGTAGTGCTCTTCATCGCACTGGCACTCATTGAGACGGTGAAGCCGTTACGGTCATTGGACATCGTAGAGATGTATGCAATGTCATGAAAGGTATTATCAACAGGAAGAGCAGTACTGCCTGCTACGACCGTGTTGTCTATCGTAGTCCAGTCGTTACTACTATCTTCAAACGCTTCTTTCGTCGCTACAGCAATACTGGTGAACTTCATGAGATTAACGCCGGTCACGTTCGTTGTAATATCAAATGAGGCAGGAGATGGGTCAGCAGCAAAGACTCCAGAACTAAAAATGATGGATAGCAGGAGTAGCAAGCTAAGTATTTTCTTCATTGCATCCTTCCTTCTGGGAGCCAGGCTCCGTGCAAGATATTCTCTGTGTCTTTTTCCTAAACACGACTTAATCTTAATAAGAGATCTAACTTATGTCAAGGTAAAGGGTGTCTGTAAGGATAAAGAAATGATATTAAGACATAAAACATTATATTTAATTATATTATAAGAAATTAACAGTAATAAACATTTGACATCACATCTGGTTGCTTCTTAATAGGGGATGATCGAAAGGATAAAAAGAAAAGCCTCCCGAAGGAGGCTTGGTTCACAATAAACTATTAGTAATTAGGATCCAGAAACCGTGAAGGTAACCGTAGCTGTGTAGGTTCCGGCGGGGGCTACATCAATTTGAGTTGG
>CAYUHP010000059.1:0-278 GCA_964444595.1 uncultured Sphaerochaeta sp. | reverse complement strand
TAAAATGCTAATAATTAGGGAGTAGTAACAGCAAAAGTAATTGTACCAGTGTAGAAGCCAGCGGGAGCTGATTCTACGGTAGCGCTGGAGGTTCCCTTTACTTTGATTTGGACACTCTCAAGAATACCCGCAGTAGTGGTAGCAGCATTGATTTTTTGGTTTGCACTCGGGGTTACGGTTAAGGGTATTTTAATTGAATCATTGGCATCATTAATTAAACCATCACCAGTTGAAATGCTGAGATAAACGTCATTTGTAGTCGTATTAAACCCAGAAAG
>CAYUHP010000058.1:0-11549 GCA_964444595.1 uncultured Sphaerochaeta sp. | reverse complement strand
TGGAACAAGGAGGAGGGAAAACCCTTTGGAGAGATCTTTTTGAAAGTCACTCCGCTCTCCCTCGGGGCCTCCTACTATCGCAGCCGCGAGCGAACGTTTGGCTTTGGGGTAGGCTACGATCACTACTCACATGCGTGGTCGTTTATCGTGAACATCTTTGGGTTCGACCGCTACCTATAGCCGTCAATGTTCTACCGATGGCAAGGGAATCCTGAGTGTTCGACTAGACAGTTGTCGTTGCCTTTGTTACTCTGCTCGGTATGGAAACGCAAATCATCCGATTTGCTCCTTCGAAGCTTAACCTCCATTTAGCGGTTGGGCCTCTTGAGCAAAGCGGACTCCATTCAATCCAATCTCTCTTTGTGACTACATCATTGGCCGATACACTTACCATTACGGTGACGGATAGCGATACGTTTTCAATTACCGTTACCGGCCTTGAGGAGTACTGTGAACCGGGCTCCGATACGATCACAAAAGCTGCCCGCCTATACAACGAATACATCCCGCTCTCCTATACCCTTCATGTTCACTGTGAAAAACGGATTCCGACCCAAGCCGGTCTCGGCGGCGGTTCAAGCGATGCAGCTTCGCTTCTGCTCGCGCTTCGTGAACTGAAAGCAATCGATGAGGCAACCTTACTGGAAATTGCTCACCGAGTCGGCAGTGACGTCCCCTTTTTCATCTACGAAGCCAAGGCGGCGATCGTCGAAGGAACCGGTGAAGTGGTTACCCCCCTTGAGGCTCCTGTGAAAGCTGCAGTGGTGGTGATGCCAACTGACCACGGAGTTTCAACAAAGGAGGCGTATGCGGCCCTCGATCGAATCGAGGATCGATCCACCACGTTTGTTGATCGAACAGACCTTGGTGAATCATTCAAAGATTCAATACCAAATTGGTCTAATACGTTTTATAATGACTTTGAGCAGACGCTTACCAACAATCCCTTGTATGGGGAGTTGGCGAAGCTTTCAGCTGGATATAGTGGCTACCAAGGGCTGACCGGTAGCGGTCCTTCTTGGTTTTTCATAGCCGATTCTGATCAAGAGGTCGATCTTCTCACTCAGAAGATCGTCGATCGATTCGGTACCTTTGTAGCGACCTATCGCCTGATGGTGTGCTCGGAAGTGATTTGAGAAAGTCACGCGGAGGTTAGTGTGGAGATTTCAGAAGTTCGAGTTCGAAGAGTAGAACAAGGTGGTAAACTGAAGGCGTACGTTACGGTGACCTTTGACGATGAGTTTGTAGTCCATAACATTAAGGTCATTGAAGGACAGGACGGTAACTTTATTGCGATGCCCTCGCGTCAGCTTTCAAATGGCGAGTTCAAAGATATCGTTCACCCGATAACCAGCGGTTTTCGGGAGAAGTTGCAAGATGCAATTATGGCGGCATACGAAGAAGCGGATTAAACGCACTGGACAAAGATTTCATTTTGCGATAGGGTCTAACCGTTATTGGGAAGTCGCCAAGTGGTTAAGGCTCTGGTTTTTGGTGCCGGCACCGGGGGTTCGAGTCCCTCCTTCCCAGTTTGGGGCAATCTTGTTCAAAGGTTGCCCTTCTTTTTTCTCTGTTGAAGGGCTTGTATAGGAGTTGAGAAGTTTTCTATACTCGGTCCTTGGTGATATGTGTTACATATCCTCAATGTTATGGTAATTGGCAGATCGCCAATGAGAGTACAAGGAGTACGTATGAGTGACAATCGAACGCTGAGCGCTGAGCTCAGAAAAGACGATTTCGGAAGTCGCGGAGCTCGAAGGCTCTTGCGCAACAATCGGATCCCCGCAGTAATCTATGGAAAGAACGATCCGGTTCACATCAGTTTAGACAATCGCGAATTTAGCAATAAAGTGCGCCATTTCTCCGAAACCGCCCTGCTCAACATCAAAGTAGGGAAGAAGGGGTACGAGTGTTTGATGAAGACCTATCAAGAGGACTTGATTCGGGGTCAGATTAAGCACGTTGACTTCTATGAAGTAACCCGTGGTCAAACCCTTAGGGCGATGGTCAGCTTAGTCCTTCATGGCAACCCCGTTGGTGTTCGTGAAGGGGGAGTTCTCGACCAAGTTGCTTACGAAGCAGAGATCGAGTGTTTGCCCTCCAACCTCCCAGAAAATATCCAAGTCGATATCTCCGGTCTTGAACTGAACTCAGTCCTCAACCTCGGTGATGTTGAGTTCCCTGAAGGTGTTAAACTCTTAAGCGACCCCGAAAGCGTTGTCGCGTTGGTCCAGAGCGTCCGAGAAGAGGTTGTCGAAGACGAGGAAGGTGAAGAAGGCGAGCCTGCCTTGGTTGGTGCTGAAGAGTCAAGCGAGGAAGCCTAAGTATGATCATCCTTGGATTGGGGAATCCCGGATCCAAGTATGAGGGCACTCGCCACAATGTAGGGTTTACGGTAACCGACCGTCTAGCAGCGTTTTTTCACACATCGTTGAGAAAACGCTGTTTTCGTCCCTACCGCCAAGCTCGCATCAAGGATTCGCTGATCATTCAGCCGTTGACCTATATGAATCGAAGCGGTTCTGTGGTCAAATACCTGAACAGGGACAAACAACTCATCGTTGTCTGTGACCAACTCGACCTCCCGGCCGGAATGATTCGCCTTCGTTCAAAAGGCTCATCTGCCGGCCAGCGAGGACTACAGTCGATTATCGAAGCGTTCGGCAGTACTGAGTTTGTTCGTGTGTATATCGGGATCGGACGGCCCAGTGGCGGACAATCGGTCGTTGACTATGTGCTTTCAGAAAGTGACGATCCTCGGTTGGAAGAGGGAATCGCCAAAGCAACCGAAGCGTTGAAGAGCCTCCTTGAAGGGAGGAGTGTCGCCGAGGTGATGGATGAATACAATCGGAAAAACACCCCCAACAATGATCAAAGCCCTCATTAACCAAGAGGTGCGAGTCGCCGTCGCCTTCAGTGGCGGCGGTGATTCCCTAGCGCTCTTGGTGGGCTTGTGTGCCGTTCATGACCCTGAGAACATTGTAGCACTATACGTAAACCATCGCCTCCGCAGTGACGAGGAATTAACTTACGAAATTGCCCTAAACCGATTAAATGCCGAACGCCTCGGCGTCCACTTTGAAGTGCTAGACCTCGGTCCTTCAGCCGTTGAAGCATTAGCAAAGAAGCGCAAGAAAGGGATCGAAGAAGCAGCTCGAACCTTGCGCTATGAGGCCCTGCTCAAGGCGTGCAAACACCATCAGTGCCCGGTATTGCTCACCGGCCACAACGCCGATGACCAGATGGAGACGATCCTGCGGCGACTCTTTACCGCAGCAAGGCTCTCCTCACTGCAGGGGATTCGAAGGGTTCTCAAGAAGGACGGAGTTACGATCATCCGACCCTTGTTATCATTCAGCCACCAAGAGCTTTTAGCGTACTTGGAGGAGCAGGGGTGGTCTTGGTCGGAGGACTCCACCAATGAAGAGGGAGCCTTTCAACGGAACCAACTCCGAAAGATGGTAACCAGTAACCTACTCACGCTTTTTCCCGGCGCTCATGAAGCGCTTGGGGTGATGGCCAAGCGCTTTGGGGATCTTGAAGGTTTGCTTGACTCCCTGGTCGAAGAAGCGCTGAAGCAGGTCCACGTTGAGGGTGATGAGGTCTCGTTCTCCCGTTCGTGGTTTCAAAGCTTGCCGGTTACCGTACAAGAGCAAGTACTTTTCAATCTCGCTCGAGGAGCAGGCTCCTCGGCGTTTGTAGAAGAGCTCAGGACGATCCTCAATGAAGAGTCTTCGACAACAATCGAAGCTCGGGGTCAGCAGATCACGACCCATCAAGATCAAGTGAGTTGGAGATTTTCAGGTGAGCCTTGGTCCTATGCAATTGAAGTAACCGCAAATGAGCTCCTCCTACCGGGAGATTTGGTCTTTCGAGTTGAAGAGAACTCCAGTGATTCGACGTTGCTGCGAATTGATAGTACCTTATTGGTGAGTCCCGTTCTTCGACTGAGTCGAGACGGGGATGAGTTCATGGGGGAGAGTGGACGGGCAAAGGTGGCAAAAATCCTGAGTGGCCAAGGTCTTGACCCAACGATTCGAGTTCCCTTGTTGGTGGATCGAAGCGGGGTTGTTGCCCTCTTCGCCCGAGTGTATGGCGGACGGGATCGGTTGGCCAAACGCTTTAAGGCTCCCCTTGCCCGCCGTTTGACAAATATATATAGTGTGAACAGAAGGATAGATAATGAAGTATATGAATAATAGTCAGGATCAAGGTCCTGAAAAGCGTGATCCGAACCAGTATTGGCAAGGCCCGAAGAAGGATGACAACAATCCGATGAATCGCGGTCCTAAGATGCCGAAGAATCGGCTTGCGCTTGTTGCGTTAGTAAGCCTTGCTCTTGTGTTTGCGTATGTCCTCTTTGATGGAAGCAGTGCCCGGGGCGACCAGGTCGTTCCCTATACCTCCTTTTTGAGCTATGTAGAAAGTAGCCAAGTAGCGCAAGTTGAAATAAAAGAACAATCCCTCATTCGCTTTACGTTGAAAAATGGACTGAGCGCCCAAAGTAGGATCCCCTACTTTGATGAAGACCTCCTCGGTGTATTGAAGAGACAGGGGATCGCGGTGACGGGAACGGTGGCGGAGATCTCGATTCTCCAAGTCGTGCTCCAACTCCTACCTTGGATCATCTTTATCGGCTTCACGATCATGCTGTGGCGCCAAAGTTCGGGAATGAACGGGCGGATGATGTCCTCCTTGGGCAAAAGCCGTGCCAAGGAGTATATGGACACCGATACTAAGGTCACGTTCAAAGATGTGGCCGGCCAGGTGGAAGCAAAGTATGAGCTTGAAGAGGTTGTCGCCTTCTTGAAGAACCCCGATCAGTTCACCAAAGTCGGGGCAAAGATCCCCCGAGGGGTGCTCCTTGTCGGACCGCCCGGAACCGGTAAAACCCTCCTTGCCAAAGCAGTGGCAGGTGAAAGCGGCGTATCCTTCTTCCACACCAGTGGATCCGACTTCGTTGAGATGTTTGTCGGAATGGGCGCGGCTCGAGTTCGCGACCTCTTCGAACAAGCCCGAAAGAACAGTCCGTGTATCCTCTTCATCGACGAACTCGATGCAGTGGGCCGAACCCGCGGCGGCGGCCTCGGAGGCGGGAATGATGAACGCGAGCAAACCCTCAACCAAATCCTCGTTGAGATGGATGGATTTGCAACTACGACCGGAGTCATCGTCATGGCGGCGACGAACCGCCCCGATATCCTCGATCCAGCCCTTCTTCGCCCTGGTCGCTTTGACCGTGAGGTGGTGGTGGATCTGCCCGACATCAAGGAGCGCGAAGAGATCTTAAAGATTCACGCTCGTAAGATTACCTTGGAAGCGGATGTTGATCTGAAGCGCTTGGCGCGGGGATCGGCGGGAACCAGTGGAGCAGACTTAGCGAACTTGATCAACGAAGCGGCTTTGTTTGCCGCTCGAAAGAATAAAATGACGATCGGGATGACTGAGCTTGAAGAAGCTCGCGATAAGATCCTCTTGGGGGTTGCTCGAAAGTCTCGGGCGATGACCGAGGATGAGAAGCGCGCCACCGCCTATCACGAAGCGGGGCACGCGCTCTTACACTATCATCTTGATAACCTCGATCCCTTGCACAAGGTGACGATCATCCCTCACGGCCGAGCGCTGGGAGTTACGATCAGCTTACCGGAGCGAGATGCGTACACGAAAAACTACTCATCGCTTCATGACTGGATTAAAGTGACGATGGGTGGCTACGTAGCTGAAGAGCTCGTCTATGGTGAAACGACGACCGGAACCAGTAACGATATCAAACAAGCAACCCAGATCGCCCACCGAATGGTAACGGAGTGGGGGATGAGCGAGCTTGGATTTATCAACCTCTCCGATGAGAGCGAACCGCTCTTCTTGGGCCGGCAGATCAGCCAGCGCAAAGATTACAGTGAAGAGACCGCCCGACGAATCGATGAAGAGATGAAGAAGATATTGGATTCGGCTTTAGAAGAGACGAGAAAGATTCTTTCCACCCACCGCGATCAACTTGAAACCCTTACCGAAGCACTTATCGAGCATGAAACCCTTGATGACAGCGAAGTTCGGACCTTGTTGGGATTTACTGCTGAAGAGAAATAAGTATGGCCTTAGATTCACGTTTGAAAAGAAATTTCTGCATCATTGCGCACATCGACCACGGAAAGTCGACCCTTGCCGACCGCTTTATTGAGCTCGCGCAGATTCGACAAAACCGAGGGCCCGAGCAAACTCAAATCCTCGATAACATGGATATTGAGCGCGAGCGGGGCATTACGATCAAGAGCCAAGCAGTCACGATCCCCTACAAAGCTCAGGATGGGCAAACCTATGAGTTAAACTTGGTTGACACCCCCGGACACGTTGACTTCTCCTACGAAGTCAGTCGGGCGATCAGCTCCTGTGAAGGGGCGCTCTTGCTCATCGACGCCGCTCAGGGAGTGGAAGCACAGACGCTTGCCAACCTCTACATGGCGATGGAGCACGATCTGGATATTATTCCGGTGATCAATAAAGTTGACTTACCCTCGGCAAATATCGAGGAGCGCCTCCATCAGATCGATCATGACCTCGGCTTGGACTCCGATGCGGCAAGCTCTTTGAAGCGATCGTCCACCAGATAAGTCCGCCCACCGGAGACCCCAAGGCACCGCTTGAGGCGCTGATCTTTGACTCCCACTACGATGCGTATCGCGGGGTAGTCGTTCACTGTCGAATCTTTAACGGTGAATTGAAAACCGGTGATGAGGTTACCTTCATGCACACCGATACCTCCTATCGAGCCGAAGAGGTGGGTTACTTCCAACTCGGTTTGCACAAACGCGACAAATTGAGCAGCGGCGATGTTGGGTACGTGATCACCGGGGTGAAGACGATCAGCGACGTGCGCGTCGGTGATACGATTACCACGACAGTCAAACCGACGAAGAACCCCCTTCCCGGGTTCAAGGATGTCAAACCGGTTGTCTTCAGCTCGATCTACCCCGTTGATACGAACGACTATGAGGAGCTCGTCGACGCGATCGATCGCCTCAAACTGAATGATGCTTCCTTGGTCTATGAAAAAGACTCCTCCGCCGCATTGGGCTTTGGCTTCCGCTGTGGCTTTTTGGGGATGCTTCACCTTGAAGTGGTCCAAGAGCGAATCGAACGGGAGTTCGGTCTTTCGATCGTCTTTACCAGTCCTTCAGTTCAATACCATGTGTTTATGAAGGACGGCTCGATGCTCTCGATCGACAACCCGCTTGAGTACCCCGACCCGATGCGCGTCGAGTACGCCGAAGAGCCGTACATCCGCGCAAACATCATCACCCCCGCTCAGTACCTCGGACCGATCATCCACCTGTGCATCGACCGACGAGGGACGCAGGTGGGGATGAACTACCTCGATGAAAAACGTGTTGAGTTGATGTACGAGATGCCGTTGGCGGAAGTTCTCTTTGAGTTCTATGACCGCCTCAAATCTGTGAGCCGCGGGTATGCTTCCTTTGACTATGATGTGATCGGGTACAAGCGAACAGACTTGGTTCGCCTTGATATCTTGGTGAACAGCGAGCCGGTCGATGCCCTCAGCCAACTGGTCTTCCGAGGCAACAGCCAGCGAAGGGGCCGAATGGTGTGTGAGCGCCTCCGTAAAGAGATTCCCCGCCAGCAATTTAAAATTGCAATTCAGGCGGCAATCGGTGGTAGTATTATCAGTAGAGAGACGATCAGTGCGTTCCGCAAGGACGTAACGGCGAAGTGTTACGGCGGTGATATCTCTCGAAAACGAAAACTGCTTGAGAAGCAGAAGGAAGGCAAGAAGCGGATGAAGATGGTCGGAAACGTCGAAATCCCGCAATCCGCATTCCTTGCAGTCTTAAAGAGCGACGAAGACGCCAACTAAAAAGGAGCGAATATGGTACACGTTCAGAAGATCGCTGAAACTCCCAAAGGGGAGGATGTGCTTAAGGTAACCCTCAAAAGTGGTCCCTACACGGTCCAGATTCTTAACTTGGGAGCAACGATTCAGTCGTTGCTGGTCCCAGACCGCGAGGGAAACGAACGTGATATTGTCCTTGGCTTTGAAAACCCCTTCGAGTATATCGGGAATTCAACCTACTTTGGCCAAGTCGTCGGTCGGTTTGCCAACCGAATCAAGGATGCAACCTTTACCTTAGATGGTACGAGTTACACCCTCGAGGCCAATAACGGAAAGAACTCCCTGCACAGCGGATCTTCCAACTGGGGTTGGCAGATCTGGGCGATTGAGCCCTTTGAGCTTGAGGGCAACCCGGGCGTTGTTCTTTCGATCACCAGCAAGGATGGCGAAGGGGGCTTCCCCGGTTGCGTAACCGCAACGGTGAGCTATCTGCTGGATGGAGGTCGAAATCAACTTCGCCTCGAGTATGAGGCAACGGCCAATCAAGTAACGCCGATTAACTTAACGAACCACAGTTACTTCAACCTTGCCGGAGCGGGCAGTGGAACGGTTCTCAACCATGAGGTCCAATTGGATTGTAACCGATACGTCGAGGTGGATGCCCAAGCGATCCCCACCGGCAGAGTTCTCGATGTCGAGCAAACACCGTTTGACTTCAGAAGATCCAAACGAGTCGGCTTGGAAGTTGAAGAGGCCGGCGGCTACGATCACTGCTTCGTCTTCACCGATGAAAGTGAGAACCTTAAGAAGGTCGCTTCAGTGTATGAGCCCAATAGCGGTCGGGTGATGGAGATTCACACGACGCTTCCCTCCCTTCAGTTTTATAGTGGGAACTTCTTGGATGGCAGTGCGGTCGGAAAAGGGGATGTTGCCTACCAAAAGCACGCCGGAATGTGCTTTGAAACGCAGTACTATCCCGACTCACCGAATCAAGCTGCATTCCCCAATGCACTCTTCGGCCCCGACCGGCCGTATCGGCACACCACAGTGTTTTCTTTTTCAACAAAGTGAGGAGTTGATGAAAGACGTTAAAATTATTGGAATTACCGGCGGCTCGGGTTCGGGAAAGTCAACGATTGTACGGAAGATCAGTGAGGTGTGTTCGGATTTTGTGTTTATCCCCCAGGATAACTACTACAAATCTGCCTCGTATATCTCCAATGAAAACATCACGGCGTTTAACTTTGACCACCCCGATGCGTTTGACATGGATTTGATCCACTCCCACCTCACCGATTTAAAAGCATTTAAACCCATTGAGATGCCCCTGTACGATTTTGTGAACCACCGACGGCGGGAGGAATCGGTTCACGTCGAGCCGCAGCCGTTGGTGATCATCGAAGGCTTGATGGTTCTTCACGACCCTTCCATCCGATCGCTCTTGGACTTGAAGTTGTATGTGGATACTCCGGATGACATTCGCTTCATCCGCCGCCTGAAGCGCGACATCTCCGAGCGAGGCAGAACCCTTGAGAGTGTGTGCAACCAATACTTGGAGGTCGTCCGCCCCGGGCACTTCAACTTCATTGAGCCTACGAAGGTGTACGCCGACTTGATCATCCCCGAAGGGGGGCATAACGAAAGTGCCTTAAGTGTGTTGATTCCCTTTGTAAAAGAGATTACGAGCGCCGACGGTGGCGAGTGAACTCATCCTTGATCGCTTTGAAGGACCACTGATCCGGAACAGGATCAGAGCCACCCAAGAACCAGCGCGAGCAGCGGATAATCCGTGCCCCGCCCATAATGGTACCTTTTATCATCCCGTGTTTCATCACCGCTTCGACCATGTAGGTCGAGCAACTTGGCTGATAAATGCAGGATGATCCAAAGAATGGTGAGAGAAGACCTTTATAGAGGTAGACGGGGATTAAAAAGATTTGGCGAAGAAAGCGCTTCATAAACGGTATTGTATGCAAGAGCGGGGGATTTGACTAGCAGGGGAAGAATCAGTATAGTGACACTGTTGAATTGAGTTTTAGATTGGAGGCATAGCATATGGCAGGAAACGTATCAAAGAACGCTCGGCGTGAGGGAACCAAAGTGATGACCAGCCGCTGGGGCGGAGCGATTAAAATGAAATCTGTATTTGAAAACGGTAAATTGCGGCACATGGCATACTGCGAAAAGTCCGGTAACACCGCCCGCAAACCGAAAGATTTGATGTAATACTCTTCAAGCATCAGCAAAAACCTGTAGATTTTCCCTGCAGGTTTCTTTTTTGTAAAGTACCCAGCGTTTTTTCACCGACTCGATCGGTATCGTGAACGATAAAGTGATGTTTACGGTATCGCACTTCAGTTTGGTGTGTTATAGTACTTGTACGCATTTATGCAACGACATGCAAATTCAAGAGGAGGAAAACCGTGAAACGTTTTTCAAGCACAATTTTGACGGCCTTGCTGGTCACATTGTTGGCTCTCTCACTCGTAAGCTGTGCTACAGCTAAGGTAGAGCCAATTCCTCCAGCAGCGATCGAGCCAGTCCCGGCTCCCGCCCCAGCTCCAGAACCCGCCCCGGCACCCGAGGTGCCCGTGGTTGTTGAGCCGGTAGCGCCGGTGGCTGTTGAGCCAACTCCGGTGGTAGAGGAACTCGTCTATCCATATGGAGTCCGCCCAGTCGTTAAGAACGCTGATGGAAATGAAGTGTTCGATCTCGTTATCCTTCACACCAACGATGTGAAGGGCAATATCTTTACTGAGAATGGCGGAGTAGGAATCGCCAAGCTTTCGACTGCAGTCAAAGCAGGTCGTGAGCTGACCGATAACTGGTTGTTCCTCAACACCGGTGATGTCGGTGAGATTCCAGCCGAGGCAGCAAATGCAGCAGTGTCGATCGTCGATGAACTGGGCATTGATGCTTACATCCCCCAAGCAGTTCAGATTGAACTTGGGATCGAAGGAACCAAAAAAGCACGCCCCTTGGCGGTTAACGTTTTGGACGAGGATGAATATCTTCTCTTCCAGCCATACCAGATTTATGATTTCAACGGCTTTAACGTTGGAGTTGTTGGGGTAGTGGCACCAAAACCGGTAAGCGGAGTAAGCTTTGACGCCGATGTTATCTTAGACAACGCTCAATGGGCAGTTGATGCCGCTCGTGATTTCGTTGACTACCTGATCGTCCTTACCGATCTTGGTGAAGGTCTTTTCAGTTCCTCCGATTTGGCAGAAAGCCTTGATGGCATCGATTTGATCGTTGACGGAAACGGCCCCGAAACCGCAAAGGTTGTGAACAACACCTTAATCGTCCGCGCCGAAGAGCAACTGCGCTCGATTGGTGGCGTGGTGGTCAGTGTTGAATACGGCCGTGTTGTAGACGTGTTGCCGCTTGTTCTTCCGGCCAGCGACTTGGTTGAGCCGCACCGAAGCGCCCTTGCCTCAGCGTATGAACCTTTTGCCAATGCACTGGGCTATACCCTGATGGTTACCCTTCCGGACGACCCGGCGATCATCGATCGCATGCTCGCAAGTGACGAAGAGCTCGCAATACTCGACTACGTCCCCGAGCCCGTGGTGGTTGTAGCCGAAGAGGCACCGGCACCTGCTCCGGCACCCGTTGTTGCCCCCGAGCCCGCTCCGGTTAAGGTCACCCGACCGATCGAACCGGTTGAGTACCCCTTGGGTGTAACCTCAATCGTGAA
>CAYUHP010000057.1:6067-11806 GCA_964444595.1 uncultured Sphaerochaeta sp. | reverse complement strand
CTCTGTTGAACGAGAACGGAAAGCATGAGATCGCCAGTTTGATCCGCCTCGAAGCTCAGCTTCGAGCCCGTTTGGGATTAAAGCCATGAGATACGGAAAAGAACTCCTAAGAAAGTTGAAGGATGGTAGCGCGATCGGCGGTCACGTCTTCTTAGGCGATCCGGCGATCAGCGAAGCGCTTGCGATCTACGGCTACGATTTTATCTGGATCGATGCCGAGCACGCAGCGTTCGATCGTCCCCTCATTCAAAACCACGTCATCGCCGCCAACGCCGGTGGCGCTGCTGCGGTGGTGCGAGTTCCGGCGTGGTCGATGGAAGCGATCAAGCCGGTTCTGGAGATGGGAGTCGATGGGATCATCATCCCCCAAACTAAAGGCTATGATGATGTGGAAGCCGCTTTGAGTGAGTGCCTCTACCCTCCTCGGGGGGTTCGAGGCTTCGGTCCCCGAAGATCGATCCACTACAACAACCTTGAAACCAGCGAGTACATCAAGAACGCTGAAGAGGATATCGTTCGATTCATTCAGATCGAGCACTACCAGGCGGTAGCGGAGATCGAGCAGATCCTCACCCTCGACGGTCTTGATGCCCTTGTCCTCGGTCCGAATGATTTAGCTTCTTCAATGGGGTTAATCGGAGAGGCAACCCACCCAAAGGTGCTCGAGCTTTCGAAACACACGATCGATCAGGCAAAGAAGGCAGGGATCCCCATTGGGGTCTCAATTGGGCCAAATGTACAGGCCATCGACATCTGGAAGGGATTAGGGGTAAACTACTTTAGCTGTGGAGATGATATCTCCTTCCTCCACCAGGGAGCAAAAGCTACGATTGAAGTAATTAAAAAAGGATCATGATGTGAGTGAAGAAGGTTCGGTTCTCGATATTGAACACATTGCCCTTTCGAGGACAAACCTCAGCATGCAAATAGCTGACCATCTTGAGGAGGTGATTCTCACCTCCCCTACGAAGGTCAGTGATAAGTTGCCCAGTGAGATGAACCTTGCCAAGCAATACAACGTCAGCAGGCCAGTCGTCCGCGAAGCGATTAAGCTCCTGCAAGAGCGCGGCTTGGTCACCCTTAAGACCGGAAGCGGCGCGTTTATCACTCGCCCTGAAAGTTCCACGGTGATGAATGCGATCAACCGCATCATGCAAGTCGACCAAATCAGCAGTGAGGAGTTAACACAAGTCCGAGTCATCCTTGAACTATCAGCGATCGAACTTGCTGCTGAGAAGATCACCGATGAGCAGCTTAATGAGATCGACTCAATTCTCACCCAGTTTGAAAACAAGACCCTTCCCTTCAAAGTCCGAGTGAGCTTAGATGAGTCATTTCACTTAGCCCTAGCCCAAGCAACGGGCAACAGCCTCCTTGCCCTCTTTGTCGGAACCCTTACGTCGCTTCTTCGCGACTATATGGGTAAAGGAATCCTCATTGAAGGGGGAATCGAAGATGCAATCACTCGTCACCGACAGATTTATAGTGCCCTTTGTGCCCGAGACAAAGAGGCGGCATTGGAAGCGATGCGCGAACACCTGAGGGTCTCTTCCTATAACGTTCGTGTCTTCGATGAGCAACTTCACAAGAGGAAGTAGCGATCAAAAAAAGCAAATGCCTCTTCCTGCATCTCCTTGTTGAAGAGATGTGGCTCATCATACGCAGTAAAGACGAATCGATCAGGACTACTCACATAGTGTTCGCGTATTCGTGAAATACTTTTCTCTGCCTCACTAAAGGTAAAGAGGTGGTCTTTCTTCCCATGTTGAACCAACAGAGGTTTTGGAGCATGGGCAAAGAACAAGTCTCCGAACTCACCTACGTGACTGAGCTGGGGTGCATAGGCGATCCAGGTATGGTTCGCCGCTTTTGCCGTAATCAAATCCTTAAAGGTGGTCATAAACCCGGTAACAAAGCTCACTTGAATCTTCGGCGACAACGCACTTAACAAAACACTTCTCAGTCCCCCAAGACTCAAGCCGCCACAGCCGAGGCGAGTGGGGTCAACAAAGCTTTGCTTGGAAAGGATGTCCAAAGCTACAAGATCTTCCGCTACCGTATATCCCGCCCACGTATACCCTCCGCTCATCAGAACCTTGGCTATGATGTGTTCCAAGCCTCGAGCAAGGGCGTTGTATGTAACTCGACTTTCAAGGCTGTCATCCAAGGTAAGAGCATCATTAGCATACGCTCCCCCTTCAACTACTTCCAAGGGAGGGGTTAACAACTCTCTAATGAGCGAACTCGGCAGTTCACTGACTTTGATTCTTCGGCTTTCAAAGCCGAAGAGATCAGGAACAAAAACCGCGTAGCCGCGCTTGGCCAACTCATTTGCCCAAGCTCTTGATCCGTAGTAGTTCGTTTGATGTTCGATGAGCGAAGGATCAAGTTCTTCGCCGATATCTACGATCTTACTCTTTCCCCAGTACTTCTCCCCGGCGTGGTCATGGAGGGCCAAAACACCGGGTAGCTTCCCTTTCACATTCATCGGTGAGAGCAGATACCCTTCACTTCGGCCAAAGCCTACTGTCCAAGAGAGCTTTTCAATGCGAAGGGAGTCATACTCACGGACCCATTTGCTTATCACCGCTGGTGATTCAAACCGAGGCATATGAAGGGCAGTTTCAATCTTTTTCCGAAACGTGGAAAGATCCAAAGGCAGATAGGATCTTTTTTCTAATTGTTCGGCTATATAGTCACTGAATGTTCCAAGTAATTCCATAGTGCAGATCTCCTTCCGATGTAAATCCTTTAAGCATATGGTAACGCATATCACTCCATGAATCGATATAAGCTGGAGATGGTTGACATGAACCTGCTCCTCTAGGGGTTTCTCCTTTCTTTTCTGTCCTCTTTCTTTGTGCTAAGCTTGCTCTATGAAAGTGCTTGATATCTTTAAAGAGCTTGTTGCAATCGATTCACCCTCCTATGAAGAGGATCGGATTGCTCTATTTTTGGAGCAGAGGTTGCTGGCTTTGGGCTTTAGTACCCAGCATGACGCTGCTGGGAACCTGTACGGGTATGTTGGTGGAGAGGGCGATGCTCTTTTGCTTAATGCCCATATGGATACGGTGGACTTAGCTGTTGGGGCTCAGGTTGTTGTTGAAGATGGGATCATTACAAGTGACGGAACAACTGCGTTAGGGGCTGACGATAAGGCTGCTATTGCAGCGTTGTTGTATGTGCTGGAAAAGATTGTTCATAGCGATGTACCTCATCCTCCGTTGGTAGTACTCTTCACTACTGCCGAAGAAGTGGGACTTGCCGGAGCCAAGGAAGTTGATCGTTCTTTCTTGGATTCAGTATCATTCGGCTACACCTTCGATGCTTCTGGGCCCGTTGGCGGGGCGATCATTCAGGCTTCCTATCATGATCGCTTGGATGTTGTCATCGACGGTAGGGCCGCTCATGCAGGCTTTAAACCAGAGAGTGGCGTCAGTGCAATTAAGATTGGCTCTGATGCGATCGCTTCAATGAAGCTCTTTCGCATCGATGAAGAAACAACAGCAAATGTCGGCTCTTTTGTTGCCCCGGGGGCTACGAATGTAATCAGTTCGGAAGCACAGCTGAGCTTTGAAGCTCGAAGCTTGGACAAAGCAAAGATCGATAAACAAATTGAGCACATGGTTGATCTCTTAAAAGAAAAAGCCGCTTTAGCGGGAGGGACCGTCCATATCCACCACCATCGCCTCTATGAGGGATATAAACACGATGAAGAAAGTGTGGTTGTTGAGCGCTTCGTAGAAGCGTGTAACAGGTTGGATATCCCCGTAGAGCTGAAGAAGACCCAAGGTGGCAGTGACGCCAACATCTTCAACAGTCTTGGGATCACTACCCTCACCTGCTCAATTGGCTATGAGAACGCTCACTCCAAAGAGGAGTACATTCCCTTAAGCCAGCTTGAACACTTAGCATCCCTCATCGAGGAGATTATCATCCAATGAAACATATCGTCATGATCGGGGCGGGGGCCGTAGGCGCCCTCTATGGGTTGAGACTGAACTCCGTCTGTTCTTTATTGTTCTTGGTTGATGAAGAACGAAAAGAACGCTATCAAAACGAAGGAATCATCGTTAACGGAGCGGTTGCTCCGTTTGAGTATCGGCTTTCAGATGAGATCGAGGTTGCTGATGTAATCATCGTTGCCACGAAGAACCATCACTTACAGACTGTCATTGAACAAATGAAGCCAATTGTTGGACCTTCAACAGTGATCCTCACCCTGCTCAATGGAATTGAAAGTGAAGAACTCTTAGCCGAAGCCTTTGGCTGGGAGAAGATTCTTCACGGCTTTGCCGTGGGACTGAACTCCACCCACGTGGGAAACAAGATTGAGTTTACCGCTGAAGGGCGAATCGTCTTTGGCGAGAGGGATAATTCATTAAGTGAACGTGTTTCTGCGTTACAGAAACTCTTTACCTTGGCTGGAATCGAAGCGGTAGTGCCGAAGGACATCCACCTGATGCAGTGGAACAAGTTTATGCTTAACACTGCGTACAACACGATCAGCGGGCTGTTATTGGCCACCTACGAGCAGTTAGACCAGGAGGCGGTCAAAACCCTTGCCTATGGGGTCTGTAGCGAAGTTCAGGCAGTAGCGTTGGCTGAAGGAGTTCGTATCCCCGACTCCTTCGTTCAAGAAAACCACAACCTTGTCATTACTCTCGGTGAAGGTAAGACTTCGATGTGCCAGGACTTGGAAGCAGGTAGAGTGACCGAGAATGAGTGGTTTGCCAACTCGGTCGTTACTCTTGGGAAGAAACACCAGATCCCTACCCCGATCTGTGAGACGCTCAGTCTTCTTGTTCAAGCTAAAGAGGCGATCTCTTTCATCGCTTTGGCGTGAGACTCTAAGAGTGCCGTTAAGAGGTCGTTTCGTTTGGTGTAGCTCTCAAAATCTTCTCGATTTTGAGGCTTCTCCTTTGCCATCTTTAGGACAACTCTCTTATCCATGATGCGTACTGAAGGCACGTTTCGCCTTTTGGCAACGTGCTCGCGGGCAAGAAAGTAATGCTTCAGAAGAATTCGCTCCTCCTTGGAGAGATAGCGATACGCTGAGTACTTTGTCCAAGCAGGTTTATCGGGGCCTTTGGGAAGGCCTGCATTGGCCATCAGTTCTTGAGTCTTCGTATGAAGATTCTTTTTCTTCAAATCAGCGATGATGAGGTCTTTGAGAATAAAGAGGTGCTCGACATCCTCTAAGGCGTATTGAATCTGCTCCTTTGAAAGGGGTCGAAGGAGCCAATTGGTCTTTTGGTTTTTCTTCTTTGAACCAGTGGAGGTTTGTACTCGGTCTGGAAGGTAGTGATCGAGGATCTTGGTCAGTCCGCCATCCATCCCCATCTGCTTAGCGGCGATTCGAAGATCATAGATGTTTTTCAGGGTAATATCGTGGTTCTTTCGAACCAGGGCAGCGTCGCTGGCGCAATCGAACATGATCTTCTCAACGTTTTCATCCTCCAAAAAGAGCTTCAGCTCAGGTATCGAGATCTCAAGAGGATCGATGAGATAGAAGGTTGTTTGATCGTAGATTTGAATAAGACAGAGGTGTTCGCCGTAGATGTGAAGGTTGTACTCCCCTTCAAAGTCCATGGCAATTGTAGATACGTGGTTTTCTTTCCAATCCGCTCTCATCTTCTTCAGTGCATCATCGCTGGCAATTAAGGTATAGGTGTACATCGCCTAAGCGTAGCAGAAAACAAGTATATTGGACATCAGGGAGCCAATTGGCTCCCTGAT
>CAYUHP010000057.1:0-5967 GCA_964444595.1 uncultured Sphaerochaeta sp. | reverse complement strand
AAGCGTAGCAGAAAACAAGTATATTGGACATCAGGGAGCCAATTGGCTCCCTGATGAATAATGTTTAAACGATTTCTTCTCTGTTACTCGCTCTTTCCATTCTTGGGAAGAATCAAGTTAAGAACGATGCCAACGACTGTTGCAAGGGCCACACCCTCTAAGACGAAGGTAAGGTCTTTGCCCATCGCAAAGGAGAGCGCTCCGCCACCGATGCCGATGACAAGAATGACACTGCTGATCGTGAGGTTACGCTTATCTTCGTAGTCGACTCCACTGTCAACGAGGGTTCTTAGTCCACTGGAAGCGATCGTTCCAAAGAGGAGCATCGAGATACCACCGAGGACTGGGCTGGGGATCGTTTGGATCAAAGCACCGAACTTGGGGAAGAAGGAGAGCAGAACTGCGATCACTGCCGCGCCTCCGGTTACCCACACCGAGTAGACTCGAGTGAGAGCAAGCACCCCAATGTTCTCACCATAGGTGGTGTTTGGCGGGCCGCCCCACAGTGATGCCCACAGCGTTGCTAAACCATCACCGGTCAGGGTGCGGTGAAGGCCCGGTTCTACGAGGTAGTCCTCGCCAACGACCTTACTGATCGTAATCGTATCACCTAAGTGCTCACAGATCGTTGCCAGGGAGACGATTGCAAACGTTACCGTAGCGACGAGGTTAAACTTTGGAAGGGCAAAGGTCGGCAGGCCAAACCAGGCAGCTTGATGAACCGCAGCAAAGTCGATGAGAGCAAGGGCTGGGTTGATAAAGCCGATGATCAGGGCAAAGAGGTAGCCGGCAATCAGGCCGATGAGGATTGGGATGATCGAGAAGAATCCCTTGAAGGAGAGGTTTGCCATGATCGTGAAACCAAGGGTTATGATCGCCACGCTAAAGACAAGGATACTGTAGTTGCCTGCAGCATCGTTCATCGCCATCCCCATCGCCGTCGGAGCGAGGGAAAGACCGATAACGACGATGACACTTCCGATCACCACCGGAGGCAGGGCTTTATCGATCCAACCGTGGCCGCTCTTTTTGATGATGAGCGCAACGATGATGTAGAAGAGTCCGCTGACGAACGCCCCTCCCATCGCATACGGCAGTCCGTATGAGGCAGTAATCGCGATCAACGCGGGGATAAACGCAAAAGAAGAGCCAAGGAAAGCAGGAACCTTGGCTCGAGTTATCAGAATGTAGATGAGGGTTCCCGTACCGGCGGTAAAAAGAGCGGTCGATGGGGAAAGCCCGGTAAGAATGGGTACAAGGATCGTTGCACCGAACATCGCAAAGACGTGTTGAATGCTCATGGGGATCCAAGAGCCAAGGGGCGGACGGTCGCTCGGGCCGTATTTAACGTTGCTGTTTGGTTGGTTTGCCATCAAGTAGCTCCTACTGTGGGAAGATTGATGACCTCTAAGAAGTCTCTCAATCCTACCCATAAATGGGATTCTTATGCAACGGCTCAGAAAAAAGATTTTTATATTTATTTCTTCACCACAAATAGAGGATACAGCGCTCCCCCAATGAGCAGTAACGGAAAGCAAAGAATCATCGCAACGGCGAGGGTGACTGTGTGTAATGGGTTTCTTGGGTTGTACATCATGGTTGAAGGATATCCCCTATGATGTGACACAGAATGTCACATCATAACAGATTTTGTCTCATCGCTTCGAGCGTTTCTCTATATCGATTAACGAGCAACGGTGGACTAAGCGGTGTTACGTTTGCTCCATAGGAGAGAAGCAGTGAGATCAACTCTTCAAGGTTGGCGGTTTGGATCGTGATGATCGTTCCCTCGTTTGTCTTCTTAGATGTTTGGCTGGGATGAAGCTGCTCGGAAGAAAGAACCTCTTGTGCCCACCCTTTTGCCAAGAAGGAGCAGAGGTTGGTCTCGGATCCCAAGAAGATTCCATATCCACCTTTGATGTAGTGATCCAGCTCCTCGGTGGAATATCGTTCGGTAAAGCGATCCTCTTCGATTACCGTCAATTCACTAATCCGTCCCAAGTGGAATGTTCGTAAATCTTGACGCTGGACGTCATAGGCAACGAGATACCAGATTCCCGTGTAGCTGATCAAGCGCAACGGCTCGACTCTTCGTTTGCGCTCCTCGCCTTTTGTGCTGCGGTAGCGCATTGAAAGGCGCGCCATCTTGATCAAGGCGGAGCAAATTAAGGAAAAGAGTTCATAGTTTGGAGGGGATGACCGATCAGAAAGGTAGATGATCTTATCAGTAAGAGCGTGGTACTCCGTTTCTAAAAGGGTTCCCAGCTGTTGTTTCACTAACGTGGTGATAAAGGGATCGAGCTCTTGATTCTTGGCTAGCTCTTCAAAGAGGGCGCCGGTGACTAAGACCCGCTCATTGGTTGAGCCATCCAATGAAAAGGAGCCCTCATAAGAG
The DNA here is from genome assembly GCA_964444595.1 of uncultured Sphaerochaeta sp. Taxonomy (GTDB): domain Bacteria; phylum Spirochaetota; class Spirochaetia; order Sphaerochaetales; family Sphaerochaetaceae; genus Sphaerochaeta. The sequence goes on along the minus strand of CAYUHP010000057.1, from coordinate 3,572 downwards.
TAGTGCCGTTTCCTTGGGTTGTAGGTGATCGGAGCATCAAAGCGCGAGCGCAGGTACTCGATATCTCTCAGGACTTGCCTTCGGGAGATCTCGAACCGATCGACGATGTGCTGAGTGGTGATACCTCCCCTCTCTTCAATCATTCGGGCAATAAAGATGATTCGTTCAGTTTGGCTCATTGTTTAAGAACGGCCCTCAAGATTGAGGGCCGTGAATTAGGTTAGTAAACGCTGTTACTTCGCAGCTTGGAGGTTCTTCTCCAACTGAGCGAGGAACTCATTGAGTTGCTCAGGGAGTTTATCACCAAACTTCGGATAGTGGTTGGTTTTGATATCTTCCACTTCAGCAAGCCAGCCATCGATATCGACAGCAAGCAGCTCATCCATCTGCTCTTCGGTAACACCTTCGGGGATGTCAATTGCACCGTGAGCGGGCATGACACCGATCGGGGTATCAACGCTCTTGGCGGTTCCTTCAGTAGCCTCAAAGACCCACTTCAACACGCGGCTGTTCTCACCGAAGCCCGGCCAGATGAACTTGTTGTTCTCATCACGGCGGAACCAGTTGACGTAGAAGATCTTCGGAAGCTTGGAAGCATCCGGAGCTTTCTCACCAATTTCAAGCCAATGCTTGAAGTACTCACCCATGTGGTAGCCACAGAACGGCAGCATTGCAAACGGGTCGCGGCGGATCGTTCCAACTTTCAAGTCAAGAGCGGCAGCGGTAATCTCCGAACCAACGATTGAACCGAGGAATACACCGTGGTTCCAGTCGCGGCTCTGGTGCACGAGAGGAATCGTCTTCGGGCGTCGTCCGCCAAAGAGGATTGCACTGATCGGAACACCCATCGGATCTTCCCACTCAGGGGCGATCGAGGGAGCTTGTCCGGCAGGAGCGGTGAAGCGAGCGTTCGGGTGAGCGGCAGGCTTTTGATCCTTGTTGCTCTTATCTTGGACCCAATCGTTGTTCAACCAGTCGACCAACTTGCCAGGAGCATCGTACCCGATTCCTTCCCACCATACGTCGTTGTCTTCCGTCAACGCACAGTTGGTGAAGATCGTGTTCTTCTCAGCGGCCTTCATCGCATTGTAGTTGGACTTGTCGCTGGTACCGGGGGCAACACCGAAGAATCCGGCTTCAGGGTTGATCGCATAGAGGCGACCGTCCTTGCCAAACTTCATCCAAGCAATATCATCACCGACCGTTTCAACTTTCCAGCCGGGGATCGTCGGTACGAGCATCGCGAGGTTGGTCTTTCCACAAGCCGACGGGAATGCACCAGTAACGAAGATTGATTTTCCTTCAGGGTTGGTGATCTTTAAGATCAACATGTGCTCGGCGAGCCATCCTTCATCACGGGCAAGGACACTGGCGATTCGAAGAGCAAGACACTTCTTTCCAAGAAGGGCGTTCCCGCCGTAGCCAGAACCGTATGACCAAATTTCTCGGGTCTCCGGGAAGTGGGAGATGTACTTGTCCTCAAGGGGAGCGCAAGGCCATTGGCCGTTGTCGCTTTCGCCTTCGGCAAGGGGCTTTCCAACGGAGTGGAAGCAGGGAACATATTCCCCATCGGTTCCGAGCAGGTCAAGGACCTTGGTACCGACACGGGTCATGATCATCATATTCAGAACAACATAGGGGCTGTCGGTAAGTTCGACACCGATCTTTGCAATCGGGGAGCCCAGAGGTCCCATTGAGAAGGGGATCACATAGAGAGTTCGTCCCTTCATACTCCCTCGATAGAGTTCCGTCATCGTCGTCTTAAGTTCAGTGGGGTCAATCCAGTTATTGGTTGGACCGGCTGCTTCTTTGGTTTCGCTGGCGATGTAGGTACGATTTTCAACACGTGCAACGTCTGAGGGATCGGAGTTGTACGCAACCGAACCCGGTCTCTTTTCCGGGTTAAGGGGAACGCAGTACCCATCAGCAATCTGCTGTTGGATCAATTCGTCATACTGCTCTTGAGTTCCGTCGGCAATTACGATCGCATCGGGGGTAGTAAGGGCAGCAAACTCTTCGACCCATGCCTTCAGCTTCGCATGTTTGATGTCATTGAGTGTCATGGACTTCTCCTTTAAAAATAGGGTCAACTTCTCATAAAGAGAGAAATTGTACGGTTTCAACGGTATCGCTTTTCCCTATCTTTAGCAAGAGAGTATGCAATGTAGTGAGGAAATCTTTTTTGATTGTCAGTACATCGTTCCGTGGAAGCGCGAGTTCAAGGAAAGGTATAACTCTGGCGGCACATCCTCGGGGATGTCCAAGAGATAATCACTGATTCGTTTAATTCGATCCTTGAGCGTATCTTTCTTACACTCATTCGCTTCTTTTAACGCAGCGAGCGATTCTGCGATGATATCTTGGCTCGCTTTGATCTCCTGAAGCGCCATCTTAAAGCGCTGGCTTAACTCAAGAATCATAGAAATCGTTTGATCGGGGTGCTCTTGAACAAACTGAGGAAAGTTTTCGCTTGAGATCTCAAGCAACGTACAATCGGTGAGCGCAATCGCCGTGGCGTTGCGGGGGTCCTCTTCAAAGAGCCCCATCTCACCAAGGCTTGTTCCCACCTTGGAAATCTCGAGAAGTTGAAATTGGGTGGGCGTTGCCCAGTTGAGGTATAAGCCAACCGTTCCACTTTGCAGGACAAACATCGTATTACATGCCTGACCCTGTTCGTAGATAATAGTTCCCTTTGAAACAGGTATAACTGGATTGGTAGCCATATCGAATCCTCCCATTTATGCGCCCATTATACCACAGAGTAGGAGCGTTGACACACCTAAGAGAGAACCGTAGTCTGTGCTCTATGGTTGAACTTACCACCCCGGCGGGCTCACTGCAAAGTGCCCTACACGCATTCGGCGAGGGCAGCGATGGAGTATATCTTGGTCTCAAAAGGTTTTCCGCCCGTAAAGGCGCAACAAATCTTACTATTGAAGAGCTTGCAAAACTTCGGACGATCGCCCTGGCTGAACAGAAACACATCTATCTCACGATCAACACACTCATCACCGACGATGAAGTAGCGGATCTCATCGCTACCCTCAAAGAGGTCGAGCGCATCGGTGTTGACGGAGTCATCGTCCAAGACCTTGGAATTGGCCGAATCATCAAAGAATACTTCCCCACCTTGGCCCTGCACGCCTCTACTCAGTTGGCGGTTCACACCGCCCGGGGAGTGAGGCAACTCCAAAAATGGGGTTTTGAGCGAATCGTCTTAGCTCGCGAGCTCACGCTGGAGGAGATCGAAGCGATCCGAGAAGAGTGCTCGGATGTTGAACTTAAAGTCTTCATCCACGGAGCGCTTTGCTACGCATTCAGTGGCTTGTGCATCGCCAGTCACTACCTTACCGGAAGGTCAGCAAATCAGGGCGCTTGCGCCCAGATCTGCCGAACCTGGTGGAGTGTGGAGGAAGATCCGACCGTCAGTGAACTTCTCACCCCCCTTGGTGAAGGAAGGCGGAATGCCCCCTTCTTTTCAATGAGTGACCTTACGAGCATTGAGGTGATCGATCGGCTCAAGGCGATGGGGATCGACAGCGTAAAGATTGAGGGACGGATGAAAAGTCCGG
>CAYUHP010000056.1:0-11979 GCA_964444595.1 uncultured Sphaerochaeta sp. | reverse complement strand
AAGAGGTTTTCGACGTTGTAGGAAAGAACTCGAAACTCATTGGAGTTGGCCGGAATATCACAGGAGCAACTCCACAGGGAGGTGATAAGAATCAACAGTACAATCATCATACCCCTTAAGCGGAGAAGTATCGTACTTCGCTTTAGTTGTTTTGGCTTTTTCCAAGAAAATACGTGAAGTACAGAAGGGCGAGCATGTCGATGATGTCAATGGACTCAAGACCCATCTCGCGTACCTTAAGCAACCCAATTTTCAGATTTTTCAAGCTTGGATCAACGGAAACATCACTGTTTTGAAGTGACTCTAGGCACAGATCTCGTAAGCTAGCCCACTCCTCTTTTACAAAGATTTGAACCAATTTATTGTAGTGTTGATCGATCATGTTCAAATCACGAGCTTCTGAGAGAAACCCGGTTAGATACGTTTTGGTTGAACCCAAATTACGCTCCTCATAGAGGGAGGCTAAACTCGGAGGACCGAAGCGTAAGAGTGAGGCGATCACCGAGTAGCGGGTTTGGCGGAACGTTGCACTGCGCCCTTGCTCGATCGAGATAAAGAGCTCTTGGTAGAAGGTACCCTCTTTGTCCATGAAACGCTTGGCGATGAGGTAGTCGATTACCTCATCGATGTGCTTTGCTGAGTGGCTGAGTTCATTGACCACTTGTAAGTACTCATCCGAATCACTGATTCGAGCCAGCGACTTTGAGGCCATAGAACGGACGGAAGCCCAGCGACCGTGGAGTAGCAGTTCAACGAGCGTGTTCTTTGCTTTCTCCTCTTTCTTATAGGAACCAAGGGCTGCGATCGCATCCAATTGAACGTAGGAGTCATCATCTTGGGCAACCTTGATCAAGTCATCCAACAAAGACTTGCGGGGTCGGTCCCCGATCGCTCGGACCGCCTCCAACTTATCGGCGTGGAAGGGACTGGCGAGGATCGAGCGAAGTTCACTCGTCGCCAGGTAGTTTACATTCCCCCCAAGGGTGTGCATCAACATCCGTCGCTTCGCCGGATCACTGGTTCGCTCCAGGCGGTCGATCATCGAGACCGCTCGAATTCCGTGCATCGAAAAGACGACTTGGGCGGCGGCTTGCGATGAGTAAGCACCAAGCTCTTGGAGTTGAAGGGCAACCAATGCTTCAACCAGCACAAGACCGAAGCCGAAGATGAAAACCAGCGTATACCTGTTACCAAGGTTGGTGGCAAAAAACAGTCCCACCTCTTGAGTAACGTTTGCCAACAGCCCACTTAAGATTCCCACTCCAAAGGCGACGATACCGTTGATGAAGTTCACCATCGAGTTAAAAGAAACGATCTCATCATCCGGCATAACCTGCGTCATCAATCTAAATGTAAGCAGGTTGATCAAGGCAACAAAGGTGTTGGTAAAGAACCCGAGAACAAAAAACCAGATCACATGAAGCGTTGGAGGCAATGCCGCCCACAGGGCAAAAAAGACCATCGTAAAGATTGTTGAGATAAAGACCAAGGGTTTAGAGCCAAGGCGGTCGGAGAACTGTTTTGAGATCCACGAGGCAACCATCACTGAAAGGCCCAGAAGAACTGAATAGAGGACTACAAGGCCGTTGGATGCTTGCAGTTCGAGGCGAAAAAACGGGGTTGTCAAACCAAAGATAACCGTTACTCCAGTGGCGAGCCACTTGATCACCAAGCGGCGTTTGAACGCCGGTTGAGCGATCGCCTCTTTGTACAGCGTCCAAACCGTTCGCCCCTTCTTGTAGGTAATCGTCATACGAGACGGAATCTTGCCCACCTGAAAACTTGCAAATGTGTTGGCGATAACTCCGACAAGTTGCATCGCAACCAACCCTACTAATCCACTGAATTGCTGAACCGCAAAGACAGCGGTCATCAACAGTCGAACAGTCATCGATGAGCTTTGATAGGCAACGTTTGCGTTGGCTACGACCTTACCGCGGTTTGAGAGGCTGCTGATCGATTTCATCGTCGAATCGTTCAGCGCCACCCCTACCATCCTCAGCAGGTTAAAGAGCGTATAGATCGTTAACAATAAGAATATTGCCCAATCGCCACTGATGATAAAGAGTCCGAGATACCCGATTCCCACCAGACCACGAAGGTGCCACACCGTCTCTTGCATCTTGATGTGGTTCTTTCCATTGAGAACTCGGGGAACAAAGGGAAGAATGATACCGGCGATAAACGCCGCCGAGGAGATGTATCCCAAGGCGATGTTGCCGGCACCAAAGTAGATCGCAAGCAGATACGTTACGGTATCGCCCATCAAACTATAGGCGATACCATTGAACGCTTCTTGGCGATACATGTGCTTTTGGCCAAGTCGTTTCTCTTTGTCGCTTAAATATCTCGTCTTGGCCATGGCATACTACAGAGCAGAACGCTCAGTTACAATTCGACTTACCAATCCGTAATGAAGTGCTTCATCACTTGTAAGCCAGTGGTCACGATCCGTGTCGTTGGCAACTTCCTCAACACTCTTGCCGGTTTCACTGGCGATGAGGGAATCGAGCTTTGCCCTCAGGCGCTCAAGGTATTGGGCGTGAATTTCAATGTCGGTGGCAACGCCTCTCATCCCACTCATCGGTTGGTGGATCAAGTAGGTGGAGTTAGGCAGGGCGACTCGGCGCTCGGCGGGAACCGCGAGGAGCACGAGCACTGCCGCTGAAGCAACCAGGCCCATTCCAACCATCGTAACCGGGGCGGTGATGAACCGGACCATATCAAAGATCGCATAGCCGGCGTCCACGTCCCCACCGGGGCTGTTGATATACAGTTTAATCGGATCATCGCTCTCACCCTCTAGGACGAGAAGCTGTTTGATGATCTCATCGGCACTTTCTTTATTAATTTCACCACTTAAGAGAATGCTGCGGGTTTTCAGCAGCTTCTCCTGCATTTGTGGTTCACTTTGTGGCTTCTTTTGCTCTTCTGCCATGATGGCCTCACTTTCTTTCGATAGATATCCCAAGTATAGGCAAATTAGGTGGGGATGAAAAGCTCACCTAAGGCCCAATACTACATCCGTCGAGGCAAATCCGATTCCCATCCGCTCTACTCCAAGGTCGATCAAGGAAAGAAAATGCTCGCGCGTCCTGATTCCCCCCGATCCTTTGACCAAGGTTGATCCTTCAACACTCTCCAACATCAGCTTCATCACTCGAATCGAAGCGCCTTCGCTTCGCCCTCCGCTGAAGAAGCCAGTTGAGCTCTTCACAAAGTCAACGCCCAGTCTTGAGGCCTTTTGCGTTGCCAGCACAATCTCGTCATCACTGAGGGCATCACTTTCCAAGATGAGTTTAAGCACTTTGGAGTAGTTCTTTGCCGCACCGACAAGGATGCTCACTTCACGTTCGAAGAACTCCCACAGCCCACTCTTGATCCACCCGTAGTTGGCGACGACGTCGATCTCATCCACTTCGTCGATTCGACAGAGCCGTTCAAAGCTTGAAAGCTTTCCCACCGTCGATGAGGTCCCGAAGGGAAAGTCGCACACAACACAGATTCCTGTTTCGCTCTTGGCGGTTCCTTCAACGGCCAACTCCATGGAAGAGGGGTTGATACACACCGTCTTGCACCCAAACTCAACAGCCCGAGCGATCTCTCGGACGATCTCCTCTTGGGTAAACTCCGGTTTTAAGATCGAATGATCGATATACGTTGCCAATGGTTCTTTACTCATGGTTCTATCCTACTCTCTTGAGGGCTGGGGTCAAGAGTATATCCACGCAAAGCTAAGGTAGGTATACTTGAATCTATGAAGTCTGCAACAGTAGCGGTTGTTGGTCGCCCCTCAGCGGGAAAATCAACGTTGGTAAACACCATCTGTGAGATGAAAGTCTCGATCACGGCAAAAACTCCTCAAACTACGCGCAATGCGATTAAAGGGATCTATACCGATCAACGTGGTCAGTTGATCTTCATCGACACCCCAGGTTACCACCTGGGAACGCGGGTGTTGAACCTGCGCCTCCAAGAAACCGCATTAAAGAGCCTGGGGGAGAGCGACCTTGTTCTCTATCTCCTCGACGGCAAGCGCAGCGCCAAGGAAGAGGAGCTTGCCCTAGCCCAAACCCTCGCCAAGCTTAAAAGTCCGGTTATCTGTTTGATCAACAAAGCAGACATCCTTAGCGAAGAGGAGATCGAAGAGGCAAAGCTCTTCTTACAAGAGTACTTACCCGCCTCTCCTATTCTCACCGGAAGTGCAAAGAATGATGAAGGAATCGATGAGGTTCTCATCGAGCTCTTTAAAGTTGCTCCCGAAGGACCACTGCTTTACGATGAGGATGCGTACACCGACCAAGAGTTGGAATTTCGAATCGCCGAACTGATTCGCGAGAAAGCGATTGCTCTCGTTACCGAAGAGCTACCCCACGCAATCTACGTTGAAGTAGCGGATATCGAATACAAGGAAGAGACCAATACAGTCTGGGTTAGGGCGTTCATCATCGTCGAACGCGACTCCCAAAAAGGGATCGTCATCGGCAAGGGTGGTTCCAACATGAAAACGATCCGCAAAGCGGTAGAACCAGAGATCCGCTCGATCTTCCCCAAGCGCAAGCTCCACTTAGATCTCAAAGTTAAAGCCAATCCCAGGTGGCGAACGAAAGCGCATATTCTTGATCATCTCCTCCGTTAAATAAGAAAAAATAATCCTTGCGCCATCTTCTCTTCGTACAGTAGCATAAACCTTTATTATGAGGAGGCTCGTTTTGCCTAAGCACGAACGAACATTATACCTATTGATGCTCTTTATCTTATGCTCGCTCACCTTAGTTGCCGTGATCTTAGAAGGTCCAGAAAACCTCTTGGGAAAGTTACTTCAGCTCCAAACCCAGAGTGCGCGACTGATCAATGACTTTACCACCTACGGAGTGGGACTCGCATTGTTCAATGTTGTGAGTGTCGGGTTCTTGGGTCTTACCTTGGTCTACTTTGCTTCGATCAACCTCTCTGGACCTACGTTGGCAACGATCATGACGATGATGGGCTTCTCCTTCTTTGGTAATACCCTGTTCAACTCAATCCCCATCATCGCCGGAGTATTTCTTGCCAGTCGGTTTGCCAACGTAAGCTTTGGCTCCTACTCGATCATCGCCCTCTTCGGCACTGCAATCGCCCCAATCGTCACCTACCTCAGTTTTGAAGTAGGTTTTCCCCTCTACCTCAGTATCCCCCTGGGAGTTGGTGCAGGAATCGGAATCGGCTTCATCTTACCGGCAATTGCCAGCAACCTCTTAAGTCTTCACCAAGGCTACAGCCTCTACAATATGGGTTTTGCCTGTGGGTTTGTCGGACTCTTCATTGCGAGTATTTTAACGGCATTGAACCTCTTAAACCCGCTGGTGATCCTTTGGAGTGAACACACCTCGCTCGCTCTTACCCTTCTGGTTCCTTCGATGAGTTTGATTTTCATCGCCACCGCCTTTCTTCTTGAAAAACCCAAAGAGATCTTTTCTGGATTCCTTTCCATTCAAAAGCAAAGTGGAAGACTGCCCAGCGACTACTACGAAGGAGAAAGCAGTTCGGGAACCCTCGTGAATATCGGCGTTCTTGGAATCATCTACTGGCTCTACGCCTTGGGGGTCGGCGCTCCGATCAATGGACCGGTACTGGGAGGGTTGTTGACGATCATGGGGTTCGGTGGCTTTGGTAAGACGGTGAAGAACACTGTCCCAATCGTTCTGGGAGTATTCCTTACCACGATCATTCTTGGTAAGAGCCCCGCCTCCCCTTCGCCGATCTTAGCGGCTCTCTTTTCCACAACCCTCGCCCCGCTGGCCGGGCAGTTCGGGATCTTTATCGGTATCCTTGCCGGGGCGATCCATGCGATACTGGTCGATGTCAGCGCTTCGTGGCATGGTGGCTTAGATCTCTACAACAATGGGTTTGCCGGCGGCTTAACGGCAAGTTTGCTAATCTCGATCATCCACTGGCTGAGTGCAAACCGAGTACGGGAGGATTTTACCTGATGAAACGAAAAGAATTTATCAGTCGCCTGATCGGCGAAATGAGTGACTATCTTCTTGAAGGTGATCCCCTTCGGTTGGTAATCTCCCTCCACCAAGAGAAGGATGGAGTCCACCTCTCCTTCTTCGATGACCAAGAACGTACCGACAAAGAGATTGAAAAGATCCGAGAGGCATTAAATCCAAAACGGAGCCGGCCGGAATTGGCCGCCTACTACGGCACAATGGCCGGGCGCGATCTCAACTTAGGCTCGAGATTAAAGTTAATTGGTTGGCAGATTAAACAAGCAACGGTAACAAACACCAATCCCGGTGTGCACATTGACTTGTGGTTAGGAAGCGATTCGTTTATCGTTCCGAAGAAATAAAGTTAGTCCACACCCGCGTCTCAGCAAGCGGTTTCTCAACATCTCTTCCATGAAGACGGTTGATCACGTAACCCATATTACGGCCAAGAATCCGCATCACTTGCAGTCCTTCAGCATCTTGCTCAACTTCAGCAGCATCATTGCCGTGCACACTGTTCCAGTAGGCTGAAGAGACGACGAGCATTTGGCTGATCGTGAAGTACTTGTTCAGTTGGTCAAATGTTGAACTTGCTCCACCGCGCCGGCACGAAACCACCGCAGCTCCCGCTTTGAGGGCCACTTCTTTTGAGATGACCCGAAAGAGCCGATCAAGAAAGAGGGTGTTGGCCCCTGAAGCATAATGAACCGGCGAACCAAGGATGAGTCCATCGGATGAGCGAACCTTCTCGGCAGCTACGTTTACCAGATCATCAAAGATGCACCGGCCGTTCTTGAAGCAGAAGCCACAATCGGTACACCCTTGGATGGGGTCGGTTCCGACCCAAAGGATTTCATGATCAACAGCGTATTCATTCAAACCAACAGTCACCTCACCAAGGGCGCGGTTGGTGGCGCCCTCTTTGTGTGGTCCCAAGTTGATCATCAATACCTTCATCTTAGTACCGGCTGAGGATCTCAAGAGCTTTCTCTTGCCCGATCGTCTGCAGGAAGGAAGCAAGCTTCGGTCCGTGCGATCGACCGATGAGAATCGTGTACACCAGCTTGAAGAACTCGGCGGTATCTAAGCCTTGGTCCTTCGCCGCATCATAGAGGCGGGTGGTATAGACTTTGTCATCGAGGGTATCCATTTCCTTCACGACTTCGCGTAGGGCGTGAATCGCCGCGAGCTCGGCCCCCTCAATCTCAACCTTGGGATCGCTTTCCTTCATCAGGCGGTAGCGGAACTCCTCAGGACTGAAGGTGGTGATCCAGGTCCAAGCACAGATTGCGCGGGTCTTAAGGCGCTCGAGTTGACTGGGGGTGATATCTTCCAGCGTCGAAAGCGCTCGGTCGATATCTCCTTCATGAAGCTGGAGGAGGTTGCATAAGTGACGGAAGGGAATCTGGTAGCCCGCTTCGGTGGGAACTTCATCCACTTGCGAGAGTTCGTAAATGCGGCTCTCTTTTGCTTTACGCTTTTCGTTTGCCGGCTGAAGGCCGAAGTAGATTCGTTCACACGTATCATAGTCTTCGTAGATCTTCAGTACATCCAAGTCAAAGGAGATTGCAAACTCACTGTTTGGTCGGGTTGAAGCAAAGAGATAACGGGTAATTTCCGGGGTGTACACTTCAAGGACGTCAACCAGGGAGATTACTTCTCCGCTGGAGGAGGAGATCTTTCCTCCTCGGCCCTTAATAGAGATGAAGTCATACTGGAAGGAAACCGGGGCTTCACCGCCGAAGACTTGGACCATCTTGCGGGAGGTGTCAAAGGATCCGCCTTCACTGTGGTGGTCTTTACCTGCCGGTTCAAAGTCGACGCCTTCATACGCCCATCTCATCGGCCAGTCCAGGCGCCAGGGAAGCTTGGCGTAGGAGGTAGTTCGAAGATCGATTGTCTCTTCCTCACCGGTTTCGTCATCGCGGTAAGTAACGAGCCATCCTCCATCCCATCCGAGGACGGTGGTGGTGTCTTTGCCGGTAAAGGAGGAGAAGACGGAGATCGGCCACCAAGACTCATCCAAGTCTTCGGTTCTAAACTCATCGAGGATTGCTCGGATTCGGTCCTTGTTCTCCAAGGCGGTCTTCATCCCTTCGGCGTACATCGAGCTTTGGTAGCGCTCGGCTTGGTAGAGGTACTCAGGGTGCATTCCCACCAAGGGAAGGATCCGTTCTACATCTTCTTCGTGACCGCGGGCATAGTTGGCTGATCGGCCGGTGGTATCAGGTACACTGGTGATCGGTTTACGGAGGTAGGTTTCAAGCAACTCAGGCTTGGGCATATTCTTCGGCACTTTTCTGAAGACGTCGTAATCATCCCAACTGTAGATGAACCGAACGTTCTTTCCTTTCTGTCGAAGCGCTCGAACCACCAGCTCAACGCTGATGATCTCTCGGAAGTTTCCAATGTGAACCGTACCGGAGGGAGTAATGCCGCTTGCACAGGTGTACAGCTCCTTCTCCCCTTTCTCACGTATAATCTTGTCGGCGTAGATATCCGCCCAGTGTGTAGATTGACTCATAGCGTTCAAGTATAGTGAAAGCAGCGATTTGACTCAAGGTTTCCTTACCTTTACATTCCTGTTCAAATCCTTTAGATTACTAACAGCTTTTTAGGGCCTATAGCTCAGTTGGTTAGAGCATCGGACTCATAATCCGTGGGTCGAAGGTTCAAGTCCTTCTGGGCCCAAAGCCACACCACCTCCCCGAATGGGGAGGTGGTTGTGTCTGGAACTTCATTTGAAGTATTGGGACTCCCAAAGGCGAATGAAACGATGGCTATCCCCACAACAAATAGTTGATATAAAGCTGGAGAATTAAATACTAAGTAGGTAAATAACCAAACGATTGTGAGTACGACCCAATATGTTGAAAAAGCCTATTTGGGATGTTCTGTTTTTGTAACGTGCACAGTAGTATGAGTCCAGAGACACTCACCTACCCAAGGTAGATGCAGATGAGGGGCCGGCTAACACTCGGGTCCCTTTTTAATATTCTCTTGGAAAGAATAAAAAAAAGAACCTTCTTTGAGGCAGAAGAGTATCAGACTCATAATCTGTGGATCGAAGATTCAAGTCTTTCTAGGCCAATGTAAACCACCTCTTCGAGCTAAATCGCTTTGATCTTCTTAGGGGGTTAACCGTTGGCCAGTGCAGGTAACGTGTTTCTATCACATAGCTCTGAAATTCCACATTCTTTTAAATAGTCGTAAATCTCATCATAAAATGAAGAATCTCTTGTCGCATCAATTTCAGGATCAACTCCATGAGGAATGAAAATCACCATTCCTTGTCGTGCTCTTGTAAGCAACACTCGATATGAATTCAGCAAGTATCTCTTCTGTTCTTCTTTGTGACGCTTGTTCCATTTAGTACCCCTGAAATTATAATGATCCCAACTTTTCCCATCATCATTTCTTCGCAGGTCAGCGTCCCAACATACAATTGCCCAATCAACTTCTAAACCTTGTACCTTAAATTCGCTGGCTACGACTTCGAGCATATTTGATGATCGTAAATCATCACTGGGTGCAAGAAACCAGTTTTTAACATCAATATCTTTAGGCACATATATCCCTTCTGGCTTTAGTCGTTGTGCGCTGCTACACGCAAGTACCCCGCTTCTTTGAGTGCCTCGAACCTGCTCCCTAACCCAAGATCTTGCCTTATCAATATCTCTTGTTATAAAAACTGGATATTTTTTATTCAATATTTCAAAGGTAGCCTGAGCTTTTTCTGGTTCATTGTTCAGGATGTAGTCTATGAACTCGCTCTGTTTATTGGACCTAAACGATCTGATGGAAGTTTTAAGATGGAGCCCCTCAACCTCGTGGCAGCGAGGACAATCCTTAATCATATTTATCTCAATGTTTTGATCTTCAGTCTGAGAGAAAATCTCTGGGGAGTAAAACATTTCCCAATCTGTAAAGTCCTCAATTCCGCACTTGAACCATTCATTAATACCGACTTCGCCGTCATGGATGTCTTGTCCAAGGCCGACAAGGCAAATCATGGCAGCCCAATCGTTATGTCGGTCCATTATGCTGTAATAAAGATAGGGTTCACTGACAGCCATTTCTGTATCTTTGTGCTTGCGCATCATCTGCTCTTTATTCCAAACTCTTTGAGCTTCATCAAATATAAGAACATGTTCCGCTGTTGGGATTTTTTGTTTTGCATTATCTTTCTTAAAGCCATAACTACCCTGAATTAATGCTTTAACTGCAACTTGGATCTCCTTCTTTGATCGTTTTTCATTCTTATTTCTCTTTTTCTGGTCATCATCCACACTCTTTATAAGAGCAGCCTGGAGCACTTCAACAAGAGGGCCATTGCCTGAAATATAAACACTAAGGTTATCCTTTCCTTCACCTAGGTTTTTTGCAACGACATCAAGTCCTACGAGAGTTTTTCCTGCACCCGGAACGCCAGTAACAAACCCAACTACCTTCTTTTGGTTTTTCTGAGCGTACTCAACGATTTTATAGATTTCTTGCTTACACGCTGAAACACCTTCTTGACCGGCCTCTGAGTGAGCAATTCCCGTGAGGGTGTGCATTTTGTATGCTTCGATCGCTGCAGCGATGATGGTTGGAGTTGGATAGTATGGAGAATTGAACCATGTTTCAAAATCTATAACACCATCACCACCATATTTTTGAGCAACTTGTTCAACCTTATCAATCACAGAATCCATATTCTCACGCTGGAGAAACACCTGGCCATCTGGATAAGCTTCAAGAGGTTGTTCTTTTTGGTAGGGCGAAGCCTCTGTAGCAACCAAGATCGGGCATACAAAAAGATCTTCTGATTCTTTATGGAAGTTTTTGATATCAAGTGCATAGTCCTCGGCTTGTCGAGCATCTTGGGCCAAGAAAGCCTTCGCACCGTTTTTAAACTCTAAGGAAAACACCATGCGCTTAATCAACAGTATTACATCAATCCTTTTTCCCAGCCGAATTATATCGTATTCAAATATGATGTCTCCTGTAATGCCACCCTCTTCTAACTTCCTTTGCAATCCATTAATCTGGTTGATCCAAGCTTCATTTTGTTCATTGGAGATATCAAAAGCATTGCGAACCAATGATCCAACAATATTGTCCGAATCTTCCTGCAAGAAACCTGGAATAGAATTGCAATAGTAAGCTTTCCCCGACTGGCATGAAAATACATATTTGTTCATATGGGCCCTCGATACCAGGATAGGATCAAATGGTATCCGGGTCCAGATCTTTTTTCAAACAGTCTCCATAGAATTCAGAGATCCTCACCAAGGTACAAAAACACTTATGAAATTTCTCCGGAAGAGAATATCAAAATCAAATTCAAGGAGATTTGTCAGACTGATAACCTAAACCCCAAAAATCAACTCCCGCTACATCTTCACCGGTTTGTAACAAATAAGACAGTGTGAATTCTCTTGTTTCGCCAACCTTGAATAGCCCCTCAGAAAACTTATTGGTATAATCAGCAATCAATCCATTTGTGGCATACAACAGACTCTCTAAATAAAAAACATCCAAATCAACACTATTCATATTTGTAACGTCAATTGTAACTGTATAATTCTGAAAAAAGGATCCTTCTTCTAAAGTCAGTGAATAATCGACAATATCATAAGAAAAATCATGATACCCCTGAACAAACCCCACAAGATCTGGTGGGATATTGTGGTACTCTTTTGCCTCCACGATATCTATCTCATAAGCAGTGCTATGAATTTCATCTGAATATGAAAAGATCCAAAACGGTATATCCTTCTCAGATTCGACTGGGCCAAAAGATCGTGTATATGTATTCAGATGACTTCCGTAATTATCCTTAAGAATAATTTTGACCTTTATAAAATTCTTGGTATTTTCTGAAATATTCTTTATAGTTCCAAAAATGTTTGCTAATCGCCCACCAACATATCTGCCATTGCTTCTTGAAATATATAGTCCATCCCACTGCTGTCCGGGTAACTGAATTTTGATAGCCAACAAACCAATGTACTGTAAT
>CAYUHP010000055.1:10843-12164 GCA_964444595.1 uncultured Sphaerochaeta sp. | reverse complement strand
TTCTAGAATCTTTAATCCATCAGTATCCATCTCTGCCCAAAGTTGCTGAACAAGGCAATCTTTCACTTTACACTTTGGAGCTATTTTACTTTACACTTTGAGGCCATTTCACTTTACACTTTGAGGCTGTTTTGCTTTACACTTTGTGACTCAAATGCAATCTATGAGCATGAATTAATCCCTAATTGTAAGAAATTTGATTGATTATTCAATCTCAGAGGTTTCAGCTCTTTCAAGTTCTTCCTCGGTGATCGAAAGGCTCTTTAAGAGGTCGGAATGAGAGATTAGACCCTCTTCTGTTTCGCGCTGTTCTCTTTGCAGTACCTCTGCGAGAAGTTCGGCATCCTCAAGACAATCAAGAAGATCTGTGTAAGCGGAGGGACTTAAGAGCACACCTATGGGAAGATCGTTATCGGTCACGATAACGTTCTTATCGAAGGCAAGATCTTCAAAGACCTGCGCACCGAGGCCTTGGTCAAATGCGTCAAGTGTAATCGTCTTACGGTTCATTGGAAATGACAGTATACCACTACACAGCGATCTCCTCCAAACTTTCTTTAAGGATTGCGATTGCACTATCAATCTCTTCTTTTTTGATGATTAAGGGAGGAACAAACCGTACTACGTTACTTCCCGCACTTACCAGAAGGAGCTTCTTTTCAAAGCACTTGGTAACCACATCTTTGGGAGGGATCGTAAGAGCTATTCCGTTGATGAGGCCGATTCCTCGAACATCGGTGATTAGGGTGGGGAATTGGGTCTTTAGTTCTTCCAACTTGGCTCGAAGATAGGTGCCTATTTCATCTACGTGGGTTAAGAAACCCTTTGCTTGCAGCGTATCGCACATATAGCTAATCGCTCTGGTTGCTAAGGCATTGCCTCCAAACGTCGAAGCGTGATCCCCGGGAACAAAGACATCATTTGCCTTGCCCTGAGTTAACATCGCTCCCGCTGGCACTCCCCCGGCGAGAGCTTTGGCAGTGGTAAGGATATCCGGCTTCACACCATAGACCTGGTGGGCAAACGCCTTACCGCTTCGCCCCATTCCGCATTGGACCTCATCGTAGAGTAAGAGCAGATCGTGCTCATCACAGAGATCTCTCAGGCCTTGGAGGAACGCTCTTGTTGCCGGAACGATTCCCCCCTCGCCTTGAATTGGTTCGACGATGATCGCACACGCCTTCTCATCGATGAGTTCTTTCACTGACTCAAGGTCATTGAACGTTGCATAGACAAAGCCGGAGGGAAGCGGGTCGAAGTGTTGGTGGTACTTCTTCTGTCCCGTTGCGGTCACCGCCGCGTAGGTTCGGCCATGGAAGGA
>CAYUHP010000055.1:8463-10743 GCA_964444595.1 uncultured Sphaerochaeta sp. | reverse complement strand
TGAGGAAGTCGGCCATCGAGGACGTGAACACTTTCAACGCCCTTATCCAACCCATCGAGACAGCACTCCACTTTGGGGATCATCCCCCCCTTGATCGTCCCGTCTTCGATGTAGGAAAGGGCCTGCTTTTGACTTAAGGTTCGGATGATCGAAGAGGGATCATCCTTGTCTTTAAGGATCCCTTCCACATCGGTGAGGAAGATTAGTTTTTGGGCACTGAGCGATCCAGCGATCGCACTGGCGGCGTAATCGGCGTTGATGTTGTAGGTATTCCCTTCGGTGTCGACTCCGATCGGAGAGAGGACCGGAACAAAGTTACTCTTAAGAAGCGAATCGATCAAGGTGATGTCAACCTCTTTGATCTGACCAACAAAGCCAAGATCGCGCCCTTGTTCATCTTTCTTCTTTTCACAGAGAAAGGTTCGCCCGTCTTTACCGCTGATCCCCACCGCTTTGATGCCCACTTGCTCAAGGTTGTCGACCAGAGACTTTCCGATCGAACCGGAGAGAACCATCTCGGCAACCGAGGCGGTCTCCTCATCGGTTACCCTCAATCCGTCGATGAAGACACTCTCTTTACCGAGGCGAGATAGGTGGCTGGAGATCTCCGCACCTCCTCCGTGGACAACAACTGGCCTCAGGCCGATATACTTCAGCATTGCGATATCTTCGATCACTGCTTTCTTCAACTCGGGGTTTACCATCGCCGAACCACCGTACTTTACCACGGCGATCGCTCCGGCAAAGCGGCGAATATACGGAATTGCTTCAATAAGGGTTTCGGCCTTCAAGATCTCTTGGGCCATCGTTTGGGTAGTCAACTTCGATAATCTCCATTAATTCGGACGTACTCATAGGAAAGGTCACACCCCCATGCGGTGGCTGAAGCCTCTCCTTCGTTGAGATCAGCAGTGCAGAGAATCACCGGCTCCAAGAGGATCGTCTTGGCGTGGTACTCATCAAAGGCGACTGGCTCGCCGTCTTTGACCACTTGGATCTTGCCCTTCGCTGATTCAAAGTAAAGGTCGGTCTTCTGAGGGTCGAACTCCGAGCCACTGTAGCCCATCGCACACATGATTCGTCCCCAGTTTGCGTCACTGCCGAAGAACGCGGTCTTCACCAGGTTGGAGGAGATGACACTGCGGGCGAGGGTTCGAGCACACTCTTTGTCCTTCGCTCCAACTACCGTCATCTCGATGAACTTCTGAGCCCCCTCCCCGTCTTTGACGATGAGTTTTGCTAACTCGGCGTTCACGTAATCGAACGCCTGGACAAACGCTGACCAATCAGGGTGGGAGGGTGAAAGGGTGTTGTTCTTTGCCTCGCCGTTGGCGAGGACCAATACGGTATCATTGGTCGAGGTATCCCCATCGACACTGATCATATTGTACGTATCTTCGATCGAGGAGCCGAGCAAGGTTTGGAGCGTTTTCTTCTCAATCTTTGCATCGGTGGTGATAAAGGAAAGCATCGTTGCCATGTTGGGATGGATCATCCCACTTCCCTTTGCCATCCCGCCGATCCGAACTGACCTTTGATCGATCATTACTTCGACCGCTACCTCTTTAGTAAAGGTATCGGTCGTAAGGATCGCCTCAGCTGCAAGGGACGCCGCTTCTTTGGTATCAGCAAGGGTTGGAACGATTGTTTTGATTCCTTTTTCGATCGTGTCCATCGGCAGTGGTACACCGATAACCCCAGTGGAGCACACTAAGGTTTGCTCTTTTGGAAGACTGAAATGGTCGGAAACAAGCGCGGCCATCGCCGCGACATCTTCCGCTCCCTTGACCCCGGTAGCCGCATTAGCGTTCCCGCTGTTAATGAGGATGCAGTGAACCGTATCACTGGAGTCGACAACGTTCTGATCCCAAAGCACCGGAGCTGCTTTTACGAGGTTGGTGGTAAAGCTGCCGGCAAAGGTGCAGGGAGTTTGGCTATAAATCAACGCAAGGTCTTTTTTTCGCTTCTTGATCCCACATGCGATTCCGCCTGTCTTATAGCCTTTGGCGGCGGTAACCCCGCCCTCTATCTTCTTGTACACGTCATCTTCTCCTACAGGGGGTTTGCAACCCATTTGGCCAAGCCCAAAGGTTCTTCGATGCCAAAGCGAATGTTCATATTCTGCACCGCTTGGCCGCTGGCACCCTTAAGTAAGTTATCGATCGCTCCAAGGGCGATTACCCGCTTTGTTCGAGGGTCCACTTTCCATCCAATCGCAATCGTATTGGTGGAGTGCACGTACCGGGTCTCCGGTAAGAGTGAGCCCATCAAGCGAACAAA
>CAYUHP010000055.1:0-8363 GCA_964444595.1 uncultured Sphaerochaeta sp. | reverse complement strand
CTTCGGCGACTAACGGCGCAAGGGTCATGATCGAGCAGGTAGTGTAACAGCCGGGGTTGGCGATGAGATTGGCGCTTTGGATCTCACTGCGATAGTGTTCACTGAGGCCGTAGACCGCTTGGTCGATTAACTCCTTGGAGTAGTGAGTGCACTGATACCATGCTTCGTAGGTATCAAGATCCTTCAGGCGGTAGTCCGCCCCAAGGTCGATGATAACGCATCGGTCCAAGATCTCTTGAGTTACTTTCTGAGAAGCAAGGGTGTGCGGAAGTGCCAAGAAAAGCACGTCACACCCTTTGCTTGCTTCCTCGATATCCTCCTCCTGGAGGATGAGGTCACAATGCCCGCTCATCGAGGGGTAGATCTCACTATAGGGTTTGTTCGCATAGGAGTGCGAAGCCAGATAGACCAATTCAACTTCTGGATGGCCAACGAGTAAGGTGACGAGAACAGAGCCAGCATACCCAGTAGCTCCAATTACTCCAGCACGAATCATACCAACCTCCCCAATCAAGATTGGTATAATTATACAGAAAATGAAAAAGATTACCAGTGGTTATGCATATATTCAGCGAAATTGCTGTATAAATATGTATATCATCGTTTTCTTAGGTGTTCGCGAACTGTCTTGAGTAGGATTTCATCGACGACCAAGGCCTCGGTGGTAACCTGCCCATCTACTCGAGGATTTGCCTTAAGGTGATGATACGCCTCGGCTATCCAATTCACCGCTGTTGCCGGTGAAACGATGCCGGTATCGATCACCAAGTCAAAGAGCTCAGCGTTGTTGTGATCAAAGCCAAGATCGTGTTCGACAAAAGCGCAGCGAACATGATCGGCTTCTTGAAGAGCCGCAAGCATCGTCTCTTCACTGAGGCCATACTCTTTGACCTTCCGTTCGAGTCGAAGCTCCAAGGGAGCTTTGATGCGAACATTCAGTACATCGCTGAAGTTTTGGAAGAGGCCAAACCCACCTCGGCCGAGGATGACAACATCTTGGGTTTTCGCAAACGCATAGAGTGTTGCATTGAGAAAGCGGACGATCTTTTGGCGCTCTTCATCATAGCGTTCCCAAAAGCTCGATCGTTTCTCATAGACGTTCTCAAAGTTAGCAAACCCATACTCCTCCATCACCGCTTCGATGACAGTTTTGTCCGCGTACGCAAGCTTGAGATTTTTTGAAAGTTCATTCGCTATGTAGGTACCCGAACTTCCAATTTGACGAGAGATCGTAATGACTGCCATACGCACCTCCACCTCAATCGTACAATGGCTCCACTAGCCTGTATAGATTAGACCTCGTTGTAGGAGAGGAAGAGCACATCTTCAATGAAGGTTTTGGTGAGGTTGAAATCAAACTGGGTTCCGCTGCACTCTTTGATCTCCGCAGCCGCTTCTCGGCTGGTGATTTGCTTTTGGTACGTTCGCGTGGAGGTCATCGCATCATACGCATCAGCGATGGCAATGATCCGGGCGTGAAGGGGAATCGCTTCCCCTTTGAGCCCTCTAGGATATCCTGTGCCGTCGATTCGCTCGTGGTGAGCCAGGACGATGTGGGCGATTGGGGCCATATCTTCAACACTGATGAGAAGGCGATAGCCGATCTCCACGTGCCTTTGCATCTCGCTTCGCTCTTCAGCAGTCAGCTCACCGCGTTTGTTAAGGACTTCCTCGGCGATCGCAATCTTACCGATGTCGTGAAAGAGACCCGCCAAGCGAAGCTGGCCGATCTCTTCATCGCTTAAGCCAACTGCTCGACCCAGTTGTTCACTCAGGAAGGAGACGCGGCGACTGTGGCGTTCCTCTCGTTTGTTTCGAACGTGGAGAGCGTTGATAACGGTATGCACCAGGTTTCCCCGAGTCGGTGTCTCTTCAAAGAGCTTCCGTGTTGCCAGCATCTTCTCTGCTTCAACAACCGCATTGGTAAGGCTCCGCTCTTGCTCATCGACGATTGCAAGAACTGTATTGACCCGCATCTCCATACCACCGGCCATGGTGATCGATGAGAGTTTAGCACCTAGCTCGGCGGCGAGTTCTTCATACTCATCAACGCTGCGGTTCAGCATGATAAAGCCAAACTCATCACCGCCAATTCGGGCAAGAAAATCATCTGCTGAAGCTACCTGTTGGAAGATGGTGGCAATGCGTTTTAGTAAGCGATTTCCTTCACTCTGGCCAAACGCTTCATTGAGGATCTTTAGCCCATCCACATCGGCAAGGAGAACTGCTGCTCGTTGATGCTTTGGAATCTTGTACTGCTCGATGTGTTGTTCGTAGTGCGCCCTACTGTAGAGTCCAGTAAGCGCATCGTGAGTCGAGATATACAGCAGCTTCTCTTCATACTCTTTTCGCTCAGTGATATCGACGATCATGCCTAGGCTCTCTTGAGTATCTTTTGTGACGGAGAGATTGGATACTGTGAGGTTTGCCCAAACGATTCGGCCATCCTTGGTCCGGTATCGTTTATCCATGTTGATTCGATCACTCGTTCCACTGAGGAGGAGAAACTCCGCACGATCAGTTTCTTCCTGCTCTTCAACGAGAGCAAAATCATTCCATGAGTGACCGATAATCTCTTCGCGGTCAAAGCCCAAGAACCTCGCATACGCGTCGTTTATTTCAAGGATTTTTCGGGTTCGGAGCTCGGTTCGGCTCATCCCGATTGGGGCTTCAGCAAAGATTGCTTTAAAGATCAGTTCACTGCGAGCGACCTGCCTGATTACGCTTATCCGTTGGATTTGGTTAAACAGAAGTGTTCCCAGCGCCATCGTAACAAGCGGATAGATAAGTAAGAAGGAAAAACTGATTGTTCGAATTACTTCAGCCCATTCGCTCCGAGGCAGAAGAAACACACACAACCAAGAGAGGAGATGGGCAACAAAGCCTACTCCGAGAAATTCAAAGATTGGACTTTTTGATGAGGCTTTGACCGTTTGAAAGCGCCACAGATGCCAACCGCTTCCAATTGCCGAAGAGACGATGATCGTGGCAACACCCATGACGACACCTGATCCTCCCCGGAACAAGCGCATGATAATCATCATGATCGCGGCAATGAACGTCGGGATTGGACCAAACACCAACCCGCTTATGGTAAGAAGAATCGTTCGTGAGTCAAAGACGATTCCTTCAGTGAAGGTGAAAGGAAACCACATCAAAGCAAAACCAAGCAACCCAACAAGAACTCCCCGGGCTGCCCTATTTTGCTCCCACCAAGAATCGGTTTTGATCGGGTGGATGCCAATAAGGATGCTCATCGTAAGAAGAAGGCTGATGTTTACGACTAAGTAGATCATCTTCTCATCACCCTAACGGGGGTCCGCTGTAGAGACATACGCGATTACGACCCGTCTCCTTTGCTTCATAGAGGGCTTTATCGGCATGTTCAATTAACGCTGCTCCATCAAGATCGCCATGAGTTACGTCAGCCACTCCGATGGAAACAGTAAAATGGACAGGATGATCATGGTAGGAGAAGTGGTGGTTCTCAACGGTGGAGCGCACCTTCTCTGCAAGAGAAAGAGCTTCCCGATCACTTGAGTTCACCAACGCTGCGATGAACTCATCGCCGCCGAGGCGGCAGATCGTTATGGACTGACCTAAGATCTCCTGTAATATGTTAGAAAACGCTCGGATCACATCATCGCCAGCTAAGTGTCCAAACTCATCATTGATCGCTTTGAAGTGGTCGATGTCACAGAACATAAGGTGAATTGAATTCCCCTCTAAGATATGGACATTAATTCGTTCAAGGAAATACCGGCGATTGTACAAGCCGGTCAATGGATCTTTGTAGGAGAGTTCATGGAGCCTTCGCTGTAACGCCCGGCGTTCAGTGATATTGATGATCATAGCGATGACTGCCCGCTTGCCCTCGATTGGTTGTTTCAGCGGATGCATTCGGGCTTCAAACCATTGAACACCGCCTGGGCCTTCAAACACCGGCAAGTTCACGGTTTTGGTATCGAGGCGGTAGTCAAAGACATTTAATGACTCGGTTACCAACGTATGTTTGATCTGGTTAATAAAAAAGAGGCCAAACTCTTTGGAGAGTACCTCCGTAACCATCTTTCCCTTCAATGGTCGACCGTCATCATAGAGAGTTCGATCCGTGCCACCGAACACTTCGAGGTACCGACCTTCTTCATCGATAATCATGATGGGATCGGCAATCGTGTTCATCACTGAGGATAAAATATCAGCTCTATACTCTTCATCCATGGCGGACTCCTACATTGAGTAACTTTATCACATAAGTCGGGCACTGTAAGCTAATGAGTTGACAGTTTTTTCTCCCTGATATAATTTGTTTCTTAAGTTCGGGGCTATAGCTCATCTGGTAGAGCGGCTGGTTCGCAATCAGCAGGTGGTGGGTTCGAGTCCCATTGGCTCCAAGATAACGGCTGTCATGATGACAGCCGTTTGCTTTTCTCTAGAACGAAACATTGACCAAGTTATTGAGAAAGAGTTCCATCTCTTCATGCACCGCCTTAATCAGCTGATCATCCTCCAGATTCCCCAACACAGCTTCTCGCTCCTCTTCGCTTCGGTAGGTCGTTAACGTGAATTGACTCAAAGAGTCTTTCTCTTTGGAGTGATAGATTCCCTCTTCGATCTTTTGAACGAGGTTTCTCGTCTCTTCGACGAGGGTATCCCACAGAGTGCTTGAAAGCGTCTTACCTTCAAGTAAGAAGGAAAGCACCCCGAGGCCATGGGTGAGCGTATCCTCTTCATATGCTTCGGCCCACACTGAGTAGGTGTGATGGACCTCATCCCAGCTGCTAATCTTCCCTTCTTTGATCTGCTGGAACAGCATTTCCACTCGATGGCGGGGAACAAGTTGACCGCCGATATTCTCCCAAGAATCGATCTTGGGCTTCTTTGTAGTAAGTACCTCACTCACCGCACTACCGTAAGTCGCTACATAGTTCACGAGCGTCTTCATCGCATAACAAAGAAGCATCTCTCCATAAGCGTGGTAGGACTCAACTGGCTTGAGAACGATCACTGGCTGCTTAGAGTTTTCTACCGCATACGTGGTGATGATCGCCCGCTTAACCAACTCCGGTTGGTTGAGGATCAACGCTCTGCCTTGAGAACGAAGGTGTTCTTCATCGTTTTTTCCATCACCTAAACTCTCGCCCACCCACAGCTCAAGGAGTCTTCGGGCTTCGATGATTTCATTTGCCGTATCGGGGGCCAAGTAGGAGGGTTCATACCGCTGACGCGGATCTTTGCGCACGTCTCTGCTTTGGTACTTGTGGGTGTTTCGCTCTAAGGCATAGAGGTTATACATCCACCAATATGCGCCCATCATCACCCTCCGGTTACTGTTCTCATCGCTTCCAAGCAAGCAAAACGGCAGGGGAACCGAGAGGGGATATGGGTAAGAACCCTTACCGATTAACGTGTAGCTGGCGAAGTACGAGTCATACGTTACGGTGGTGGAGAGCGCCGGCCAAAATCCTCGGCGGGCGATCATCTCACCATCGTTGGCTCGGCTGTTGTGGTTGGAGCCGAGGTTTGCCCCGGCGGCCATATTCGATTGCCCCTCTATTCGAGCAGCGACAAGAAATGAGTTGTTGTGGTGTTGTTCGTGCGAACCGAAGATTAAGCTGTTGAGGATCTCACAACAACTGACGGTGGAGTTATCTCCTAAGACGGAGTGGATCAATCGCGCTCCGTACTTGAGGTTTGAGTTATCCCCCATCACAAAGCGAATCGCTTTGGAGCCGTAGAAGATTCGGGAACCCGAACCGATGATCCCGTTGACCAGCTCAACTCCTTCGCCGATTTGAACACTCTCAGCGAGGGTTGATCGAAGGGTCAGATTCTTCAGCTTGTTCGCCCCCTTGATGTACGCACCTTCACCGATTAACACATCCTTAATCGTATCGCACGACTTGATCACACTCTTCTTTCCAACGAAGCCGTAATAGCCTCGTTTAGAATCCATAACCTTGTCAGTCAGTTGATCAAACTTCGCCATCAAGGTCTTGTCTTCCCGATAGGTGGACCACAGATGAGCATCGGCGGGTAGCATTCCGTCAAAGGGGCGGATGCTTCGTCCCTTGGCTTCGTTGACGACATCGATCGTGATCAGCACCTCCGGGTCTTCGCCCTCTTTGAGCACCCCGTTTCCAAACTTGGCGTGGTTGGTGGTCTGCATCTCCCCGATTCGGTAGAGCACTACTTCATCATCGATGATGTAGTGACTGAGGTAAGTGCACTCCATGATCGAGCAGTTATCACCGATATCACAGCTGACGATTCGCGAGTTCACGATTCCCACAGGAACAGTGAAATCATGAAAGCTTACGGTGTTCACTGAAACAACTCCAAGGCGAACAAGGCCGTAAAACTCACTGTTACGAATCAGCGATGGGTCAAAGGGATCGGTAACTACCACATCCGCCCAGTTTGGGCTGTAGTTTAAGTTATTTTTAAGGATGACGATCTCTTCGACGCGCAAGGCTCGGTAGGAGTTGGGATCTTTGGTGCTTTGCTCAAAGCGAAGGTAGTGTTCATCCCGGCCACTGGGAAGGTAGGCTTCACTGATAAAGTCATAGCCAAATCGGGTTTGCGTTTTCATACCTACCGAGTATACTGCCCCCTTTCGGTTCAATACAACTGAAGAAGCTTCTTGAAGAGTCCATTGAGATAGTCTACGATGAGTTACGATGACTGAGTATGACTTGTCTCGGCGAATGAAACGGTTGATTAAGCTCGTGAACAAGATCTCCAATTGGGATCCTGATGAACTAACTGCCGAACGTATCGCTGAGTTGAATGCTGTTTCCCTTCCCTCAAATGTGTTAACTCGCCGGATCTTTGGTAAGCCCGCGCGAAACATCACTACGAAAACATTCGTCATCCCCGTCGATGATGGAAAAGTTACCGGCTATCTCTTTGAAAAAGAGGGCTCAAGGGAGATCAGTGATCTTGTTCCCCTCATCATCTTCTACCACGGCGGTGGTTGGGTGTGGGGAAACATGGATCTCTACAATATCATCTGTGCCCACTTAGCGGACGTTACGGGAGCTTCGGTGCTCTCAGTCGATTATCGCTTAGCACCTCAACACCGCTTTCCGACTGCCGTCGAAGACTGTTACAACACCCTTCTTTGGGCAGCGGCAGGTTGTCGGTACTGGAAGAACGATCCCGATCGAATCTTCTTAGTCGGTGATAGTGCCGGGGCAAACCTTGCCGCGGTTGTCAGCCGCCTTGCTCGTGACCGCAAAGGTCCGGCAATTGCTGGCCAAGTTTTACTCTACCCAGTAACTGATGGGCGAATGCGAACCGCCAGTTATGAGGAGCATAAGGATTCACCGACCCTCACCGATCGGCAGATGGCATTCTTCATCCACAACTACCAAAGAGAACCGAAAGATACCCTGAATCCAAACTTCTCACCGCTTTTGGCAAAGGACCACAGTCGCCTTCCTCCCACCCTCATAATCGGTTGTGAGTATGATCCACTGCGTGATGATGGTGTACTCTACGCCGACGCCCTCGCCTCGGCCGACACCCCGGTGAAGTACCTTGAAGTAAAGAAAGGCTTCCACGGATTCTTCGCCTATCCGCGGGCAACGGGAACCGATGAGGCAGAGAGTGCGATCACTCAATTTGTCGGCGGTAAACCCGTGGAGCAAGTTGCTTTGATCAGCCGAAAGGAGTGGCTCAAAGCTGAGAAGCTTGAACTAAAGAAGATCAAGAAACAATCGAAGCATTACATCGATGCGGAGATTGGTTAAAGGTTCGTTTTTATTACTTCACTCAATGCTTCAGCCAAGCTTCGGTGACTACTCTCATCCATGTGCAGTTGATCGATCTCACTGTAGGTGGCGACCGTTGCTGCATCAAAAAAGATGAGGCCTTCATTCTCAGCTATTACTTTGATTCGATCACGTACCTTGTGGCTGATCGCAACCGATTCTTTGGTAAAGCCTGGAAAGATCGTCTCTTCAATCCTTGGACCGATGTGAATCGGTGAGATAACCATGATCTGTTTAACTTCAAAGATTTTGGCAATTGTTGCCAGCTCTTCGATTCCACCCGCGATCGTCCGCTCATCAGTACCGAGGTAGCGCTTCGTATCATTGGTTCCCAGAGAGATGATAAGTAGATCAAGAGGTTGGTGGGTAGCCAAAGCAACGGGGAGATAGGTCTTACCGTTGCGACACACCCCAAAGGGGTCATCAAAGACTGTAGTTCTTCCACCCAAGCCTTCTTCAATAACGTAGTATTCATCACCTAACAGGGAAGCGAGAATTCCCGGCCACCGTTTGCTATACTCCCATCGTCCCCCACTGGGGTTCGCTCCATGGGTGTTGGAGTCACCATAACAAAGGATTGTTTTCATA
>CAYUHP010000054.1:2672-12469 GCA_964444595.1 uncultured Sphaerochaeta sp. | reverse complement strand
TTTTATATTTCGGCTCACCCTCTTCTCAATCGTGAATGATTTAGAATTGACAACCGATAAACTCTCTTTTATGTTGTAGGTGTAACGTTAAATGTGAGGAGCGTGCCATGAGTCCATACCGAGATGACGACGAATTAGAAGATGAAGAAGATCGGTACTTCAACGAATTCGAAGATGAAGAAGACGATGACTTCGACGAGCGAGAGTCGATGAAGTTCCCGATTGATGATGATGAGATGCTCGACGACGAGGAGGATGATGAACTCTTAGACGACGGGTTTATGGTTGATGGAGATGATTCCTTTGAGGATGAACTCTATGACGATGATGATGACGAGGATGATTTCGACTACTACGATGACGATTTCTAACTCGCAAGAGGTTCCAATACAGCACAGCCTTCGGGCTGTGTTTTTTATTGTTTATGCATAATCTCTGTATGAATATCCACATTCATGCATACATATATTTACAAATCCAAAACAACCCATTATAGTTACGCAACGTCACACCATTCGGTTGGAGGATACTGATATGAAACGGATTGGAACTACCATTGTACTGCTTTGTGTTCTTACTACTCTGTTGGTTGCCGGAGGCCAAAGCGATAAGGCCCCTAAGGCTGATTACACAGTTGGGATTAGCAAATTGCTCGCCCACCCCGCCCTTGATGCCGCTGAGCAAGGAATGATCGATTATCTTACTGCTCAAGGCTTGTCTGTTTCGTTTGACAAACAGAATGCAAATGGTGATATCTCCACCGCTTCTTCAATTGCTCAAAAGTTTAAGAGCGACAAAGTCTCGATTGCTGTTGGAATTGCCACCCCCTCCGCCCAAGCCCTTGCCCAAGTCTTTGGCCCAAGCCAAGGTACCGCGGTTGTCTTCAGTGCCGTTACCGATTCTGAAGAAGCGGGTCTTGTTGCAAAGAATATCGCCGGCGTCAGTGACATGAACCCTGTCGAAGAGCAGATTAAACTGTTGATGGATATTACCGGAGCAAAGCGAATCGGTAACATCTACGCCTCCGGCGAAGCCAACGGAGTTGTCCTGATGGAGCTGGCAAAAGCTGCTACGGAAAAATTTGGTGGTGAGTTTATTACCGCTGCGATCTCTAACTCCAGTGAAGTGAAGATGGCCGCTCAATCGATCATCGACCGAGTCGATGCGATCTACATCGCCACTGATAACGCGGTAATCAGTGCACTAGCGAGCGTCGATGATGTAACCACCAAAGCAAACAAGGCGCTCTTCAGTGCCGACCCGGCCGCCATTGAAGGCTTAAACGCCCTCATCGCTTGGGGCTTTGATTACTACAACATCGGTGTTGAAACAGGAAAAGTTGTTGAACAAATTCTTTCAGGCACTGATGCCGGCTCGATCGGGACGGTCTACGTAACCGATCCTACGAAGTTTGAATTATGGTTCAATCTTGATACTGCGGCTCGGCTTGGATATACTATTCCGCAATCCCTTCAGGATGCGGCAGCGGTCCTGATCAAGGACGGCAAGCACGTAAGCCACTAAGTTGTTGGAGTTCAGACCGCCGGGCTTACCGGCGGTTTTTTCTGGGTAGAGGTGTGAGATGATAGAAGGAATTTTTGTAGATGGACTGATTTTCTCATTGATGGTCATTGGGATCCTTATCAGCTATCGAATTTTAGATTTTGCCGACTTGACGTGCGATGGCTCGGTGGCAACTGGAGCCGCTGTGGCAACGATGGCAATCGTTGGCGGCCTTCCGATCGCCTTCGCCCTTATCCTAGCGTTTCTTTCCGGAGTGATCGCCGGGATGATTACTGCCGCAATTCACAATAAACTGAAAATCCCCGGCCTGCTTGCAGGTATCCTCACGATGACGATGCTCTACTCGATCAACCTCCGGATCCTCGGCAACAAAGCAAACGTCCCCCTGCTGCGAGTCCAAACCCTCTACACGAAACTGCCCGCGTTCTTCTCCTTCTTCAAACCAGAGATCGCCTCACTGGTGGGCACCCTCATCGTTGTCTTGATCATCAAGAGTTTGGTGGACATTTGGTTCCGAACCGACTTGGGTGTTTCGATGGGTGCAATGGGGGGAAATGAGCAGATGGTCATCAGCCAGGGGATCAACCCCGAAGTATTGAAACTGATGGGCATCGGCCTTTCCAATGGCCTCATCGCCCTCAGTGGCGGCCTGCTTGCCCAATACCAAGGGTTTGCCGATGCGAACCTCGGCCAAGGGATGGTGGTCCAAGGCTTGGCGGCGATCATGATCGGCGAGTTCCTCTTCTCCTCCAACCGAATCAGCCTCATTACCCTTCGGGCGATTCTGGGAGCGATCATCTACAAAGCCCTCCTCTTCTTTGGTCGAAAGTATGGCTACTTAGTAAACATTACCCCCAATGACTTTAAACTACTGACCGGAATACTCGTCATCGTCAGCCTCTTCATCGCCCAAGGGCGAAGTGCCGCTTCAACGCGCGGAGCCCGAAAGAAGGCGATTGAACGAAGTAAACATCAGGAGGCGATCGATGCTTAAGCTTGAACACATTACCAAGGTTTTCTACCCGGGAACGGTCAATGAAAAAACCGCCCTCACCGACATCAACCTCCACGTCAAAAAGAGCGACGTCATTTGTGTGATCGGATCCAACGGTTCGGGTAAGTCGACCCTCTTTAACTTGATCGCCGGAACCTACCCGGTTACCAACGGCACGATCACCTTTGATGGAACGGATATCACCACCAAGGCGGAGTACCGCCGGGCGATGACGATCGGACGAATCTTCCAAGACCCCACCAAGGGCACCGCCGCCAATATGAGCGTTGAAGATAATATGATCACCGCCGAAACCAAAGGGATGAAAGGCCTTAAGATCAGCTTAAACAACGCCAAACGGGAGGAGTTCCGGGAGATCCTTAACCAAATAGGATTGGAAGGGCGGCTCAAAGATAACGTGGGTCTTCTCTCCGGTGGCCAGCGCCAAGCCCTCACTCTTTTGATGAGTGTGATGAGTCGACCTAAGATGTTGCTCTTGGATGAACACACCGCAGCTTTGGATCCTCGCAACGCTCAGATCGTGATGGATCTTACCGAACGCTTCATTAACGAGCAAAAACTCACCGCCTTAATGGTCACCCATAACATGCAGTTTGCCATTGATTTTGGAACTCGCTTGATCATGATGGATGAAGGCCAGATTATCTTGGATGTCAGCGGCGAGGAGAAAAAAGGCCTCACCGTTGATAAACTTGTTCGGCTCTTTAAGGATCTGCGAAAGAAAACGTACGCAACTGACGCCGCCCTCCTAACAACCGACTGATAAGTGCTTGTTCGTTTACCAGGAACAGCGTAGGATAGGAGTGAGGACCTGCCTTGCACAACAGACTACGCTCCCTTGAATCTGGGCAATTTTTTGAACCAGGATTTCTTCTCAAGCTGATCATTCCGCTCATGCTGGAACAGCTGCTTAACGTCACGATCGGGATGGCGGATATTCTCATGGTCGCATCGGTCGGCGAAGAAGCGGTCAGTGCGATCAGCTTGGTCGACTCGATTACCATTCTCATCGTCACCCTCTTTGCTGCCTTTGCGACCGGAGGGGCGGTCGTAGCAAGTCAGTACCTTGGCCGAAAGGATGATCAATCAGCAAATATTGCCGCTCGCCAGCTCTTAAACCTTTCGGTGTTGGTTGCAACCATTCTTCTCTTACTCTGTATGCCCTTTCGGCGGGGAATCATCGCCACAATCTTCGGTAAGATCGATCTCCAACTCCTCGACTATGGAGCAACCTACTTCTTTTACATCTTACTTTCTTTACCGTTTCTTGCCGCCTATAACAGCGGAGCCGCCCTCTTTCGTTCGATGGGTAACAGCCGCGTCTCCCTCTATGTCAGTGTGGTAATGAACATCCTCAACATCGGAGGAAATGCTTTTCTTATCTTCGTCATGAAGATGGGAGTTGCCGGAGCGGGCCTTTCGACCCTAGTCAGTCGAATCATCGGTTCAATCCTCATCCTCGCCCTGCTCCGCTCGCCGAAGAATCGAATCTCAGTTCGCTCCTACCGAATCTTTGACATCAAGTTCTGGATGGTTCGCAAGATCCTCGCCATCGGAGTTCCCAACGGAGTCGAAGGCTCGATGTTTCAGATCGGAAAACTTTTGGTTCAGGGGTTTATCGCTTCCTTTGGAACGGCGAGCTTGGCAGCCAATGCTATCGCCGGAAGTGTCGCTTCCTTTATCAACATCCCCGGCGGAGCGATCTCGATGGCCTCGGTTACGATCATCGGTCAAACGATCGGGGCACGCCGAGCTGATCTATCGGTCTACTACGCCAAACGCTTACTGCTCTTTGCGTATATTGCAATGTTCATCCTTGCCACTCCCATCTTCTTCCTTGCCCCGCAGATCGCTTCGGCATTCAATCTCGGCGAAGAGGCAACCGCGATCGCGATCGTGCTCTTTCAATCGATCATGGTCGCTTCAATCCTCTTTTGGTCCTCCTCCTTTGTGCTGCCCAACTTCCTTCGGGCAGCGGGCGACGCCAAGTTTACGATGATCGTTTCGATCATCAGCATGTGGACCCTTCGAGTCGGAGGGTCGTACATCTTGGCGATGAACTTCGGGTGGGGAGTCTATGGAGTGTGGATTGGGATGTACGTAGACTGGGTTGCGCGCTCAATCGCATTTATCTGGCGATTTGCGCGCGGTAAATGGAAGGATATTCAGGTAATTTAAAGCTCGCGCCAGAGTCGCTCAAGGGCGTAAAACTCTCGAAGCTCCTCACTCATTAAGTGAATCACTATATCCCCACAGTCGATCAGTTCCCAGCCGTCACCGGCGGGTTTTTTCTGACGGTTGGAAACATGCAAGCCCCGCTCATTGAGCAGGTCCCAGATGTTGTGGACAACACCGCGAAGGTGTCCGACACTGTTGACCGTAGCGATGATGAAGCAATCGGTCCAAGAAGCTCGTTCGCTGACATCGATTACGTGGACATCACTGCAGCGATGGTCTTCAAGATAGGTAACAATTGCTTGGGCATCGCTCAAGGTTCGTTCATTCATTTTGTAGTATTTCTCCTCATTTGGTAGGCACGAACATCATGTAGATAGAGTTCAAAGATATCGTTTTCGAACTTCATACCGCGAAGATCGAGAAACGTGGTTGAACTCAGTTTTGCGAGGCGCCGGCCGAAGCTGGGATCCTCACACAATAAAGCAAGTGTATCGACGAGCGGGGATTTTCTCAAGAGTCTCTTATTCGCAACCAGAGCTGATACGGGGTCTACTTGCTCAGTAGCTCGACGTAACTGCAGCAGGGTTTCTGAAACCTCAGCTAAGAGCGTTTCATTAAGTTCAACAACCCTCACACTCGGAACAATAAGCGATGGATCGGTTATGATCACCGCTAAATCTCGCTCTTCAATCCAAGCGTACGCAGTAAAGGTCTCACTTTGATAGCGAACGATCTCCCCTCGCTCATGCAAGCAGGAGACGAACAAGAGAGGAACTAACATTGCAATGAGTAGATACCTTCTCATCGCTCCTCCAGGAACGTGATTAACTCCTTAGTGGGTGCAAGGATTGGCTTATCGAGAGTTTGTAAGTACGCGGTGCTCCTGCTTAAGATGTGCAAAACAAGATCCTCGATTGTCCGCTCTGCTAAGAGCGCTGAGCGCTCTTTGTTTGATAAGAACGTCCGATTCGGGTCGAGGTAGTCGCCTGCAAAAAGAGTAAAGCCGAGCGTTCCCATCTTCGTACTTCCAATTGTATGGTAGCGCACCGCGTTGGATACTGCTTCATCAGCGCCCATTGTTTTAAGCAAATGAGCGCCCACCGGGGCGTGAAGCAGATCAACGATCGGCTCTTCGCCCTCATATAAAGAGATCTTATTCCTCGCTACGTAAGTCCGGAGCTCTTCTTCACTCCACGATCGGGCGATATCGTGCCCCAGACCAGCAAGGGTAAGATCATAGGAATCTAAACCCAGATCGTACTGCTCGTTCAGTTGGTGACAAAGCTGAGCCACCGCGATCGAATGAGTCAGTCGTTTCGGTGATAGAAGCCCTTTAAGAGCGGTAAAGTCGATGGTCTTGGACATATGAAGCGACCGAGGGCGGCATCAGTTTTTCAATTGCCGGATCGAGACGGTCCTCCGCACTCAGCTTTTTGAGGGCTGTGCGAATAACCGTCGAGTTTTCTTCAACGGTCGGATTATCTAAATAGAAAAGATCGGCCGCGAGGTCATCAAAATCAATCACCGAATGCTCCCGGCGAATGACGATAAAGCGAACGAGTTCCTTCAGCTCTTTATAGTGGTGCCAATTTTGAAGCTGAGCGAGTAAATCATCACCAAGAAGGAGGCCCAATCTTCCTTTAATCGAATACCGCAAATACAGCTCTTTTACCGTATCGTAGGTATAGGAAGGTCCTTCGCGTTTCAGCTCACAATCATCGACGACAAACTCAAGCTCCGGATCATCGGGATAGAGGGTCCGATAGTGTTCAACCGCCAACTGAGCCATCGCCAAGCGATCGGGCCCGGGGGCGGGTTGAGCGGTGGGTTTGAAGTGGTTTTGGCTCACCGGTACTAAGATGAAGCGCCGATAGGGCGAACGTTTTGCTACGGTGTGGATAAGGTGTAAATGTCCGAGGTGGATCGGATCAAACGATCCGCCGACCATCGCCGTTTCCATCACTCTTCCCACGGCGGCTTCTCCATCTCATAGTGCGCGTCTTGATCAACATCCGCTTGAAAGCCTAAGTCCTCCACCGTGGTGGGGTCGACCTTCTCAACGATTTCGTACAACGCCTGCTTTACTTCATTGACCCCTTGGTCGAAGTACACGCACAAACCGATGATCTTTTCCGCAGGGTACTTCGCTTTGAGCTCCTTTAGGCGAGGGGCAGTTCCCTCTTCATCGATCTTTGTCCCGATGATGATCCGCTCTTTTTCAAGAAGTTCGGGATCAAATGCCTCAAGCTCTTCGCATAAGGTATCAAACGCAGTGAGGTAGCGCTCATCGCTTAAGTCGATGAAGAACGCCAACCCAAGAGTTCGGCTGATGTGCTTCAGAAACTTGATTCCCATCCCCGAACCGTCGCTCGCCCCTTCAATGAGCCCGGGAATATCTGCAAGGACGATATCGCGCTCATAGTGGCGCATCATGCCTAAGTGAGGAACCTTTGTGGTAAACGGGTAATCGGCAACTGCACTGCGGGCGTTGGTGAGGGTGTTTAACAAGCTGGATTTGCCGGCGTTCGGAAAGCCGACGAAGCCGATATCGGCGATGATCAACAGCTCCACCCCGATTCTCAAAGCCTCTCCCTTCTGTCCAGGTTGGGCGTAGCGTGGTGCTTGGTTGGTCGAAGAGCGATAATGCCAGTTACCTTGACCGCCGCGGCCGCCCTTAAGGAAGACGTAGCGTTCATGGTCCGTTAAATCTACCAGCACTTCACCGCTTTGGGGATCTTTCAAAACGGTTCCCGGGGGAACCGGAATGATTACATCCACCCCATCCCGACCATATCGACGGGCCGAAGAGCCGTTTTGTCCCCGTTCGGCGCGGAACGAGCGTTGCCGTTTTAAGTGAGCAAGGGTCTTGAGGTTGTGGGAAACGACAAAGATTACGTCACCGCCCCGACCTCCATCACCACCGTCCGGTCCGCCCTTGGGGACGAACTTTTCACGGCGGAAGGATACAGAACCGTTGCCTCCGTCTCCGGAGGCAACGTCAATATATGTTTCGTCTGAAAATCCAATCATCTATAGGTCCTCGAACGAACCTTACTCCGTTACGATGCTCACATATTTTCTGTTGCGCTTGCTGTGGAAGAGGACGTGTCCTGCTTCTTTGGCAAACAGCGTGAAGTCAGTACCGCAGCCAACATTCTCACCAGGGTGGAACTTCGTTCCTCGTTGGCGAACGAGGACTTCACCGGCTTTGACCAACTGGCCACCATAGCGCTTTACGCCAAGACGCTTCGCTTTGCTGTCGCGTCCGTTGCGGGTTGAACCGCCACCTTTCTTTGATGCCATCTTCAGTCCTCCTTATGCAATGATCTTATCGATCGTCACGAGGGAATACCGCTGGCGGTGTCCCTGGGTCCGGCGATAGCCCTTTCGGCGCTTTTTCTTGAATACCTTGATCTTGTCACCTTTGATGTTTTCAACAAGAGTCGCCTTAACGACTGCGTTTTCAACATACGGAGTTCCAAAGCGGGCATTCTTGTCATCAACAACGGCAAGCACGGTTGCGTACTCAAGGGCGCTACCGACATCCTGCTTGCTGATATAATCAACTTGGACCGTCTCGCCTTCGATCGCTTTGTACTGCTTTCCTAGAATTTCTACAAGTGCGTACATTTCGCTTTCTTCCTTAACAGTAATTGTTCGACCTATTGTGTACCACACTTACATTTCTTTATGCAAGTACTTATTGAGATAACTCTTGTATTTCTAACGAAAAAGCTCTTGATTCCCTACCGACCGGTCGGTTAGTATGGTGCTATGAAAGAACAACTCATCCTCAGCATGCTCACCCTCGCCAGTGAACAAGGCTTAGACGGAGTCAGCTTACGTCAGCTCGCTCAAGAGAATGGAATCAGTAAAGCCACGATCTTCCACCACTTTGCCAATCGCTCCGCCCTCATCGATGAAGTATTTTCCTACTGCTCCCACTTGGCAACAAAACAGATGCGAACGATCGCTCTTGATGGCAGTGCGACCGAAGTTCTTTTTCGCGCCCTCGATCACTGGAGTGAGCTCTATGAAACCGAACCCCTCTCCTCCTTCTATCGGATCATCGAACAGGAAGCGTGGCGCAATGAGAAAGCACAGGCGATCAAGCAAACGCTTGATGAGATGCTGATCGCCCAAAGCTCCGTCCTCATCGAGAGTTTGGCGGAGCGCAGTCAGTTGAAGATTGAAGATCTTGATTTGGCAGTTGAAACGTTCAGTTCAGTGATCGCGCTTCACTTGGTGCGGACCCTTCTTACCGATGAAGATATCCGCTACCAAGCCGAGCGCTTTATTCGGCGCTTCTGTACCCACTACGCCCCTACATAGCAGCGAGGAAGGGCACTCCGACAAGAGCGAAAGCGTTCTTGAGTACTTGGAGAACAAGACTGGCAAGGACTACTCGCGCTTCGACCAGGGCTTCAGTCGGAGCTTTGAGCACTGGATTGTCGTGGTACCAGCGACTGAACGTCTTACTCAGTTCATAGAGGTACGCGGTAATCTGCGAGGGATCATATCCCTGTCCCGCGCGCTCAACCACTTCGCCGAAGAGCGCAAGATGGCGAACCAACGCCCGCTCATCCTCCAGTGTCAGAACACTGGCATCAAAGGAGGAGGGAATCTCCTTTCCATACCGGCTCAGCATGCTGCTGATCCGAGCGCCCATATACTGAAGATAGGGCCCGGTATTACCGTTAAAGGAGATCGATTCAGCGGGATTGAAGATCATATCCTTCGTCGGTGAAACCTGAAGCAGGTAGTAGTTCAACGCCCCAAGGGCGATTGAAAGACTCGTCTCTTCAAGATCGCCAACTTGAGCTTCGCGCTCCTTAGCGATGATCTCTTCTTTGGCAAGGCGGGTTAACTCTTCAACTAAGTCATCCCCGTCAACAACCTTGCCCTCCCGGCTCTTCATCTTTCCATCCGGCAGATTCACCATCCCATAGGAGAGATGGTGAAGGTCCGCTGCCCAAGGATATCCAAGCAGGCCAAGGGTATAGAAGAGGACCTTGAAGTGGTACTGCTGTTCACTGGCAACCACGTAGATCATCGAGTCAAAGGGCCAGTCTTCATTTCG
>CAYUHP010000054.1:0-2572 GCA_964444595.1 uncultured Sphaerochaeta sp. | reverse complement strand
GATTACCTCTTCATCGCCATCCTCCCATGCTTTGAGCATCGCCTGGGCTTGCTCCTCCAGGGTGGGGTCCTCCTCTACCTTCTGGTTGTAGAGGACGTAGTAGTCACCGACGAAGTGGTCGCCTTTTTTTCCGGTGGACTCGGGAGTTTCTCCATCTCCGAACTTCTGATAGGCAAGCATCGATTTACAGATGTGCACTCCGCGGTTGTTGATCAAGTTCACTTTACGGACATCCGCTCCATTGGCTTTGAGGATCGCCGCGACCGACTCGCCGATCGAGTCGTTGCGAAGGTGACCGAGGTGCAATGGTTTGTTTGTATTTGGGCAGCTAAACTCGAGCATCACTCGCTTGTCAGCTAAGGTTGTATTGTGCCCATAGGTATCCCCTTCCTCTTTGACAACCTTTGCTAAGGAAAGAGCAAGAGCACCCATATCGATGCGGACGTTTAAATACGGACCGGCAACAAGCAGTTCGTGGGCATCGAGGCGACTCTTTAACTCGGTGGCAAGAGCCACCGGGCTCATCCCCAAAATCTTTGCCTGAGCAAAGAGGGGAAAGGCGATATCTCCAAGTTCAACCTTTGGAGGTGTTTGGACCATCAATTCAGGAAGCGTAACCTTCCCGTTTGTTTCGGCGATCTTCTGTAATTCTTCTTCAATGCGAGTTTTCCAACTCGCGCGTATTGCTCTGAG
Organism: uncultured Sphaerochaeta sp.; assembly: GCA_964444595.1. Classification (GTDB taxonomy): domain Bacteria; phylum Spirochaetota; class Spirochaetia; order Sphaerochaetales; family Sphaerochaetaceae; genus Sphaerochaeta. The sequence continues at coordinate 1,879 of CAYUHP010000054.1, read as the reverse complement.
CATCGTTTCTTCCTTCTGGGAGCATCCTACAATAAAGGCTCCCTACCCTTCAAGGCGAACACCGACTTCCCCGCTTGAAAGCACCCGGCTCTTGCCCTCTTCATCGTTAATGATCAGATGAGCATCATCATCGATTCCAACAACAAAGCCCGGATAGGTTACTTTTCCTTCATGAACAATGATTCTCTTTCCGATCACATTGGACCGTTTTCGATAGGCCTCCAAGAATGATCGGTCGGGAAGGCGTTCAATGAACACCTCCAGATTTGAAATAATCCTTTGAACCAGGGTGTGCGGATCGATCGGAAGGGAATCAGTAGTGTCAAAGAGTGAGGTAACGATATCTTGTAGTTCGAGCGGGAATTGATCGATCGGAACGTGGAGGTTGATCCCGATTCCGATGATGACCGTTGCCAGGGTTCGATTTTCCATTGAGATTACCCCTTCGGTGAGGATCCCACAGACCTTCTTCTCACCTAAGAAGAGATCATTCACCCATTTAATGGAGGGCTCAAGCGAGCACACCTCACTGATCGCTTCACTGGTGGCAACCGCTGCAGCGCTGGTAACTAAGAGAGCTGAATCGATCGGAAGATTGAGCGGAAGAGCTAAGCTCAGGTAGATACCTCCTCGGGGTGAGAAGAACCCTCTTCCCAACCGCCCACGCCCACCACTTTGGCTGTGGGCAACGAGCAATGTTTTTACCTTGGGGCTTCGCCGTTTGAGTTCCGTATTGGTGGAGTCCACCGTATCCAGCACATCAACCTTGTAGGAGGGAAAGATCGTTTCAAGTTTTGCTTGATTCAACAACGGCTGATGTGAGATGAGGCGATAGCCGAGATTGGTGACTCCTTCAATGAGGTACCCCTCATCTCTCAAAACCTCAATTGCTTTCCACACCGCCGCTCGGGAGATTGATAAATCTAAGGCGATCTTCTCCCCCGAGAGGGGGCTTTGACTCTCTTGGAGTCGGCTCAAGACTTCATCTTTACTGCTCATATGATGAGCATAAAAAACGAATCTCCTATTGTCAACCTACATAAGGTTTACATAGATAAGAACTTTGTGGTACTGTCCCGCCATGAATGAACGCAAAATAATATTGATTGCATTTTTTACCGCCTTGATCATCGTCGGATCCTTCATCCGAGTTCCCCTTCCCCCCGTCCCGATCACCCTGCAAACCCTCTTTGTCCTCATGGTCGGCTTTATCGGCGGTCCCGCAATTGCCTCGATGAGTGTCCTCATGTACTTGGTCCTCGGTGCGATCGGACTTCCGGTCTTCAGCGGCGGCGGTGGCTTTGCCCTCCTCTTCGGTCCAACCGGCGGCTATCTGCTTGCCCTTTTGCCGGCAGCCTGGGTCGCAAGTTTGGGTGGATCAGAGAAGATCTGGCAGATGATCCTCTTTGGAGTACTGGCAACGGGAGTAATCTATCTTGGCGGGGTCTTGATGCTGAAGACCGTCCTTTCTCTTACCCTCACGCAAGCCATTGTTACCGGGATGCTCCCCTTTCTCATCGGCGATGGGATCAAGCTGGGTTTGGCGATCGCCCTTTCACGACGATTCGCCTTCCGGGTGCGCTCCCTTCTTGCCTAAAGGGGGAGAGAACCCGTAAGCTAGTGGTATGGAACCATGCAAAGATCATCCGTTTGACGCAACGGTATTTATCCCTTCATTTTTGAAGACGTTTGACCGGATCGCCGGCAAAGCTAACTTCCACGGCCTTAAGCCTTTGCCGCGAATGGAAATTGTCGGCCAGCTCTGCGATGAGCTTCTTGAGCTCTTCTTTCCGGGGCGCTGTGGCCGCGAACAAGATACGATGAACCTCGAAGAGTATTTGGCCCACCAGATGAATGTGGTAACCAGCCACCTCAAAGG
>CAYUHP010000053.1:0-12530 GCA_964444595.1 uncultured Sphaerochaeta sp. | reverse complement strand
AAAAATTGTTGCTCACGTTATTACTGGTACTTATGAGCTTCACGCTCGTTTTTGCTGCCGGTACAAAAGAAGAAGCAGCTGAGGTAGCCGGTGGTTCAGTAAACGCCTATACCACGCTGGAGGAGCCTTTGGCAGCAGCTCTTTTTGAGATGTTTGAAAAAGAAACGGGGATTCACGTAAACTTTGTTCGCCTCGCTGGTGGAGAGGCGATCGCTCGGCTTGAAGCTGAGAGTGCAAATCCTCAAGTTTCAATTTGGGTTGGAGGTGTTGGACTTGATCACATCACCGCCAAGACAAAAGGCTTGACGACTCCCTATTTCTCACGCTACGCCAATAACACCCCGCAAGAGTACCGCGACCCTGAAGGGTATTGGTTCGGTCTCTACGTCGGCCCGCTTACCATTGTCACCAACTTGGATCGGGCAAAAGCATTGGGAATCACCCCGCCGAAGAGCTGGGAAGATCTCTTAAAGCCCCAATACAAGGGAATGATTCGAATGGCAAACCCGAACTCCTCGGGAACCAGTTACAACGTCCTGACCACGATGCGCTACGTCAAGGGCTCTGAAGATGCAATGATGGATTACATGCACGCTCTTGATAAGAATATCGACCAGTACACCTTAAGTGGTTCAGCCCCTGGTAAGAGTGTCGCGATCGGTGAGATCCCAATTGCAATCGGATATGCGCACGACCAAGTAAAACTCAAAGCCGGTGGTGCAAACATTGAGATCAACGCCCCAAGTGAAGGAACCGGATACGAGCTCGCTTCGATGTCGATGGTTAAGGGCGGAAAGGAAGCAGTCAATGCGAAGAAACTGTATGACTGGATCCTCTCTTCACCAGATGCTCAGCGAATCTTTACCGAGTGGTATGTTGTTCTTGTTGCCAACGGTGCGGCCAAGCACCCCGACGCCCTTTCGATTGATCAGATCAGGACGGTCAACCAAGACTTTGTGTGGGATGGCGATGTCGTGAACAAGACTCGGCTCTTGGACCGCTGGACCAACGAGATCGGCAATAAGCGCTGATGAGCTCTGATACGTACATAGGTTGTATGCTGTGAACAAAAAACGCCTTGTACAATTTATCATTGCGGCGATGGTCTTCATCGCCGCAGATATTTGGATGTACACCTCACTGATGGGTTCTTTTACCGCATATGTCGAGCAAAAGAACTATGACGAGGTCGCTTTGTTTGTCCGGACCGCTCCCGAAGACTTTGGTGAGTACCCTCAGTGGCTCGCCCAAGTTGAGGGCATTATCCCCGGCAGTGTAGCGGTCTATCTTGATTACCAAGACTTCGAGTTTGTTCCGAGTGTCGGGATGAATGCCGCAACAGAGGCGTTGTGGCAGCAATCGGGGTCCAGCAGCGCATTTAAGCGAGCGCTGGAGTCCTCCTATTATCTGGAAACAACAAAACTCCGCGACCAATATCTTATTCGTTATGACTTATTGGAGGCACAACGTGGGTCGTCGGTCCCAACGGATCGGACGAAAGTGAATATCTACTTTGTCCCCCTGATCGCCGAAAACGGATATGAAGCACTGGGCTCGGTTATGATCCTTGTTCCAGCAAGCGGAGCCCTTGGGTTCACCCGCCTGCTACGGATCTTTGCCCTCGGTGCGGCAATTGCCTTTGTTGCGATTGCGTGGGCAGTGATGCTTACCCGGGACCCGATAACCAGCTTTATGGTTCTTGGGTTGATGGTAATTGTCTTAATCTTTGTCGCTTACCCGCTGATCGAAGCGCTGAGGCTCTCTTTTATGAAGGAGGGGAGGTTTAGCCTCGATACGTGGAAACTCGGCTTATCGCCGACCTATATCGTTGCCCTTTGGGGCTCGCTGAAGTTGGGGGTGGCAACCGCCACGACCTCGACGATCATCGGCTTTATGATCGCCTTCTTAGTGGAGCGAACTGCATTTAAGCGCAAGCGCCTGATCTCCACCCTTGCGACGATGCCGGTGATCAGTCCCCCCTTCTCACTTTCTCTTTCGATTATCCTTCTCTTCGGAAACAACGGGTTGATCACCACCCAGCTTCTTGGGATGCGGACGTTCTCGATCTACGGCCTGGGCGGACTGACGGTTGTTCAGACGATCGGGATGTTCCCAATCGCCTTTTTGACGATCAGCGGTGTACTGCGTCAAATCGACTCGACCGTCGAAGATGCGTCCTTGGACCTCAGTGCCACCCGGTGGCAGACGTTCCGCTCAATTACCCTTCCGTTGGCCACCCCGGGGATCTTATCGGCGTGGATGTTGGTGTTTACCAACAGTTTGGCGGACTTTGCGAACCCGCAACTTCTTGCCGGATCGCTCAGGGTCCTTTCCACTGAAGCCTATATGATCGTGACGGGGCGAACGAATGACCTCGGCGGAGGGGCGATGCTCTCCTTCCTGTTGTTACTACCGACGCTTACCGCGTTTATGGTTCAACGCTTCTGGGTTTCTCGTAAGAGCTTTGTCACCGTTACCGGTAAACCATCAACGACGCTTTCGGATTTAACGAGCAAGCGGGTGCGGGATATCCTCTCAGTCATCACGTACTTGGTAATCGCTTTTATCATGCTGCTCTATTTAACAATTATCGCCGGAGCGTTTGTGAAGAACTGGGGGATCGACTACTCGTTTACCCTCTCCAATTGGAAAGCAGTGCCCGACAGTTGGGAGGCGATAAAATCAACGGTCCTTCTCTCCTTGATCGCAGCCCCAACCGCTGGATTGCTCTCGATGTTAGCGGCGATGTTAATCGTCCGAAAGAACTTCCCCGGTAAGCGCTTCTTGGAAGTACTGATGATGACTCCCTATGCGATTCCCGGAACCTTGGTTGGTATCAGTTATATCATCGCGTTCAATAAACAACCGTTGATGTTGGTTGGAACCGCGGCAATCATCGTTATCAACTATGTGATCCGTGAGCTTCCGGTTGGCCTGGAGAATGGAATCACCGCCTTGCATCAGATCGATTCTTCGATCGAGGAGGCGGCGCACGATCTTGGGGCGGATGTTCCCACCGTCTTCCGAACGATCGTGCTTCCCCTTGTTCGACCGGCATTTATCTCAAGTATGTCCTACACCTTTGTGCGGGCGATGACCGCCGTCAGTGCGATCATCTTCCTCACTTCGGCGAAGTGGTATCACCTGACGGTGAAGATTCTCTCCTACTCGGAGAACATTCGCTTTGGCTTGGCAAGTGTGCTGTGTACCGTCTTGATTATTATCGTCCTTGGGGTGTTTGGGTTGATGCAGCTCTTGGTGAAGGATGAAAAATTGACGCAGAAAAGTATTGCGTTGCGATAGGATCGATTATGGAAAAGAAGAGTGTTTCAGTAACGCTGAACAACGTTACGAAGATTTTCAAAGATGTAAAGGGTAAGGCGGATGTCCTTGCCGTCGATAACGCTAACTTTGTTGTCGAGCCGGGTGAGCTTGTTACCCTGCTCGGACCTTCGGGGTGCGGGAAGACGACGACCCTCAGGATGATCGGGGGGTTTGAACTGCCGACCAGCGGCAAGGTGTTCATCGGCAGCGACGATGTTACGATGCTGCCACCCAACCACCGCGATACCGCCACGATGTTCCAAAGTTACGGCCTCTTTCCCCACATGAGCGTTTTTGACAACGTTGCCTACGGACTGCGACTCCGAAAGACAGATAAGCATCAGATTAAGGAGCAGGTAAATGAATACCTCGCTCTCGTCGGCCTTGCCGACTATGGCGAACGGGCTCCGGGTAGGCTCAGCGGAGGTCAACAACAGCGCGTTGCTCTTGCTCGTTCCTTAATTGTCGCTCCTTCAGTGTTGCTGTTGGATGAACCCCTTTCCAACTTGGACGCTCTTCTGCGCGAGCAGATGCGCGTCGAGATCAAGCGAATTCAACGCTCCCTCGGTATTACCGCAGTCTACGTTACTCACGACCGCGTTGAGGCGATGAGTTTGTCGGATAGGGTGATTGTGATGAAGGATGGAAAGATCCGACAAATCGGTGCTCCCGATGTGATCTACGAGAAACCCGATTCCCGCTTTGTTGCCGGCTTTGTCGGCAAAGCTGCGTTCTTCCCCGTTGAAATTGGCGAACAGGAGGGGGGGCTGTGGCACTGTATGTTAAATGACAAGGTGGTGAAAGTAGCTTCGGCAGCCCCAGATATCGCCAAGAACTCAACCGGGGTGCTGATGGCCCGACCGGAGAGCCTTCGCATCGTGAATAAGGGTGAAGGGCACCTCGATGGCCGGGTGCGGATGAACGTCTATCTCGGTCACAGCCTCGAATCATTTATTCAAACATCCTTTGGCGAAGTTCTTGTTCAGGTGGATGATCCCAACGCTCGAACAATCCGCAAGGAGGGCGAAGAGGTCTCGATCGAGTTCCCGCCGGATCGGGTGCGCCTGCTGGGCAAAAGCGAAGAGTAGTAAAACTTGACTCTCCATAAGTGAACGTGGTACGTTTAGCGGTACGTGAAAAATTGGGTGCATTGGCACCCGATTTCATTGCAAAGTGAGGAATACCAATGCTTTCATTGCTAACTGCTATGCCAGCTCCCGAGGCGTCCGCCGCCGGTGGTGGCTCGATGGTGACTACGTTTATTACGTTCGGACTCATCATTGCGATCTTCTATTTCCTGATCATTCGTCCGCAGAAGAAGCGCGACAAGGAAACCAAGGAGATGCTCGCCTCGATTAAGAAAGGGGACAAAGTTGTCTCGATCGGTGGAATCCACGGGACGGTGATGATCGTCAAAGAGACCACCGTTGTCGTCAAAGTTGATGATAACACCCGACTCGAGTTCTCCCGTAACGCAATCAGCTCAATCGTTGATCGAAAGAGTGATGCGCCTACTGCTCGGAAAAAGGCTAAGAAAACGGAAGAAGTTGCCGTGGTCGAAGCGGAAGTCGAAGAGAAACCCGAAGCATAACGGCCCCTGGAGATAATCATGAAAAAACGGAATCGTTTGGCGATCGTCCTGGTGGTCGTCGTCCTGTCGGCGTACTTTTTGTTCCCGACAATTAAATGGTATGGCTTTGTACCGCAAGAAGTCAAAGAACTTGCAACCGGCTCAAACGTACAGATCAAGGAGTACTCCCGAGGTCAAGCTACGCGGGAGCTTCGAGTGTTGAAAGACCTTGTAGCCAAGGATAGCACTGCATCCTTACCAAGCGAATACTCCTTCTTAAAGAGTGCAGCTAAAGCAAACTATAAAGCGATGCGTCAGCCTGCCCCGAAGAAGTGGACCGTAGGTGCGTTGTTTGGTGGCTTCTACAACGAACAGAATATGTTTGATGCGATCGAGTCGTACCATCGTACCCAACTCCTTGAACTTAAAACGCTCGGAAACAAAGCGCTTCAACTTGGCCTGGACCTGCGCGGCGGAATGAGCATCCTCTTGGAAGCGGATGTTGACTCCTATGTTGCAAAGAAAGGCTCCTCGGCTTCTTCAAGTGAGATCGCCCAAGCGGTCCGCCAAGATATTGAAATCTTAGAGAAGCGCATTGACCAGTTTGGTGTGAGCGAGCCGATGATCCGTCTTCAAGGCTCCGACCAGATCCTCATTGAGATCCCCGGCGCTGCGGACCCAGAGCGGGTGAACTCCTTCCTTCGCGGAAAGGGATCGCTCCTCTTTAAGATGGTCGACAATGAGCTCTCTACTCAACTGCAAGAGTACTACCTCGCCAACCCCACTGAAGTCTACACAGAAAGCGGTGCGCTGAAGCAACCCGCATTCCTTCCCGCCGGCAAGATCGCCGCCGGATATTACGTCAGTGATGAATATGGCATCGACGAGCTTGCTCGGTACGTCGTCGTAGAGGAAGAGATTGGTCTTGACGGAATCCACCTCGAAAGTGCAACGACCGCCACCGACCCGATCACCGGCCGACCGGTTGTCAACTTCAAGTTGGATAACCTTGGCGGAGATATCTTCTACAAGCTTACCTCCACCAACGTCGGCAAGACCCTTGCCGTTGTGATGGACTCAAAGGTTAAGGCGATGGCCACGATCAACGAAGGAATTCGTTCCAGCGTTCAGATCTCCGGCTTTACCGCCGAGGAAGCTGCCGACTTGGCGATCGTCCTTCGAACCGCGGCCCTTCCCATCGAGTTGACCGTCTCCAGCCAACAGGCTGTTGGAGCTACCTTGGGTGAAGACGCGATCAGCGTTGGCTTAAAGGCGATTGCAATCGGATTTGCCCTCGTCGTCATTCTGATGTTCGCTTACTATGGCCTCAGCGGCTTGGTTGCCGACTTAGCTCTGCTCTTAAATATGTTCATCATGATCAGTGTGCTTTCGGCGTTTAACTTCACCGTAACACTGACCAGCGTTGCCGGGTTAATCCTCACCCTCGGAATGGCTGTTGATACAAACGTCATCATCTACGAGCGTATTAAAGAAGAGCTTCGAATGGGCAAGAGCTCAAGCGCTTCAATTGCAGCGGGATTCAATAAAGCATTCTGGACCGTCATGGACGCAAACATCACGACGATCATCGCTGCATTGGTTCTCTCTCAACTCGGTTCTTCCGCAGTTAAGGGATTTGCCAATACCCTGGCGATTGGTATCGTCAGCTCGGTATTCACCGCGCTCTTTGTCTCGCACCTCGTCTTTGACGCAACGGTGGGCGACCGCGAGGGTAAGAAACTCTCCATCAGTTGGAGGAAGAAATAATGTTAAAGAATGATATTCCTGTCATCAAACTCCGCTGGGCCTCATGGGCCTTGTCGATCGTCCTCCTTGGAGCGGGAGTTGCCTCCCTTGTTCTCTTCGGTGGTTTCAACCTTGGTGTTGACTTTGAAAGCGGTTTGAGTCAACGGATCCAAATCGCACCAACCGGTCTTGAGGTTACCTATGACGGTAATCTTGATACGGTTGTCTCAATTTCAACCAATGCCATCTCCGTCGAACAACGCGGCGAGGGTGGGGTTGCTACGAAGACCCTTCGCTTCAGCGAATATCCGACCAGCGGCGATTTAGCGACTGCTTTGGATAGTGTTGATGGAGTTTCCACTCGGGTAATCGATGGAGCGCTGAGTTCTTCTGACATCCTCTCCGGGTACGGTTTTCCGGCAACCCTGAGTGAAGAAGCGGTTGGACTTAACTTCCGTTCCTCCGGATCGACTTCGATCGAAGATGTTCGTGGTGCCCTCTCCGACCTTGGAAACGTTCGGGTTCAAACCGTTGGAACCAGCGGCAGTCAGACGTTCCAGATTCGCCTTGGCATCAAGGAAGGCTCCAGCCAAGCCTCTTTGGAAGCTGATGTAGCTACCGCCCTCGGTGCGTTCTTTGGGAATGATGGATTTGTAATCCTCCAAAGTGACTATATCGGACCGAAGTTCAGTGCGACGCTGCTCTCTTCTTCGATTCTGGCGATTGCTGTGGCGATGGCGCTGATCCTCGTCTATGTTTGGATTCGCTTCCGATTTGCCTACGCAGTTTCATCGCTCGTGGCCCTCGCACACGACGTGTTGATGATGTTAACCTTCATCAGCCTCTTACGATTGGAGTTCACCTCCACCACGATCGCAGCACTGCTGACGATCATCGGATACTCGCTGAACAACACGATCGTTATCTTTGACCGAATTCGTGAGAACGTTGGCTTAAACGTGAATATGGGCTTACGGACTAATATCGACCGCTCAGTAACGCAATCGATGAACCGAACGATCATGAGTGCTCTGACGACGCTTTTGGCGATTCTTCCCCTGGCAATCTTTGCCAGCGGAGATATTCAGCTCTTTGCGATCAACATGAGCTTAGGTCTGGTCTTTGGTACCTACTCATCTAACTTGCTCGCCCCTTCGTTGCTCTACTGGATCAGTAAAGCTCAGAAGAGAGTTCAGCTTGAAGATAAAGCTGAGTAAATCGAGTCTTTGTGATTTTCCTTGCCGCTCCCCTTATCGAGCGGCAATTTTTTTGGCATACTCAATGCCATGAATATCGTGCTTGCAAAGACGATGGGGTACTGCGGAGGGGTAAGCCGAGCGTTAGATCTCGCCGAAGAGGCCCTGGCATACGCAACAAAAAAGAATCTCCCTGCATACTCCTTAGGAAAACTCATTCACAACCCCCAGGTAACCGCCTCCCTCACTCAGCGAGGGTTACAAGTTATTGAGGATCCCCAGGGCGTTGAGCCCGGGGTGCTCGTTGTTCGGGCCCACGGAATCACCGATAGGTTGCGTTCAGCGTTTGTCGATGCCGGCTTCCTGCTCTTTGATGCAACGTGCCCGGTCGTTCGACACAACCTTTCAAACATCGCCCACTGGGCAAAGAGTCGGACAATCCTCATTATCGGACACAGCGGACACCCTGAAGCACTTGCGATGCAAGGCGTTGTGGTTGATGGTGAGGTAATCGAAAGCATTCTCATTACCGCACAGGATGAGGTGGCATATCTTGAAGACCGACCGTATGCAGTATTTGTTCAAACAACATTTGACCAAGTAGCACTGGAGGAGATTCGCACCCTTCTTAAAGCATTTTCTCAGATCATCTACGTCAACGAGATCTGCCCATCTTCGATCACTCGCCGAATGGCCGCCATTGATTTGGCCGCCCAGTGTGATGCGGCAATTGTGATCGGGGGAAAGCAGAGCGCAAATACAAAAGCATTGGCTGAGTTAGTTTTCAATGAAGGGAAAAAAGCGTACCATATTGAAGGCAGCACTGATATTCCCGCTGAAGTATACAAATATGCTACACTGGGGATACTGGCGGGTGCCTCCACACCTCCTGATGTAATCGAGGAGGTTGTGAAGACTCTGCAAAGGAGTACGTCATAATGGAAAACAATCGAGGAATCCCGATCCCGACAATCAAGCGATTACCCTCCTATCTTCGGCTTTTGAAGGCGTTCAAGGAGGAGGGCAAGGAGATGGTGAGCGCAACGATGCTCGCCGAAGAACTTGCTCTCAAACCGATACAAGTCCGAAAGGATATCTCCTTTACCGGCCTTGAAGGCAAGCCGAAAGTCGGTTTTGATGTTGAACGGCTCATTGAGGCGATTATCTCTGTTCTTGGGTGGGATAATGCGACCGATGCGATCATCGTCGGTTCGGGCCATTTGGGCTCGGCGCTTGCTCGGTATGAGGGCTTTGGAACGTACGGGTTGAAAATTGTAGCTGCGTTTGATACCGCCGAAGAGAAGTGGGGAACAAAGATAGGTGGCGTTCCAGTCTTTCCTTTTGACCAACTCCACCAATACATCGAAGAGAACCACGTCAATATCGCTGTGCTCACTGTTCCCGCCGATGAGGCCCAACACGTAGCCGACCAACTGGTGGCATTGGGGATCATGGCAATTTGGAACTTTGCCCCAAAAGACTTAAAACTTCCGTCGCGCGTCGTCGTTCAACGGACCGATTTGGCTACCTCCTTTGCGGTACTTTCGGCAAAAGTGAAGCAAGTGATGGATAGCCGAGAGTTCAATGAAGAGGATGACTCGTGGTAGAAAGAGAGTTGGAAGCGCTGATCAGCGAGTGGGATGGATCGCTTTTATGGCGATATACCCACCTCGCCAATGCAGCCGCGCTCCTTTGGTCCGTAACACCAACCATTAATTGGCTGGGGTTTTACCTTGCTGACAAGACGACAAACACCCTCGTTCTCGGCCCCTTCCAAGGCAAGGTTGCGTGTACCCAGATCCCGTTTGGCAAGGGAGTGTGCGGCACTGCCGCTCTGAAGAAGGAAGCGATTCTTGTTCCCGATGTCCATGCGTTTATCGGACACATCGTCTGTGACAGTGATTCACAGAGTGAACTGGTTCTTCCCTTGCTTGATTCAAAGGGGGAGGTTGTCGGGGTGTTGGATATCGACAGTCCGATCAAAAATCGGTTTACCAATGAGGATCAAGTGCGCTTCGAACGATATGCATCGATTATTTCATCGGCGTTGTGGACTTGACTAAAATTGCACTTGTTTGCATTCTTTTACCAAGGCTGTGAGAAAGACGAGTAGCCGAGAGCGCAACTACAGAGAGATAGTCCATGGTTGAGAGATTATCAGTCAGCGTTCGGTGAAAACCCCTTTTGAGCCGCCGGTCGAACCCCCATGGTAGTAGGCTGAGCCGTCGCCCCTGACGACACAGGGTAATGAAGCGCCCTCTTTGATGAGGAGGGAAGCAAGGTGGAACCGCGGAGAGTCCCTAGATCTTCGTCCTTGCCCGATTGGCCCATGCCCGGCAAAGGACGAAGGTGTGGGGATTTTTCTTTTGATAGGAGATGCACATTATGCAGGAACATGACCGATTGGATACCCTTCGCCACTCAATGGCACACGTGATGGCTGAGGCTGTCTTAGACTTATTTCCCGGAACTCAAATCGCTATTGGCCCGGCGATTGATAATGGTTTTTACTATGACTTTGATCTTCCCCGGCCCTTAAGTAACGATGATCTGGAGCCGATTACCGAGAAGATGAAGGCGATCATCGCCCAGAACCTCACCTTTGAAAAGAAGGTCATTACCCGTTCTGAAGCTAAAGAACTTTTCAAAGATCAGGTGTATAAGCTTGAGTTGCTCGATGCGATTGAAGAGGACGAGGAGGTTTCAATCTACTCCTTGGGTGGCTTTACCGACCTCTGCCGGGGTCCGCACGTCGAATCGACGAAAGAGCTAAAGGCGGATGCATTTAAGCTGATGAATATCGCCGGAGCGTATTGGAGGGGAAAAGAAACCAACCCGATGCTGACTCGGATCTATGGAACGGCATGGTCCAACCCCAAGGAACTGAGATTGTATATGCAGCACCTTGAGGATGTTGAAAAGCGCGATCACCGCAAACTCGGTAAAGAGTTGGATCTCTTCAGCCTCCATGAAGAAGCAGGCTCAGGCTTAGTGTATTGGCACCCCAATGGGGCTCGGATGCGCCAGCAAATCGAAGATTTCTGGCGAGCTGAACACTACGCCAACGGCTATGAGATGGTCTACACCCCCCATATTGGAAAGTCGTGGCTCTGGGAGACCAGCGGACACCTCGGCTTCTACAAGGAGGGAATGTATCCCTCGATGGATATGGATAACGCTGACTACTACGTCAAACCGATGAACTGCCCCTTTCATATCATGATCTATAACAACTCCAAGCGCTCCTACCGCGATCTTCCCTTTAGATGGGCGGAGCTTGGAACGGTCTATCGCTATGAGAAAGCAGGAACGATGCATGGTCTGTTGCGCGTTCGCGGCTTCACCCAAGATGATGCCCACCTCTTTGTGACCCCCGATCAAATGGAAGATGAGATCGTTGAGGTCCTGCGCTTCTCGCTGCACATGCTCAAGAGCTTTGGCTTCAGTGAGATCGCCGCCTACCTCTCCACCCGCCCCGAGAAAGCGGTTGGAGACCCCAAGCGATGGGATGATGCAACCGAGGCACTGCGCCGCGCGATTGAGAAGGAAGGTCTCGCCTATGAAGTTGATGAGGGTGGCGGAGCGTTCTACGGACCGAAGATTGACTTAAAGATTAAGGATGCGATTGGTCGAGAGTGGCAGCTTTCAACGGTTCAGTTTGATTTCAATGAGCCGGAGCGCTTTGATATGACCTTCGTCGATAAGGATGGAACGGAAAAGCGACCCTACATGATCCACCGAGCCCTGCTTGGATCGCTTGAGCGCTTCTTCGGTGTCTTGATCGAGCACTACGCCGGGTCGTTCCCGCCGTGGTTGGCACCCGAGCAGATCAAAGTCATCCCCGTCAGCGATATCTACGATGAGTACGCCAAAGAGGTCGTCGGTCACTTGAAGAAAGCCGGTCTCCGAGTTAGTGGTGATTACTCCGACAATCGGATGAACGCTAAGATTCGAAGTGCCCAAAACCTTAAGATTCCGTATATGATTATCTTAGGAGAGCGGGAGAAGGAGAACGGTGAAGTGTCCGTTCGCTATCGAACCGGCAAACAAGAAAACTCAATAACGTTAGCTGAGTTTATCGAAAGTGTTCAAGCGACAGTTGCCGCGAAAGAGCAGCTGGCTTAGAGAAAGAGAGGATGTAATGAATCTGCCCAATAAACTCACTGTTTCAAGGCTTGTGCTGACCCCCTTGTTCTTCATCGCCTATCACCTTGGATCATGGATCGATCCAAGCTTGGCAAGCCTCTCGTCGATTTTGACGATTGGGATGTGGGTCATGATCGAACTGAGCGACTTACTTGATGGGATTATCGCCCGGAGGCGCAACCTTGTGACGGACTTGGGCAAGGTGATGGATCCCTTTGCCGACACGCTTTCACGAATAACCTATTTCCTTTGCTTCACCGGCAGCGGCTTCATGCCGCTGTGGGTGTTCAGCTTAATCGTTTGGAGAGAGCTTTCGATCCTCTTTGTCCGAATGCTCATGATGGGCAAAGGCAAGGCGGTCGCAGCGAACATCTTCGGAAAAGCGAAAGCGGTTCTGTATGCGATCAGCGGGGGGATGGGAATCCTCTACGTTGCCCTCACTCATTGGGCGCAGGATAGCTCAATTCTTGAATGGGGCTATCCGTTGATGCAAGTAATCTTTGCGTTAGCCGCGATCAGTTCCGTTGCGTCGTTCGTAATTTACGTTC
>CAYUHP010000052.1:0-12847 GCA_964444595.1 uncultured Sphaerochaeta sp. | reverse complement strand
CTAATTGTTGATAATTACCCCTTCTGAGAGTATCCTAGGAGTATGAAAAGACTCTTAGTTACACAAGGTCTCTTGGTGGATACTGAGTGGACCCGGCATGCGGACATCTTAATCGAAGATGGAATCATCACTCGAATCGCTCCGAATATCGACATCAGTGAGATCGATGGGTCGGTGGAAGTAGTACGAGCCGATGGGCTCGCGATCTTACCCGGTCTTATCGATGCCCATACCCACTACCACTTGGTTAGTAGAGGTACGACTACCGCTGATTCCTTCGCTGAAGGATCACGGGTTGCCGCCTACGGAGGGATTACCACTGTCATCGACTTTGCCGATGACGATAATAAGCGATCATTATTGGAGAACGCCCGAGAGCGGATCGCTGCGATGGGAGAAGAGATGGCGATCGACTTCTCCCTCCATCAGGGGATCTACTCCTATCGCCCAACACTGAAAGATGAACTGCTTGAACTCAAAGGCGCTGGCCTAAAAGTCATCAAACTCTTTACCACCTACAAGAACGTGGGCTACATGATCGAAAACGAGGAAGAGTTAAAGAAAATCTTCGCTATCTGTAAAGAGCTCGATCTTCTCGTAACCATTCACTGCGAAGATGACCAGGTCATTGAAGATACGCAAAAGAACTACTCGGGCTCCTACACTCCCGCAACGCATCCGCTTCTTCGACCCGCCGAAGCGGAAGCGACTGCAATTCGAAAGATGGGCAGCATAGCGTTAGAGCTGGATATGCCGATCTACATCGTTCACCTCTCCAGCAAAGCCGGCCTTGAGGCCGTTCGCGATCTTCGTAGCCAAGGTCTAAGAATCATCGTTGAAACAACCCCCCACTACCTCTTCCTCACCAACGAGAAGCTTACTGGCGAGGATGGAGCGTTGTGGGTGATGACGCCACCACTAAGAGGAGAGGAAGATCGTGTTGCACTGCAGGAAGCGTTGTTAAACGGCGAGATCCAAGTTGTGGCAACCGACCATTGCGCCTTTACCAAGGAGCAGAAGCTTGCTTCAACGGATGTTCGAACGATTCTACCCGGTATCCCAGGTAGTGAAGAGCTGCTTTCCTTGATCTACAACTTTGCCGCAAAGAGCGGAAGGATTGGTCTTCAGCATGTGGTGAATCTCCTATCCACCGCTCCGGCTAAAGCATTTGGCCTCTATCCCCGCAAAGGAGCACTGCGAGTTGGTAGTGACGCCGACTTCGTCCTCTTTGACCCCGACCATCAGTGGCTGATAAGTGATGAGACGATCCACTCCGAGAGTGGATACAGCGCCTATTCGGGAATGACCGTTGTCGGTAAGGCGATGATGACGTACTTAGGCGGCCGCCTCATCATGGGTGATGGGGTGTACCTTGGTCTTACCGGTAACGGTGAGTTCATCCCTCAACACTCCGTCGGCCGGGGAAAAACGGTGATGCACTGATGATTGAAGCAATTCTCTTTGACATGGACGGAGTCTTAATCGACTCCGAGCCAATTATCCTCCAAGCAGCGATTCAACTCTTTGCCGATAAGAACGTCACCGTTCATAAGGATGACTTTACTCCCTTCATCGGTACCGGTGATAAGCGGTACCTCTTGGGAGTGGGTGAGAAGTACGGCCTTGATTTGGACTTTGAAGTAGAGAAACTTGTTCTCTTTTCCCACTACGCTCGGATTGCAAAGGAGAGTGGACCGTTGGGCGGAGTCCTGCGCTTTATTGATAATACGAAGAAAGCCGGATTGAAGATCGCTCTGGTTACCAGTGCTGTTCGGATGAAGATGCTCTTGAATCTGGAAGCGATCGGGATCGATGAATCGATCTTTGATCAGGTTGTCACCGGCGATATGGTCAAGCGAAACAAACCCCACGCCGATATCTATCAGATTGCGGCGCTGTTGCTCGGAATCGACTCTGAACGATGCCTTGTTGTTGAAGATGCCCTCAACGGCACGGTAGCAGGCAAAGCTGCCGGATCACTTGTGTTAGGTTTAACAACCACATTTACTAGGGAAGAGCTCTTTGATAGTGGTGCGGATGCGGTCATGAGTACCCTTGATGAGTTTGAAGACTTTTCAACAAGAGATGAGTTCAATGAACTGCTTCGTTCATACATTGGCTTGCACAGTGGAGTTATCTTTGGAGCCAATATGATCGCCGATCCTGTTGGAGAAGAGGATGAATTGTTCCTTAATCGAGCGATTAAGGCGGCAGCGGACGTACGAATACATGCGTATGCCCCGTACTCAAACTACAAAGTTGGTGCAGCGATCATCAGCTATCGGACCAAGAAGATCTACAGTGGAGCAAATGTGGAGAACTCCTCCTATGGCGCGACGATCTGCGCTGAGCGCAGTGCCCTACTTCGGGCGATCGCCGATGAAGGGGTTGTTGGAATTGAAACGCTGGTGGTAGTGAGTTCAGACTCTCCTCCAGCCCCACCGTGTGCTCAATGCTTGCAGGTGCTCGCTGAGTTTAGTCGAAGTGATACGATGGTCCATCTCTTGGATAGTGATGCGGCTGAAGGAAGAGATGGGGTGCATCTGGTTCGTCGCTTTGACGAGCTCCTTCCGCACCCCTTTATCTTTCCCTCCAAACGGCTTTAGTGTGAGTGTTCAAGCGCCATCATCTTATCGACTCGGCGTTGGTGACGATCACCTTCAAAGGTGGCGTCGATAAACGCGTCGAGGATATCCTCGACATCTTCTCGATAGATTACCCGACCGCCAAGAGCGATGAAGTTCGCATCGTTATGGCGCTTGGCCATTTGGGCGGTAAAGGTACTGTGAACAAGGGCACAGCGGATACCATCGATCTTGTTGGCACTGATTGAAATCCCGATCCCTGTTCCACAGAGAAGAATTCCAAACTCGTACCCCCCTTTCTTAAACTCTTCGGCAGCGGCCTGAGCCATGTCAGGATAATCGACTGCATCTTCGGTGGCGGTGCCGAGGTACGTTACCTCGTAGCCCATCTTCTTCAGATACTCAACAAGAGTACCTGCCAACTCGACAGCTCCATGGTCATTAGCAATAACTACTTTAGGCATCACTCTTCCTCCACATTTTGATTCTATCCTATCACTTCGTTATTTCCAATGTGAACTCTCAATGAATACTCTTTTATATCTTTGAAATCATACGAAATGAGAAAAAGTGGTATAAGGGTTTTCCCATCTCAGTTGTACGCTCATCGATATTACGCTACGATACACACAAAGGAGTGGATAGTGGCAAAGATCTACGTCAGCGGTCACAAGAACCCCGATATGGACTCAATCTGCAGTGCGTATGCATACGCCGAGCTGAAGAACAAGATTGATCCGAGTAATACCTACCTTCCCATTCGCTGTGGTAACCTCAACGAGGCAACCCGGGCCCAGTTCCAGAGATTTGGACTTGTCCCTCCGCCTTTTAAGAAGGACGTTCGTACCCGAGTTTCCAAGGTAATCGTGGAATCGGAGAGTGCGATGTGTCCAACCGACCCGGTATATCGCTTGATTACCCTCTATGAGAACACCTCGCGCCACTCCGTCTTCCCGATCATGGAGGGAAAAACATTTGTTGGCTTGGTCACGATCGATGAGATCAGTGATTTTATCCTTAAAGAAAACTTAGGAAGCCGACCGGTGTACAACTTCCAAGTCAAAAACTTTGAGCTGGTCATCCCCGGTTACTTTATCAAGAAGGGGAAAGAAGAGGTTATTCGGGCTCCTTTGGCGGTTGGAGCGAATAAGTTTGCAACCTATGAAGAGGTGATGAAGGGGTTTAAGGGACCGATGCCGATCCTCGTCGTCGGAGACCGTGAACGGCACATCAACAAAGCGATTGAACTCAACGTTCCGGCAATCGTCCTCACCGGAATCCGTGATAAGACAGTCTCTCAGATCGATTGGACCACCTATGATGGCAGTGTCTACGTCAGCGAGACGGATACTGCCGAAACCCTGCGCTTGCTGCGCCTTTGTGTCCCGGTAAGTGAGTTGCTCGTCAAGAAGCTTCCGTCACTACAGACCGACATGCTCTTTGACGAAGCCCGGGCATTTCTGGCGAACAATGACTTCAGAGAATTACCGGTCTTCAAAGGCAAAGAGTACCGTGGCTATGTATCTCGGCGCTCCTTCCTTGAAAAGCCGGCAACCAAACTAATCATGGTTGACCACAACGAAAATGACCAAGCGGTCAGTGGAGTGGAGGAGGCGGAGGTCGTCGAGATCGTCGACCACCACCGCCTGGGGGCTGCAAAGACCCGCAACCCGATCTTCATCTGTTGTGAGCCCCTCGGCTCAACGTGCACAATCGTCTACAAGCTCTTTATGCGAAACGATGTTGAAGTAAGTAGCGATATTGCAAAGGTGCTGCTTTCAGGAATCGTCAGTGATACGATTATGCTCAAAAGCCCTACCACGACCTTTGAAGACTACACCGCAGTGCAGGATCTGCTCTCAATTGCCGGGGTGGATGATATGTATCAGTTTGGTGAAACGATGTTCTCCGGCGGGGCTTCCTTGGCTAATAGTGAGGCTAGGGCGATGATCGAGGGGGACTTTAAGCGGTACAAGGAGAGTGGAGTCAGCTTTGGAATCGGCCAAAGTGAAGTCACTACCCTTGATGATGTTGAGGATTATCGTGCTCGCTACCTTGATGAGCTTGAGATGATTAAAAAAGCGTACAACCTCGACTGGGCACTCTTCCTCGTCACCGATGTGGTCAAGGAGAACTCCGTGCTTCTGCTCACCTCAATGCCGATCGCCGAACAGAAGCTTGCCTATGAAAAAGCAAGCGAGGGGATGTACCTGCTTCCACAGGTACTTTCACGAAAAAAGCAGCTGCTGCCTGAGATCATTCGAGTTATTCAGGAGTAGGAGGTCAGCGAATTTCGCTGATCGTGTTGATCGAGGGGATCGTTTTCAACGTCTTGATGATCTTCTTAAAATCATCCTCTTGTTGGACTTCCATCGTGAACGTTCCCATCAATTTGCCCTCTTCGTCATCCTGTAATCGGCCTTCGATTAAGTGACCTTTGTGTTTCCGCAAAGCTCCTTCGATCTCACCGAAGAGGTCGTAGGTCCGTTTGCTGGTAACGGCAAAACGTTTGGTCAGCTTGGGGAACTCGGTTTCCCACTCCACCTCGATCGAGCGGTCTTCCACTTCAGCCATGTTCTTTAAGTTTGGACAGTCGCTGCGGTGAACGATGATTCCCCGACCTCGGCTGACATAGCCGATGATCTCATCGCCTCGGACCGGGTTACAGCACTGAGCGATGTGAATCATCATGTTTTTCTCATCACCGACTCGGAACTTCATTCGCGAGGGATCGACGTGTTGGCGAACGATATCATCGCCAATCTCTTCAATCGACTCAGTTGGGCGTTTTTCGATCTTGGCTTGCGCTTGTTCGATCTCTTTACGCTTGGCGATGATCTGCTTGTCGATGAGGATGTTCTCATCGTACTTGTTCAGCCACGCCCGAATCTTCTTGCGGGCGCTGTTTGTTTGAGCATAGCGCAGCCAGTTGAGGTGGGGCCGAGCGTTCGGGCTGGTTAAAATCTCGATGACTTGGGTGTTCTTCAAGGGGGCATTGAGGGGGATGATCGATCCATCCGCTTTTGCTCCGGTGGTTCGATTACCAACCTCGGTGTGAATCTGATAAGCAAAGTCTAAGGCAGTGGCATTTTTGGGCAGTTCAACGATATTCCCCTTGGGGGTGAACACGTAGATCGTATCTCGCAGAAGGTCGCCTTTGATATCATCCATGTAGGATTCACTGTTTTCGATCTCGCTGGACCACGCCTTGAGCTTGCTGACGATCTTGGTGAACTGCTCATCATCCATCTGAGCCCAGTTTCCACTCTCGGTGCCGGTCTCGGCTTTGTAGGACCAGTGGGCGGCAACCCCGTACTCGGCGGTGAAGTGCATCTCGTTGGTCCGAATCTGGATCTCAAGGAGTTTGCCGTCGAGGGCCATGACGGTGGTGTGGAGGCTTTGGTAGTTGTTTGCCTTGGGCATCGCGATGTAGTCTTTGAAGCGGCCCTCGATCGGGGGCCAGAGGCGGTGGACAACACCCAAGATCGTGTAACAGTCGATCATCGAGGAACAAAGGATCCGTACTCCGAGGATATCGAAGATCTCATCGATCTCCTTCTTGCGCTTCTTCATCTTCATGTAGACGGAGTAGGCGTGTTTCGCTCGGCTGGTGACCAAAACATCGGCGATGTTTGCATCGCCGCATGCGCGGTAGATCGATTTCTCTACCCGGGCCAAGTAGGCGGTTTGCTCGCTTTTCTTCGAGAGGAGATACTCTTGAATATGGTTGAACGTATCGGGCTTGAGGATTTTCAAACTCAGGTCTTCTAGCTCATCCTTCATCCAAGAGATACCAAGGCGATCTGCCAGTGGTGCATAGATATCAAGCGTATCAGAGGCGATCTCACGGGCTCGCTCGGGCTTGAGGTGTTGGAGGGTTCGCATGTTATGCAGCTTGTCGGCAAGCTTGATGATGATGACTCGGATATCTTCGCTCATCGCAAAGAACATCTTTCGAATCGTTTCCGCCTCTTGGACGGATTTGCTCATCGTCTTGATGTTGGCGATCTTGGTTTCGCCCTCGACCATATCGGCCACAGCCTTGCCGAAGATTTGGGCAAGCTCTTCGTACGTTGTTTGGGTATCTTCTAAGGTGTCGTGGAGGACGCCAGCACAGATCGTATCGGCATCCATCTTCAGTTGGATGAGGATCTCTCCCACTGCGAGGGGGTGGATGATGTACGGCTCACCGCTGGCGCGCTTTTGTCCCTCATGCTTGGAGGCAGAGAACGTTGCCGCAGCCAAGATCTTCTCTTGGTCCTCCTGCGGATATTTGAATGCTTTTTGAATGAATCGTTCAATTAACTGGGCACTCACCAACTTACTCCCCACACAACGCGTTCAAGTCCGGCCAAATCACGTTCGATTGTTACCTGATGAAAGAAATGCTCTTCAAAGATCTCGGCTACCGCTTTTGCTTGGCGATAGTCACATTCAACAAAGAGTGAGCCATGGCCACTACTTTGAAAGACAAGCTTTCGGATGAGATCCAGTCCATCCCTCCCGCCGCCGCGCAGGGCGAGAGTCGGCTCATACTGGACACTACGATCAACCGCCTCGACCCACTCATCGGTGAGGTACGGGGGGTTGCTCACGATAATACCATATTCTCGCCCTTTAGGAAGTAGATCGCATTGGATCGTCTCTAATCCACGTCTTAAGAGTCGGGCGCTATTTTCTTTGGCAACATCCAGGGCGTCACTGCTGATATCACTCAGGATTACATCTCTCTTGAGCTCGCGAGCAAGAGTAATGCCCACTGCACCGCTACCGGTACAGACATCGATGATTGGGTCCTCGATTGAAACAAGACCGCGCTCATGAGCTTTCAGGACAGCTTCAACAAGGATCTCGGTGTCGGGTCGGGGGATAAGCACCCGTTCGTCGACTTTGAAATACCGCCCGAAGAACTGCTTCACCCCCATAATATAGGCGATGGGGCGCCCTTCAAGACGTTGTTGTCTCAACCGGTTGAGCTCGGCAAGCTCTTCATCCGATAAAACCTTGTCGGCGTTGATGATCTGTTTTACTTGGTCATGCTCGGTTACAAACTCAAGGAGAAGGCGTGCATCCAAGTCGGGCGAGTCAGTCAAATGATTCTCAATGAGGAGGGTTCGAGTCTCATAGGCCCACTCTTTGATCGTCATCTTACGCCTCGGCAAGGGCAGCTTCTCCGCTGGCAATCTTCAATGGCTCGATTACCTCATCCAAACTGCCGCCCATAACAGCGTCAAGTTTGTAGAGGGTAAGGTTGATCCGATGATCGGTAAGACGGTTTTGCGGGAAGTTGTAGGTTCGAATTCGCTCGCTACGGTCGCCCGAGCCAACTTGGCTCTTGCGGTTCTCGGCTCGTTCTTTAGCTTTTTTATCCTCTTCCAGTTCGAAGAGGCGGGATCGAAGAACCCGCAAAGCTTTTGCTCGGTTCTTAATTTGGCTCTTCTCATCCTGACAGATTACCACCAAGCCGGTGGGAAGGTGGGTCATGCGAACCGCACTGTCGGTGGTGTTAACACTTTGACCTCCGGGGCCGCTGGAGCGCATCGTCTCAACGCGCAGATCTTCGTTGCGGATTTCGATATCCGTTTCCTCCGCTTCGGCAAGGACGGCAACGGTTACCGCCGAGGTATGAATTCTTCCGCCGCTCTCTGTTTCCGGAACTCGTTGGACGCGGTGCACTCCGCTTTCATATTGAAGCGAGGCGTACACATCCCGGCCGCTGATCGAAACGATCAGTTCCTTGTAACCGCCGATCCCCGTTTCATTGGAGGAGAGGATATCCATCTTCCAAGATCGACTATCGGCGTAGTGGGAGTACATGCGAAAGAGATCGGCAGCAAACAACGCCGCTTCATCGCCGCCGGTACCGGCTCGAATCTCCATAATGATATCTTTACCTGCCAAGGGATCGGGGGGGATGAGCAGGAGCTTTACTCGGTGAGTCGCCGCCTCGACTTCTTGCTCCAAGCTATCGAGCTCTTCGCGGGTAAGGGCGATCATCTCGCTGTCCGTTTCCTCTTTAAGAAGCTCTTTTGCATCGGCAATTTGAGCAGTCAACTCTTCAAGGTGAGTAAGCCCATCGACAACAGGCTGTAGGTGACTGCGCTCTTGAGTGAGCTTTTTGTAGAGATTCATATCCTTCATCGTCGAGCTGTCGGCGAGCTTTTCGTCGATCTGGTGTAATTGACTTTTATATTCGGCAAGTTTTTCAAGCATAGGGGAAGTATACAAAAGGAGGTTTGCTTTGCATAGCTAGCTGTTCTGTTCGTAGCGAACAACCAAATGGATCGTGGCCGGATGGTCAGAGGTGTTTTGAATCGTGTGCGGAACATCGCAGTGGTAGATAAGAAAGTCGCCTTTTTTGAGCTTAGCGTGGTTCTCTTCCACCAGTACTTCAACCCCGCCTTTGAGGACCGTCAAATGTTCTTGCGTGCCGGCGATGTGCGGTTCACTTTTTAAGATTGCGTGCGGTTGGAGGGTAATGAGGTACATCTCCAGCTCTTGGACCATCGATAAGGGGGTAAGGATGCGAATCGTTACCTGCTTATTTCCTCGACCAAGCGGGGGCTGGTCTTTTCCCATCGGGTTCAGCGTGAAGAGTTTTTGGGGCTCTTCACTGACTGCCAACAGGTCGTTGAGCTCGACGTTGAGACCGCGCGAGATCTTCCAGATCGTTGCAACGGTCGGATTGACGTTTTCCGCTTCGATTTGACTGAGCATCGCCTTCGATACTCCCGATCGCTCCGAGAGCACTTGGAGGGTGAGCTTTTGTTTGCTCCGAAGGCGTTTGATATGTTTTCCGACGCGAGGGACATCTTCCATCATCTCTTACCCGAATAGTTTGGCTTCAAGACTGGCACCGTACTCTTTAAGCGCAGCGAGCACTTGCTTCTCTTGGGGGGTGGTGTCCATCGACTCAAGCTTCTCATCGATGCTCCGATTGAAGAACTTCCACGTCATTTTACCCTCACCAGGGGGATTGAGGGTCCGGTTTGCACAGTGGTTGAGCCAGCGCTTCGACTCCTCTTCGGTGAACGCCTCCGGCCAGTTACGCCCCACTTGGCGAAAGAGGAGGGTGCTAAAGCGTGAGTCCTGAACTTGGTTGAGGAAGCTCATCTTCTCCTTTGGCTCAGCAGTGCGCAGCTTTTCGAAGACTTGAAGGTCGCGGGCACTGAAAAAAGAGTCGTAGAGCTGATAGTCGACATCATCCACTTGGTCAAAGGAGTCTCTGATCTTGTGGATTGTTGCAAGTAGCTTGGTGTGGGTGGCGATATACTTCGCATTGGCCAGCGCCCGCTCTTTATCGATTCCGAGTTTTTTGGCCAGTTCATCAGTTAACACACTCAGCGGAGAGACAAAGGGGCATTTGTTGATTGAGATTGAAAAAACTCCGGGGGTCTTCATCAGTGTCTCTTCACTAGCCGTTAACAGAGGTTCAACTTCGGCGTTCAGATCAAAACACAGAACCGCGTTGGGGTTTATCTTCAGGTGGGTGATCGGTAAGACCAATCGTGACGTGCCCGCTTCAGAGGAGAAGAGGGGGTTGGTGTATAACACCGGCGGACCAAAGGGCGTTTTTATAATCTTCTTTACTTCATTCTTTGAGCGTAAGTCGTAGTAGTACTCATAGAGCTTTGGTTGCTTTTCTTTGATCAACTTGGCTATTGCGATCGTGGCTCGGACGTCGACGAGCGCATCGTGAGCTCCAACTTGTTCAATCTTGTTCGCTTCCGTTAACGCGGTGAGGCGGAAAACGGGTCGGTTAACCTCACTGCGGGGAGGCCACTGGATCCCCTCGGGACGAAGGTCGTGGGCAGCTCGAACAAGATCGATAATATCCCAGCGGGAGTTATTGTTATCCCACTCGCGTCGGTAGGGGTCAAAGAAGTTGCGATAGAGGGTGTTGCGGATAAACTCATCGTCAAAGCGAATTGAGTTAAATCCGGCAACGGTGGTATTGGGCCGGCTGAACTCAGTGTTGATCGCTTGGATAAACTCCGCTTCGACAACTCCCTTTTCATTCACCTCTTGAGGGGTAATTCCCGTCACCAAGCAGGAGAGGGGGTCGGGTAGGTAATCGTCACTGAGTTTACAGTAGAGCACGATTGGCTCTTCAACCTGCTGAAGGTCCAAGTCAGTTCGAATTGCGGCAAATTGAGCGATTCGATCGCCCCGGCTATCAAGGCCAAATGTTTCAAGGTCATACCAGAGAATTGTCGGCTTGTTCATGCCCCGATTGTAGCACATCTGGCGCACATTGTCCTAAATCTGTTGTCCTCTTCTCTTCCCTCCTTTATGATACGAACAAGATGAAGCGCCGAATCTCATTACTTCTTCTCATTATCCTCTTTGTCCTTTCCTCCCTGGGTGCTGCAAAGCCCAGTGAACGGGATATTCTCATTGCAATCACTGCGATCAGTGATGCCACGATCGCCAATGTTGCGGCGTTTCTCAACACCCCCACCTTGACCTTGAGCGGCTCCTCGTTTGAAAAGGAACCGCGAGCCTCCCTGCCCAAAGCCCTTGAACTGAAGAGTGCTGATTTAGGGCGCTACCGAAAGACCTTCCAAGATCTGGCAAAACCCCAAAGCAATGTTCTTCTTTCCCTCCTTCAAAGTGCCAAAGGCCCGTTGAATGACCTGGCTTTTCAGTTTCTCGATACCCACGAGTGGGAGGAGGGGCAAGTCACGCTTTCTGGGCGAGTAAGCACCAACTGGGGGGTGGGAGTAACCCTGACAAGTTTGATGAGTAAAGCGATTACCGGCGGGACAATCGACCCAATCGAAGCGATCGTTGATGTTACCGCAAAGGGTACGCGCCTGACGATGCCGGTAGCGATCAGTGGCTCGTTCTTGCTTTTTACCAATCAAGAAGGGTATTTTGTAATTGAACCGAGACAATTAACGATAAACGGAGAGTAGTAATGCAAGAAATCATCCAAAGAACTGAACAGTTCCTCGCCCGCTACAAGATCGATGCTGATCAAATTGAGATGGGCGCCCTCATACAGAGCTTCCAATCAGAGATGGAGCGAGGCTTAGCCGGTGATGAGCACTCATCGCTGAAGATGATTCCTACCTACACTGCAATCCAAGAGACGATCCCCGCCGGTCAGCCGGTAATCGTCATTGACGCCGGAGGTACAAACCTCCGGACCTGTTTGGTTCAATTTGATGAGGAGAAGAACCCACATATTTCGGAGTTTAAGAAAACCTCGATGCCGGGAGTAAAGAGTGAAGTCTCAGCGAAGGAGTTCTTTTCAATCTTCGCCGATGAGGTCGAACGACTCATCGGTTTCAGTGACCGGATTGGGTTTTGCTTCTCCTACGCTGCCGAGATCACCCCAGATCGTGACGGAATTCCCTTGGTGTTCTCCAAAGAGATCAAAGCACCCGAAGTGATCGGCGTGCCGATCGCCAAAGGCCTGCTTGATGAACTTGCCAGCCGCGGCCACGATGTAACAAACAAGAAGGTTGCCGTGTTAAACGATACCGTAGCAACACTCCTTGCCGGCCAAGGAACTCCGAGCGATGTCCCCTACAGCGGCTACATTGGCTTCATCTTAGGAACGGGAACTAATACTGCGTATGTTGAATCAAATGAGAAGATCACGAAACTCTCCGCCAATCCTTCAAAATCTCAGATCATCAATGTTGAGTCGGGAAACTTCGCCTTTTGTCCCGGTCCCTTTGATCGAGGGTTCTTTGATTCAACAAAAGAGCCCAACCAATATCACCTTGAGAAGATGATCAGTGGGGCGTACTTAGGGCCGATCTGCGGGTATATCATCAATGAGGCGATTGAAGCTGAACTTCTTTCTCCAACGTTTGCCAAGCGCTACAACGAGCGGATTCAAACCCTTTCGACCACGGTGATGAGCAACTACCTTGAGATGCCGTTTAACGCTGAGTATGAACTGGTTCAATGCGTTAAAGGCAACGAAGCTGATGCCCACGTCCTTTGGCTGATCATCAACGCCGTCATCGAGCGAGCCGCAAAGCTTACTGCGGCTAATCTTGCTTCAACGATCCTGATGAGTGGTTCGGGAACCGATCCTCGAAGGCCGGTGTGCATCAACGCGGACGGAACGACGTTCTACAAGACTGAATACCTTCTTCATTACACCAACTGCTACCTTCACCGCTACCTTCAACGAGAGCACAAACGCTACTTCCGCTTCGTTCGAATCGATGATTCGCCGACGATTGGATCCGCTGTGGCGGCGCTAGGGTTGTGAGTTAGGACAAGCGAGCTCGCGAAGTTTA
>CAYUHP010000051.1:3346-13174 GCA_964444595.1 uncultured Sphaerochaeta sp. | reverse complement strand
GGGAATCGACATCAAGAGCGTGGATATGAACGACACCTACGGTGCTCGGGCATA
Organism: uncultured Sphaerochaeta sp.; assembly: GCA_964444595.1. GTDB lineage: Bacteria > Spirochaetota > Spirochaetia > Sphaerochaetales > Sphaerochaetaceae > Sphaerochaeta. Next base: position 13,120 of record CAYUHP010000051.1, on the reverse strand, counting down.
AATCAATAATTCATTACAATAAAGCGTGCTTCTTTCGATAGGAGCACGCTTTTTTGGTTTATCAAACACCCACCAAGATCCGAAACCGAACCCTCGTTTGATACTCTTCATACCCTTTTAGATTCTTTGCCAGATAGGAATCCTCAAGATGTGTTCGGATGATGAGGAGGATAGCGATTGTAATTGACGTGAAAAGCACAAAGGGTGTTTGAAAGAAAAGCGGAAATGACAGAGAGGTGAGCATCGCTGAGGAATAGGTCGGATGCCGAATCACTTTATAAGGGCCTTGGCTAACGACGTGGTGTTCCGCTTCTTGGTTTACGGTAAGCTTTGGATAGAGAAACGGGTTACTCACCAGTGCCCAGGTGGCAAGGAAGGTGGAACCAAGTAAAAAGAGCGTTCCGAGGAGAAGTAAGGACAATCGGTAGGTGGTCTTTGCTTCAAGACCGGCAATGAAGAATACGCCGATGAACTGCAATATGTAATAGAGAACAAGGACGATTGCATCGCTTCTTGGATTTGAAGGAGTCTTCTCTTCACGACCGCTCAGTGCCGCCGGATGACGGATCAAGAGAAAGCTTACCGAGCACGCGGTAGTGAGGATACTCAAACCAAAGAAAAAGAGATGATTGTTGTTGTAGTAAAAACTACTACCCAAACCAAAGAGAAGAACACCGAAAATTCGCTGGAGAAGTATCTTGGCTCCGTGCTTGATCGCTTTCTTCATACCACATTCAAGATATCATGGAATATCCTCCCAAAGAAGCTCACCATTCATTCACTTTTTGATTATCCATTACTATACTGAAACCATAGAAGGAGTAATCCCATGAAACGATATGTACTTGCTTGTGTTGTTGTGCTTCTTGGATATGCGCTTGTCGCAGCGCCTCTGGCGATTGGTGTTCAAAAAGGTGAATCAAAGAAGATGGTCGATGTGTCGCTTTCAGATGGATCTTCAATTACGATTGGCCGGTTGGGTAAGGATTATATCGGTGTGGATTTCTCCTCACTTTCCTCTGAAGATCGGCTGTTTACCTTTGAAGAAGCAAAAGCACCAGTTGCGTGGCCTGCTATTAAAGGCGCTCTGCTCGGCTTTGGAACCGGAGCGATGAGTCAACATGATGCCCCATGGGCGATCTTCGGTATCGTCGCTGACAGTGCGACGCTTGCCTCGCTTACGATTGGGGTAGTGCTTGAGTTTGCCGATGTAATCATCCTGGGAATCTTTGGTCAAAGTCCCGGCTCAATGGAGAACGATAATCTGCACGCGCTGGGTAAGGGGTTGGTCCTCGGTGGAGCTATCGGCTTTGGAGTAAGCCGGCTCGTGCAAGCAGTTGTTCCCATCATCAAGGGAACTACCTACAACAAGAACCTTCGACAGGCTTTACTCCTAGATAAAACATCGCCAAAGATCGGCTTTGAACCGGTTCTTACTCCCCTTGGAACAATAGCTTGGCAGGGAAGCGTCCAGATCGCTCTATAGGTAAAAATTCAGATTATTTTTGCACTCTTTGTAACAAATATCATAATATCATGTTAAAGTAGATAAGAATGTATCGATTGATGGGCTACGCCCTGGAGGCAATAATGAAACGCATACTTATCCTCACTTTGACGCTTCTCCTTCTCACATCCTCGCTCTTTGCTGCAGCAGGGGTGCTCTTTGAACTTGTTGGCTTGGGCCTTGATGTAGCTGCCACTGCATCGAGTGGGAAAAAGAAGGTCGATCTTCAAAACAACGAAGACGCAATCTTGATCGGGGGGACCGGTATTAAGAAGTTAAAAAAGACCCTAAACGAGAATGACTTCTTGGTTCTCGACTTTGAAGAACGACTGCAGCTCTATGATCAGTTGAGCGTTTCGGTAACATGGCCGATCCTTAAAAATATTTTGGTCGGGTTTGGGGAAGGTTCGGCGCTTCAACATGACACCCTCGGGGGTCTTACCGGAGTTCTTTTGGATAGTGCGAGTTTGGCCTCCGTCGGTGTTGGATTGGGAATGATGTTGATCGAAGGCCTCACCCTTGGAATGTTTGGTGCTTCGTTTTCGGATGTACCCGATGACCCGATGATGTATTTGGCTAAAAACCTTCTCATCGGCGGTGGAATTGCCTTTGGAGTGAGTCGGGTTATCCAAGGAATCTTACCCGCTGTGTACGGACCTCGGTACAACAAAGTCCTACGTAATGGGCTTGGCATCGCCAAAGACCGCAGTGATGCACGAGCTCCATCGCTTGCGTTTGCCCCAATCCCCTCTAAAGATGGAACTCTGCACTGGCAAGTTGCCACCCGCATTCCCTTACAGTGAAGAAAGTCGATTGACTTCAACGATTAACGCCCCCTCATCATCGCTGATGAATCCTTCGATGATAAGAGGGGTGCGGTACGTTAATAACCGTTCATACTGTCGATACACTTGGGGAAAAAGAACCGTTTCATAAAGGGCTGTTTCATCTTCAAAGGAGAAGAAAGCCATCACCTCCCGAGCGGAGGTGAAAACGGTTTTAATCGTAATGGGCCAGCCAATGAGCGTTACTTGTTTCTTCACGTATTGAAAGAGATCTCTTGCCTGAATTCGATTGACTCGACTCACGTGGCGATGATAGAGGATGAGCGGGTGGGTCGTGCGCAAAAAGAGTAGTGATTCATACTCGGCGTGTAACTCGTCAAGGGTACGTCGAGTGCTTGGTAGTACCCTTGGAGGCATCTTTTTTGGTTCATTAAAAAGCTCGAGCTGAAGATTACTCTGTTCCTTGTAGGACGTGGTGAGTACGACCCGCAGTTGATCACTGCGGCGGGTGTTGGGAGCAAGACAATCTAAGGTTCCGCTTTGACTGAGGGCTTGCCAATCCTCCCGAGTGAGCTTGAGCCGGGTGCTTGCCTCTTCCAATGAATGAAATATTCCCCCTCTCGTGCGTTCTTCGATGATTTGCAGGATCGCTTTTTCACTGAGGTTTGCAATGGCCATAAACCCGACAGTAATCGTGTTGCCGCGAGCGACATACTCTCTTCGGCTTTGGTTAAGATCGGGCCCTTCAACGATGAGGCCCATTCGCCGCCCTTCGGAGACATAGGCTCCGCTTTGATAGTAGCCGCCTTGGTTGGTGAGGACCGCAGCAAGAAAGTACGCGGGGTAGTGGGTTCGGAGGTACGCACTTTGAAAGGAGACGATCGCATAGGAAGCACTGTGCGGCTTGCAAAAAGAATACCCGTCAAAGCTGAGCATCATCGACCAAGCTTCTTCGATTGTGTCGGTGGAGATATTGTTTGCTTTGCACCCTTGGACAAAGTGTTGCTTATATTGGTGTAACCGCTTGGTGGCGTGCTTCTTGGCGATGATCTTGCGCAGCTGATCAGCTTCGATCTCATCAAAGCCGGCTAAAGCGATCGCGGTCTTGGAAACATCCTCTTGGTAACAAAGGATTCCGTACGTCTCGCCCAAGATCGTTTCAAGGCGAGGGTGGAGGTGGGTATACGGCTTTCCCTTCAGCCGCTGAATATACTCACCGATAAAGCGATTGGCGGCGGGACGGATCATCGAACTGTGGATGACGATATGATCAAAGTCGCCTTTTTGTGTCTTTTTCTGAAGCTGCCGCATCGCCGGGCTTTCAATGTAGAACACCCCCATTGAATCGCCTCGGGCGAGGGTGTTCTGTGTTTCAAGATCTTCATTTGGCTTCCAGCTTTGCTCGTCGATGAAGATTGCATCTTCGCTGAGATTCGCCAGTGCATCGCGAATAACCGCAAGAGAGCGATTCCCCAAGATATCCAGTTTTACAAACCCCGCTGCTTCGCACCCATCCTTTTCCCACACCACCAGCGGATAACCCTCACTGTTGTGGGATACCGGAGCGTAGGTGGTAAACGGCTTTGGGGTGATGATTACGCCCCCGGAGTGGGTCCCCACCTCTTTGGGAAGGCCCACGATCGCCTTGGCGATTGAAAGAATCATCGGCCAAGAGGAATCACCACTTTCGGGTTGATCGATAACCTGGTTGATCGCCCGGTCGCTTTGACCCCACGCCCGGGCACACTCTCGAAGTGCGTTGCGCCTTCGATAGAAGATGTGATTGGCGACCCGAGCAACATGATTCTCTCCATATCGATCCTTTATCGCATCAAAGATAACCGCTCGTTCATCCCAAGCAAAATCAACGTCGATATCCGGCGGATCAACTCGCCCGAGGGAGAGAAAGCGTTCAAAGTAGAGGTTATGGGCGATTGGATCAACGTTGGTGATCTCAAGCACATAGGCAACAAGCGAAGCCGCCGCGCTGCCGCGTCCGCACGAGCGGGAGGCGAGGGCAACGATATCGTCGATGATGAGGAAATAGGAGGCGAAGTGCTTGGTTTCGATGATGGAAAGCTCGTACTCAAGGCGATGGACAACCTCGTCGCTGACCTCACCATAGCGCTTCTCTGCACCCAGATAGACGCGCCTTCTCAGTTCGGCGATTGGAGTTAATCCATTGGTGGGGGTGACGGTGGGAAAGATGTGACTTTTGGGAAACGGGTCGTACGCGATGAGGGACTCGGCATTGACGATCGCCTCGGGCCACGGGGCAAAGATCGCCTCAAAGGTTGCTTGGTCCAGCAAGACTTTTCCGCTTTGGCAATAGCTTTCCTCCTTCAACGAGCCGACGGTTTTATTTTGACCGATCGCAACGAGCGTCTTATGGACGATTCGACTTTCTTCGGTGTCGAGAAAACTGTCATCGATCGCCAAGAGCGGATACGTTGAGGTACCTTTGCTTACATGAGTGGGTGTGAGTGCTCGATAGAGATGATCGGCCTCAATGGGAAGATCGTTTGTTGCAGCAAGATGAAGAGCGGTGTGTTGCAAATCGCTCAGGTATGAGTAGGAGCTTTCGAGATAGCGGTTGGAGAGAAGGGCGCAGAGCTCTTCATATCCTCTTTGGTCTTGAACAAACGCATAGATCGTCTCTTCGCCTTCACTCAAGGAACACCCTAAGATCAACTCGATCTCCTCTTCGGCAGCTACTTCCCTCAGGCGCGGATAACCACCGATCGTATCACGATCGCAGACTGCTACCTTTGAAACGCCAAGGGTTTTGAGATGGAGAATCAGCTCTTCGGCGGAGAGGACGCCCCACGACAGTGAGTAGGCGCTGATCACACCAATTCTACTTCCCATAGGTCGCTCCGCTTCGAGAAAGACTAGCCACTCCATAGCGAGTCCGTATTCGATCAACTGCTGCTTGGAGGTTTTGTTGCTTGAGCTCATCTTCAAGATCAAAGAGATCGATCGTGTGCACTTCCACTTCAAGGTGTAAGAGCCGCAGAGCAAACCCCAGAAGGTACAGTCGGCGATCTAAGAGCGAGGCCAGCAGTGTTTCTGCATACGTGGTTATATGAGTGTCGAGGGCGATCGGTTCAGAAAGGGTGATCGATCGAGTGTTTTCTTTTCCGTCAGCCCATTGAACACTCAGTGAGATCCTTCGAGCAGCAAGATTCTTCTTTCGAAGCTCAAAGCCGCTCTCTTCGCCGGCTAAACGAAGGACGGTTTTGATGAGAGAGTAGTCCAGAAGCGGCTCGCCAAAGCGAACTCGGCGCTCGATGCCTGGGTGGGTTGACTTGGGCTCATTGTCCGTGCTGAGCCCTCGGGCTCGCCGGTGTAGTTCCATCCCTTTGGGTCCCAGAAACGCTTGAACCTGACTCTCATCCAACGCCGCCAACTCCCCGATGTGGGTGATGTTGGCTGCGTGAAGTAAGGAGGCGATCTTCGCTCCCACGCCGGGAAGAAGGGTAACTAACTGGGGGTGTAAAAACGAGGACTCTTGACCGACTGAGATTGCGGCAAGACCCGACGGGGCGATCGTGCGGGTGGCAACGTTCGCAACGAGGGTGTTGGGCGCAACGGCGACACTTCCATCAAAGCCCAAGGAGGCGTGAATCTCACTGCGCAGGCGAGCGGCACTGTCGATGACCGGGCCAAAGAGTCGGGTTGTTCCGTTCATATCCAAGAAAAAAGATCCGTTCCTTGATTCTGCCACGCTCGGAGTGTAGTGCTGAACGATTGTTCCAATTGCTTCTTGAGCTCGAAGGAGCAGGCGATGATCCGGCTCGATTACCTGAAGCGAAGGGATGATCAGCTGAGCGTGGGTAAGGCGCATGCCACGAGCGATTCCCTCCCTCTTTGCTACCGGTGAAGGACTGAGGACCAAGGCGCGATCACGGGCGCCTTGAGCGATGACAAAGGGAGTGTGAAGCAAAGATGGATCGCTCGCAATGGCCACAGCTGAGCTGAATTCACTGATCGAAAGGTGGATGATCATATAAGGGCCTTGAGGGCCAAGGCATTCTCTACCGCTTGGCCGCGGTGGTGGTTGTTGAAATAGACCGCCACTCGCTCGGTGTCTTCGCCCAAGAAGGAAACTCGTTGAGCGATGGAGTCGAGTTCTTGGGCGTTGTAGAGGTAGTCGTACCGAGTGTTGTCACTGGAGCCCCACCACGCCTCCTTGTTTCGCCCATGAAGCCGGACATACCCCAGTTTTGCGGTTTGGACATCAAGAAGCGGAGGTGTGCCGGAGAGTTGGGGTACATCGACACTCACAAAACTCACCCCCCGCTCGCGTAAGCCGTCGAGGGTTTGCTTGTTCGCCCAAGAGGGGGAGCGAAACTCCACGGCCAAGGGAAGGTGATTGAGGATCCGCAGCAGCGAGTCGAGGTAGCAGCGATTGCTCACGGTGTAGGCAAACGAGGGGGGAAACTGTAAGAGAAGTGCAAGAAGAACCCCCTCGCGAGCTAAGGTCTCGGCAGCTTGAGCAAAGAGTGCGGCACTGCTCTTGTACGTTGCCGAATCGATCGTATGGGTGAGGCTTTGATGGGCTTTCAGTGAGAAGAGGAGGTTCGGGGCTGCTTGGTGCATATGGGCAAGCTGAGTACTTTGCGGCATGCGGTAGTAGGAGAAGTTCAGTTCAACGGTTTCAAAGCTTTGGGCGTAGAGGGAGAGGAGCTCTTCGCTCTTGCTGCCTTTGGGATAAAAGGGCCCGATCCACTCGGGGTAGCTGTAGCCGGATGTACCGATAAGAATCTCTGCCATACTTCACAAATACTATATGTTTGTTAAGTAGTCAAGCATTGTTGTCAATCCTTTCTATCTCATTCATACTAAAGACCAATGGAGGGCTCTGTGCGCGGGTGTTCAGGAATCTTTTTTTGTGATGTTGATGGGACTATTCTTCCCCACGGTCAAGCAAGAGTCGACCAGAGTTTCTTTGATTTGGTCCGACGAAGCAAGGAACGCGGGTACTGTTTTTGTATCTCAAGCGGAAGATATCATCAGTCATTGACTTCGTTTTTTAAAGAGGTGGAGAATGAAGTAATCTTCTCCGCGTCAAACGGGTGTCGAATCCTCTACCAAGGGGCCGACTTGATTACTCCTCATCTGATCGACCAAGCAACCGTTCAAGCAATCCTAGCCGATTTCGATCGCTGGGATGTGATCGGCTTAATCTCGACACTGGATGGGTTCTACGTACATAAAGACCAAAGCGATCATCCGCGGGTGCTCGCCCTCTTAGAGCGGGGGTACACTCGCTTATACGAAGAGGCGAGTGAGATCCCCGCCGCAACGACGCTTCAAGTGACCGCCCTGTGTCGAGGCAATCGTGATCAGCTCCTCCCCGAAGCAAAAGAGCGCTATGGAGATATGTTTCACGTCTTTTCAACCGGCGTCCAACTCTTTGATATCTGTCCCACCAACAAAGGCGAATCACTCTTGGAAATTCGTGCCTCTTTGAAGATTCAAGCCCACAACACTTGGGCGTTCGGCGATGACGAAAACGATCTTGCGATGCTCCGAGAAGCGGGAAGGGGATACTTGATGAGTAACGCTGCCGACCACCTTCATACCCATGGCTTTGATGTTGCCCACGACCTCATCGAGGTAATCGACGAGATTATCGGCAATCACCGCTTTAAGCCGTAAAAACTCGCTCGTTGACAGAATTCCTTGACACCTGTCCTAAAGGGTCCTACGATACTAACAGATCGTAGGAGTACTCCTACGCAAAACCTTAAGGAGGATTTTTAGATGAAGAGAAAGAGTATTGTCCTTACCCTTCTGCTCGCCCTGCTTGTTGCCTCATTTGCTTTCGGTGCCGGAACAAAAGAAGACGCCGCCAAGGAAGTGTACTTCCTTAACTTTAAGCCGGAAATTGCATCCGTCTATGAAGATAAAGTAGCTCCAGCTTTTGAAGCGGAAACTGGCATTAAGCTGAAAGTTGTAACCGCAGCGAGTGGAACGTATGCAGCAACGCTGAAAAGTGAGCTGGCCAAGAGCAATCCCCCAACGATCTTCCAGACCAACGGTCCGGTAGGGTTGGCCGGAAGTCTCAACTACGTCTCAGATTTGAAGAACACCCAGTTCTACAAGATTCTCAGTGACAAGTCGATGGCTCTCACCAAGGATGGTCAAGTCCTTTCGATTCCCTATGCGGTCGAAGGATATGGCTTGATCTACAACGATGCGATCATGCGAGCATATTTTGCTCTGCCAAACAAAGCCGTATCGATCAAGAGTGCCGAAGAAATTACCTCCTTTGCTCTTCTTAAGGCAGTTGTCGAAGACATGACCCGAAACAAAACCCGACTGGGAATTAACGGTGTCTTTGCATCCACCAGTATGGCTCCCGGAAACGACTGGCGCTGGCAGACTCACTTGGTGAACGTCCCAATCGCCTATGAGTTCCGCGATAAGGGAATTGAGACCGGAATCGAAACGGATGACTTTGCATTCACCTACGCCAATGAGATGAAGCAGCTGTGGGATCTCTACTTGGATAACTCCACGACCGCCCGCGGCCTTCTTGGATCAAAAAGTGTTGATGACGCGATGGCAGAGTTTGCTCTCGGCCAAGCCGCAATCGTCCAGAACGGAAACTGGGGAGCTGCTCAGATCCTCGGTGTTCAGGGAAACAAGGTTGCCGAAAACGATATCAAGTTCATGCCGATTTACATTGGGGTGAAAGGCGAAGAACATGATGGACTGAACGTCGGAACGGAGAACTACCTCTGTATTAACAGTCAGGTAAGTGCCGAAAAACGCGACCTCGCCGACCAATTCCTCACCTGGCTCTTCTCAAGCGATACCGGTAAAGCGATCGTGAAGAACGATTTGATGTTTATCACACCGTTCAACACCTTCAAGGACCATGAGCTTCCGAGCGACCCGCTTGCCAAGGAAGTTATTCGCTGGATGAACAAAGATGGTGTTACCAGTATGCCTTGGGCGTTCAGTGTTATTCCCAGTGGCCAGTGGAAAACCGATTTCGGTGCTGACCTCGGCGAATACATCAACGGTAAGATGAGCTGGAACGATGTAGCCAAGCGTGCTGTTGCCTCTTGGAAAGTCGAATATGATCTTGCTCACTAAGGTGTAATCACTCTGGGGCCGTGTAAGCGGCCCCTCTATCTCTTATAAGGATACTTCAATGGATAAGACCTTGCGACGATGGGCGCCACTTTTTGTTCTTCCGGCGTTGATCTGTTTTTTCATCGCTTTTTTGGTCCCGATGATCATGGGACTGGTCCTTTCTTTCTTCAAGTTTTCCACCGTCACCGATGGGGTGTTTGTCGGGTGGAGTAACTATAAGCGCATCTTCACCGACATGGATTTTATCCGGTCGCTTTGGATGAACGTTCGCTTTACGATCGTAACGGTGATCATGATCAACGTATTAGCGTTTTTTCTTGCCCTCTTACTCACCCAAGGTGTTAAGGGCACAAACATCTACCGAACGATCTT
>CAYUHP010000051.1:0-3246 GCA_964444595.1 uncultured Sphaerochaeta sp. | reverse complement strand
GCGATTACGATCTGCTCCTTCTTAACCCTGACCAGCGGTTTTAAACTCTTTGACCAAAACCTTGCCCTTACTGCGGGAAACCCCGCTCGTAAGACGGAGATGCTTGCGCTCAATATCTATAACACCTTCTATACTCGAACAAACTTTGAAGGGGTAGGCCAAGCGAAGGCGGTCCTCTTTACGATCTTGGTTGCGATCATCGCCCTTACCCAGCTTGCCCTTACCCGGCAGAAGGAGGTTGAAGTATGAGTATCAAAAAACGAACCAACCACCTTCACACGATCATCTCAATTGGATTGGCGGTTCTCGCTCTTTTGTTTATCGCCCCGATTCTCATCGTTTTGATGAACTCCTTCAAATCAAAACTCTTCATCTCCAGTGAGCCGTTTACCTTTCCCAACAGTGAAACGTTTACCGGCCGGGCGAACTACATCGAAGGGGCAAAGAAGATCAACTTCTTTAAAGCGTTTGGCTACTCACTCTTTATTACCACCTTCAGCGTCATTGCCGTGGTGTTCACTACCAGCATGTTGGCGTGGTACGTAACGCGAGTGAAATCATTGTTTACCACAATCGTCTACTACACACTGGTGTTCTCGATGATCGTTCCCTTCCAGATGGTGATGTTCACGATGAGTAAGACAGCCAACATACTCCACTTGGATAACCCCCTTGGCGTAGTTATCCTCTACGTTGGCTTTGGGGCGGGCTTGGGAACGTTCATGTTCAGCGGCTTCATCAAGACCATTCCCCTCAGTTTGGAGGAAGCGGCCCTCATCGATGGCGCGACTCCGCCGCAAACGTTCTTCCGCGTGGTTCTGCCGATGCTCAAACCCACCGCCATTACGATCGCAATTCTCAATGCAATGTGGGTGTGGAACGACTACCTTCTTCCCTATCTTACAATCGGAACGGAGTATAAGACGATTCCCGTTGCCATTCAGTACCTTCGCGGAGGCTACGGTGCGGTCGATATGGGGGCGATGATGGCGATGTTGGTTCTTGCGATGGTGCCGATCATCATCTTCTATCTCTTTACTCAGCGGTATATCATCGAAGGAGTCGTCGCAGGAGCAGTGAAAGCTTGAGTTTGTATATCGGAACCTGTTCGTGGAAGTACCCCTCGTGGGAGGGGTTGCTCTACGAAACAGGTTCGGGGCAATCGTATCTGGCTCAATACGCGAAGTTACTGAACACCGTTGAGGTCGATCAATGGTTTTGGTCACTTGGCAGAAATTCATATGCCCTTCCGGAGTCTGCGGTTGTCAATGAGTACAACCGCGATACCCCACCGGATTTCCGCTTTACGATTAAAGCTCCGAACACCCTGACCGTTGGTTTGAACAACCCATGGTTTCTTGATGTGAATGTGCTCTATCAGTTCGTAGAACGAATCGCTTCTCTTGAGTCAAAGATTGGACTCATCATCTTCCAGTTTGGGTACCTGAACAAAGAGATCTTTGCCAATCAAAACGAATTCTATGATGCACTTCATAAGTTTTTTAGTCTGCTTCCCGACTCATTTCCCTTTGGAATAGAGATTCGTAATCCTACCTTTATCACCGAGCAGTATTTTTCCTTACTTCACCAGAATTCAATTACTCCGGTTCTCGCCAGCGGGTATTGGAACGACAGTCTTTCAGCAACCCTTTCACACTACCATTCTTTCCTTGGTAATAGATTGGGCGTTCGACTCCTCGGTGAAGATCGCAAGCGAATCGAAGCGAAAGCCAACGAAGCGTGGAACGCCCTGTATGAGCCCAAAGATGAGGAGCTCAAAACACTGACAGGTTTTCTTAAGCAGTTTCTTGATGAAGGAAAGGAGATCTTCGTGAATGTAAATAACCACTATGAAGGCAGTGCTCCGTTAACGATTACTCGGCTTCAGAGCCTTCTTCAACGCTAAAACCTTTCCTTCGACGAGTTCGAACAGCATCGGTCAAAAGGTATTCAATCTGACCGTTGATCGATCTGAAATCGTCTTCGGCCCAACGAGCGAGCTCTTTCCAAAGCTCGCTGTTGAGTCGAAGGAGTATCTGTTTTCGCTCTTGCTCTTTCATTACTAGTAGATTGATCCTGTATTCACCACCGGTTGCGTATCGCGATTGGAGGAGAGGACGACCATCAGGTTACTGACCATCGCGGCCTTTCGTTCTTCGTCGAGTTCGACAACACCCTTGGCACTGAGCTGCTCAAGAGCCATCTCAACCATACCAACTGCTCCTTCAACGATCTTCTGCCGAGCAGCGATCACCGCAGTCGCCTGCTGACGTTGAAGCATCGCAGCTGCGATCTCTTGGGCATAGGAGAGGTGAGTGATTCGTGCTTCAATGATCTCAAGACCGGCAACTTCAACTTTCGCTTGCAGCTCCTTCTTCAAATCTTCGGCAACTTCATTCGCCGATCCTCGAAGCGATTTCTGATCATCTTCACTGTCATAGGGATAGAGTCGAACCGCATTGCGTAAGGAAGCATCTGTTTGAATGGAAAGATATTCAACATAGTTATCGACTTGGAAAACTGCTTTAGCGGTATCGATGACTCGCCAGATCACCACAACACCGATGATGATCGGGTTTCCCAAGCTGTCGTTGATCTTCTGCTTGTCGTTGTTCAACGTCATCGCCTTCAAACTAATCTTCTTCTTTGGCATTTGAAAGTTTATATTCATACTTTGCCCGGAAATCGCTACTTGCTCTTTTTTCTTCTCCCTTGTGGCTCCGGTGGAGGGATTAGTTCCGGCAGTCGGGTTAAATCCGACACAGAAAGGATTCACAAAGAAGAACCCGTCTTGTTTCAGCGTCCCATAGTAGCGACCAAAGAGGGTAAGAACTAATGCTTCATTTTTGGTAAGCACCTTCAACCCGGCAAACATGATCGGGCCGATGATGAACGCGTACAGCCCACCGACAACTGCCGATACTACCGCCAATGGAGTGGATATGGTGTATAGGTAGACAAACGATGCGACAAACAACCCGATACCAACCAGCATTGCAAGGATATTGCCTATGAGGAAGGTTAATCCATTAATTGGATTTGTAATGATTCGCTCTTTAATCATGGGAGCCTCCTTGTCAGATATCAATATGATATCATAACGCTAATTTTAGGACAAGTAGGTGACAAAAAACAGTACAGCCGATGTGACTGTACTGCTTTTTCTTTGTGGTTTGATTTAGCCGAGGTACGCCTTAAGCATCCAATGCAACTTCTGATACTCACTGAGGTAGTCAGTGAAGATAT
>CAYUHP010000050.1:0-13574 GCA_964444595.1 uncultured Sphaerochaeta sp. | reverse complement strand
CATTTGTTATCCGAAAAACACTTTCAAACAATGTTAACAAATATTAGGTGACATACTTTAGCTTATTGACTATAATGAAGAACACTAGCCTCTGAGCTAGATACATTTTGAAAGGAGATTTTCACATGAACAAGAAACTGTTTATTCTGGTTCTGGTTGTGACAATGCTTTCTGCAAGCCTGTTTGCTATGGGTGGTGGAGAGCAGGTTGTTGCACCAAGAGGTGACACTCAGGTAATTCTGGGTTCGTCAACTCAGGTCAATGCTGACTTTTTTAGCGGTTGGACCAATAGTGCTACGAACAAGTACCTCAAGGACTTGATGAGTGGATATGAGACCGTATCCTGGACGAAGGAAGGTCGCTACGAGATTAACCCCATTGCAGTTAAGTCTTGGAAGGCAACTGAAAATGCCGATGGTTCAAAAACCTACATCTTCAACATCGCCGATAACCTCGTGTATAACGATGGAACAAAGATCACTGCAAAAGACTATGTCTTCAACATCCTCTATGCAGCATCCCCCCAAGCCGTTGAAATCGGTGCCCAATATGGCATCGGTCCCGAGTATGTCGGATACGATGCATTCCACAGCGGAGCCGCCAAGGAATTTAAAGGAATCCGTCTCTTAGGCGATTACTCCTTCTCCATCCAAATTGAAGCTGAAGAGCTTCCCTACTTCTTTGACCTCTCATTGGTCTCCGTAGGCCCGATTCCGATGCACGTCATCGCCCCTGGAGTATCGGTGGTAGATTCTGCTAATGGCGCTCGTCTTTCAGACAACTTCACCGCTGATCTGCTTCGCGAAACGGTTCTTACGCCGAACACCGGCTACCGCTATCGCCCGCTCGTTACCAGCGGACCTTACCAATTTGAAAGCTATGACCCCGCCGACTCCACTGCTTCTGTTATCCTTAACCCCAAATTCTTGGGCGGATATGATGGCGCAAAAGGCAACATCTATCGAATCATCATCAAGCTGACCAACACTGCCACGCAGATGGATGAGCTGAGAACCGGTGCAATCGACATGCTGCAGGGAATCAGTGGAGGGGCTCAGATCACCCGTGGTCTTGACCTCCATGATGCAGGAATCGTCAGCTACGCTTCCTACCCCCGCTACGGCTACGGAAAGATCGCCTTTGCATGTGACTTCGGACCCACTCAGTTTGAAGCAGTTCGCCGTGCGATCGCCTACAGCCTTGACCGAAACGAATTTGCTCGCCAATACACCGGCGGATACGGCATCATCGTTAACGGATACTACGGCGCTTCGATGTGGGAATACATCGAGAACAAAGCCCTTCTTGATCGTGAGTTGAACGACTATGCCTACAACCTCCAGAAGGCTGAGCAAGAGCTGATCAACGACGGCTGGACCCTCAACAAAGATGGTAACTCCTTCACCAAGGGTGTGGACTCCATTCGATACAAGCGAGTTGACGGAAAGCTCATGCCCTTGATCATCGAGTGGGCAAACACCGCCAACAACCCAGTCTCTGACTTGATCGCAGCGATGCTCGTTCCTGAAGTCCGAAAGATTGGCATGCAGATTAACGGAACCACCGTTGACTTCGCCGTTCTTCTGGATCACCTCTACAAAGACGGAATCGACGAACCTGTTTATGGCATGTTCAACCTCGGAACCGGCTTTGCAACCACTCAGGCGTACTGGTACTACTACTCCACCGATCCCGAATACTTCGGAACCTACAACACCAACTTCATCGCTGATAAAGAGCTCGAGGCAATCGCGCTTGATATGAAGCGAACCGATCCTCAGGATCTGAAGGGCTGGGCAGAGAAGTGGATTGGCTTCCAGAAGCGCTGGAACACCTTGATGCCGGATATTCCACTCTACTCGGATATCTACCACGACTTCTTTAACCCAAGAATCGTGAACTATGATTCCTCGTCGACGTGGGATTTCCCCTACGCGATTCTCCGAGCCGACGTCAAATAAGACAACTGGCTTAACGCACTGGGGCAACCACTTGGTTGCCCCAGGCATATCTTTCCCAAAGGAAAATTGCCCATGTTCAAGTATGTCCTCAGACGCCTTCTCTATATTGTGGTCGTCTTTCTCATCGCATCAGTGCTCCTCTTTACCCTCTACAAGTCTGTCCCCGGTGATCCGGCGCGGATGATGATTGAAGGAAACAAAGCGGGAATGAAGCCCGCCGAGTATGAAGCTCGCTACCAAGATGCTGTAAAGAAACTCGGTTTGGATAAACCTGTTGTTGTCCAATATTTCACGTGGCTCTTTAACACCATTCGTGGTGATTTTGGCTATTCATTAACCTATAAGATGCCGGTTCGCCAGATGATCGGGGTTCCCATGAAGAACACGATTATGCTCAATGTCTGGTCCCTGATACCGGTCTTTGCGATTACCCTGCCCTTGGGCATCGCAACCGCCGTTCGGCGAAACACTCGATTTGACTCTTCGGTGCAGGTCATCACGATCATCGGCTATAGTTTGCCGTTCTTTGTAATCGCCCTGCTCTTTATCTTTTTATTTGCAGTGAAGATGCCCATCTTCCCGATCAGTGGGGTCCAAACCCCCGGGCTGAGGGGCACCCCTTCAAGGATGTTCCTCGACAAACTGTATCACCTCGCCCTTCCGCTCCTCGTGATGGTCTTCACCTCCTTAGGAGGCTTGACCCGCTATGTTCGCGCCACAATGATCGAAGCACTCGGTATGGATTACATCCGTACCGCCCGAGCAAAAGGGTTAACGGAAAAAGTAGTCATTTACTCCCATGCGTTCCGTAACGCCCTCATCCCCTTTATTACGATTATGACCGGATGGTTTATCTCGATCTTCAGTGGAAGTGTGGTCATTGAACGAACGTTCCTTTGGAACGGGATGGGTAAAGTAATTATTGACGCCCTGAACCAACAAGACTTCGCCGTCTCGCTAGCGATGGTGATGTTCTATCTCATACTCAGTCTTATTGGCAACCTTTTGATGGACCTCTCCTATGGGTTTGCCGACCCTCGGGTCAAACTGGATTAGGAGCAGTATACTATGGCAAAAAAACCCTATGGATCAACCTTTACCGACGTCCTAAAAACCCTTTTTCTTGGCCGACAGCGGGCAGCGCTCTCAATCTTTGAAGAGGAACAAGTTCAAAGTCCCTATCGGACGATGCTTCGTAACTTCCGTGAGAAGTGGAGTGCGATGCTCGGTGTCTATATCTTCTTAGCGATCTTCCTGGCAGTATTTATTCTGCCGCTCATCTTCCCCTTGGATCTTCAATTCCAAGACCCTACGCAGCAGAACACCAAACCCTCCTCCTCCTTTATGAGCTTCAACAAAGCCCTTCAGGGAAATGTTGCCTCGATTGATGGTGGATCGGTGTTTGGTGTTGGAGTCGATCAAGATGGCAAACTCTACCAGTGGGGAACCCTGACGGCAAAACTTCAGCGAATGCCCCCAAGTGACAAGCACTACGTCCAAGCCTCGGCCGGACTCGATCACGCCCTCGCCCTCGATGCAAACGGCAAAGTATATACGTGGGGAAACGATCGTTTTACCTTGAACATGATTCCTCTCGAACTTTCAAACAAGAAGGTTAAGCAAGTACTTGCCGGTCAGCAAATCTCGATCGCCTTAACCGAAGGCGGGGAGATCTATGTGTGGGGTAACTCCAACTTGATCTCCATCCCCGTTCCCGCCGAGAAACAAGGCTCCTTTACCAAGGTTGTGGCAAACACCACCTTGGCGGTAGCGCTTACCAAGACAAACGAAGTGGTGATTCTTTCATCGAAAGAAACTCCATTCTCCTACATCCCCAGTGAGATTCAAAACCGCGTGCGGGACGTCGCCGTTTCTGAGCGCTCCGCCGCCGCCATTACCACCGATGGGCAGATCGTTGTCTGGGGCGGTGATGATTACGGAGTCATGGACATTCCCCCTCAAGCCCAAGGCCGGGCAACCGCCATTACCGCCGGACGGGGCCACTTCGTCGCCCTCTTGGATGACGGAAGCGTCGTCGCCTGGGGTCGAAACAACTATAAACAAACAAAGGTCCCAAACCTTAAAAACATTGTCGCAATTCAATCGGCGTACTATCAGAACTACGCGATCGATACCAATGGAAAGATTCACACCTGGGGCCTCAAGGGGTATCTGATGGGTACCGACCAGTATGGCCGGGACCTCTTTGTTCGACTTTTGACTGGTGGTCGGGTAACGCTGACGATTGGAGCGATCGCAGTCATTATCAGTGGAATTATCGGAATCGTCATCGGTGCTTTCTCCGGCTACTACGGAGGAAAGATGGATATGTTCCTGATGCGCCTTGCCGAAGTCGTCAATGCGATTCCTTTCCTCCCCTTGGCGATGATCCTTTCGGCGATTATCGGCAGTAAGATCAGTGAAACGGGAAGGATCTCGATGATCATGGTGATCTTAGGGCTGTTAAGCTGGCCCTCCCTTGCCCGCTTGGTACGCGGACAGATCCTCGCCGCCCGGGAGCAAGAGTTTGTCACTGCAGCGAAAGCGATGGGTATTACAGAGATGAAGATCATCTTCAAGCACATCCTGCCCAACGTTATCACCGTTGTTCTTGTTAACCTCACCTTGAGCTTTGCCTTGTGCATGCTCTATGAGTCTTCGTTAAGTTACCTCGGATTTGGAGTCAATGAGCCGAACGCAACGTGGGGCAATATGCTCTACGGGTGTAACGACTCAACGGTTATGTCACTGTACTGGTGGCGCTGGGTGTTCCCGGCGATCGCCTTGAGTCTGTGTACCGTCAGCATCAACATGGCCGGAGATGGCATGCGTGATGCGATCGACCCAAAGTCGAATGATAGATAGGAGTAATGCTGTGTCGACCTTACTTGAATTAAACGACCTGCACACATATTTCACCACCAAGCGGGGAACCGTTAAAGCAGTTAACGGGGTTTCTTACACGGTGGAAGCGGGAAAGACCTTGGGGGTTGTCGGCGAGAGCGGCTGTGGAAAGTCCGTCTCGGCGATGTCGATCCTCAAGTTACTGGATGGCAATGGCTACATCGCCGAGGGCTCGATTACCTTCAAGGGGAAAGAGCTCACCACCTTAAGTGAAAAGGAGATGTACGAGATTCGTGGCAATGCGATCAGTGTCATCTTCCAAGAACCGATGACGAGTTTAAACCCCGTCTTCACGATCGAGCGTCAGATCAGCGAAGCGTTCATGGTCCACCAAGAGATGGATAAGAAGACCGCCGCCCGTCAATCGGTGCAGATGCTTGCCGATGTGCAAATCCCCAACCCGGAGCAGGTTGCCAAGCAGTATCCCCACCAACTCAGCGGTGGGATGCGCCAGCGAGTGATGATCGCGATGGCTTTGGCGTGTAAGCCCGATCTGCTCATCGCTGATGAGCCGACTACCGCACTCGATGTCACGATTCAGGCCCAGATCCTTCGACTGATGAACAACCTTCAGAAGGAGAAGGGAACGGCGATTCTCTTCATCACTCACGACCTGGGAGTCATCAACCAAATGGCCGACGACGTAGCGGTCATGTACAGCGGCGAAGTCGTCGAAATGGCCCCCGTTGACGTGATCTTCGGTGACAGCAAGTACTCTCACCCCTATACTGAGGGCTTGATGCTCTCCGTCCCCCGCCTTGATACCGTCAGTCAATCGAAGTTGGATACGATCGCGGGGACGGTACCTCACCCACTCGACCTACCCAAAGGGTGCTTCTTCGCCCCTCGGTGTAAGTACGCCACTGACAAGTGTCGAACGGAACACCCCGAGTTGGTCAGTGTTGCCGAGCAGCACACAGTTCGCTGCTTCTATCCAGAGAAGGGGGTTCGAAGTGGAAAATAAGAATGTTCTCTTTAAAATACGGGGTTTGAAGCAACACTTCCCCCTCAAACAACGTGGCTTGGCCGTTCGAGCGGTCGATGGAGTGGATGTCGATATCCTTCAAGGCGAGACCCTTGGCTTGGTTGGTGAAAGTGGGTGCGGAAAGTCGACCTTTGGTCGGGTTCTGCTTCAACTCTATCGGCAGACCGATGGAAAGACCCTCTACTACGGGCGCAACCTCGAAGAGCTTGCCCCCTCCTATGTAAAGGAAACATACACCCACCTTGCTAAACACAAGAGCCAGCTCCTTGAGTTAAAAGAAGGGTACGAGAAGGCAACGGCCCTCTACGAGAAGCTCAAGGATGATACCTCTCAAGAAGCGGAGGTTGTGTACACGGCCCTCAGCAATTCGCTTGAAGCAGAAAAAGCGTACCGAAACGCCTACTTGGACATCGTTCAATTAATCGGTGGGCTCTACGTTGTCGAGAACCTCGATGAGATCAAGCCTCTGCTCTTGGACGCGTATGAAGCGAGCTACGAGCATCATCGGATCGATGAGCAGCTCAAAGACCTCGCTCTTCAAATTGCCGAAGCCCAACGTTCATATGAGCGCAAGCCCTCAGAGTCAAAAGAGAAGAGGATTGCCGCTTTGAAAAAGAGTGAGGCAACCTTTAAGAGTGCTCTTGAAGCGGCAAGTGCCGAACTTCTTGAAGCGAATAAGAACCTCGATCTGAAGCGCAAGGAGTATGAGCATACCCCCACCTTTGAGGAGCATGAAGCATATCGCGATGAGGGAATCGACTTAAGCCGCCTCTCCTTCAATGAGATGCGGCTCTTACGCAGTGAGATGCAGTTGATCTTCCAAGACCCCTACTCCTCCCTCAACCCCCGAATGACCGTAGGTCAGATCATCGGTGAAGGCCTTTTGGCTCACCGCTTCTTTAAGCAAGACGGACCGGAGATGCAAAAGTATGTGATGGGAGTGATGGAAGAGTGTGGCCTTGCCCCGTATATGATCCACCGCTACCCCCACCAATTCTCCGGTGGTCAGCGCCAACGAATCGGGATCGCCCGCTCCTTGGCCTTGAATCCTCAGTTCATCGTTTGTGACGAGGCAGTCAGTGCGTTGGACGTTTCAATCCAGGCTCAGATCATCAACCTGCTGAAGGAGTTGAAGGAGAAATCAAAGCTCACCTATCTCTTCATCAGTCATGACTTGGCGGTAGTAAAGTACATCTCTGACCGAATCGGGGTGATGTACTTAGGTAATATCGTTGAACTTGCTCCGGCGCAGAATATCTTCACTCGAACGATGCACCCCTACACCGAAGCACTTTTGGCCGCCATTCCGACAACGGACCGAGGCGAGAAGAAGGAGCCGATCATCCTTGAAGGTGATATCCCCTCCCCGATCAAGCCACCTTCAGGGTGTAAGTTCCACACTCGCTGTCGCTACAAGACGGAGATCTGCACGATTGTGTATCCAGAGTGGCGTGAGTTGGAGGATGGGCACTTTGTTGCCTGTCACCACCCCCTTACGGAGAAGTAAGCTATGCTCTTTCCTAAAAAGATTCGACGAGTCTTAAACGTCAAAAAGTCCGAAGAGAAGGAGTTTACCGAAGAGCTCGAGAAAGGCGACATTCCGGCAATGCTGATCGCCGCCTTCCTCGTATTCACTCCGGTCATTCTTGTACTCATCGGAATCGTATGGGGCCTCTACTGGCTCTTTACGCACTAAGTAGAAAAGGGCCCGAGGGAAACCTTGGGTCTTTTTATATCAGAGATACTGCCCTGGGATCTTTGTGTGAGCGATGTTCCTTCACGGAGGAGTACGATGATTCAATTACCAAAGACCCTTCTTAATCTTATCCAACAGGGCAAAGGTGTGAGTATCGAGCACATAGAGGCCTCAACCGACATACTGGAATCAACCCTCCGAACTGTTTGCTCCTTCTCAAACCGGGAAGGTGGCCATATCTTCCTCGGTGTGAAAGATAATGGAGAAATCACCGGAGTCGACAAAGATTCAGTTCAAATGCTCACCAAGGAGTTTGTTGCAACGCTCAATAACGGCAATAAAATAAATCCACCGCTCTACATCGACCCAATTGTCTATGAGTATGAACGAAAGATCGTTATATACCTGAAAGTACCTCGATCACCAAATGTTGTGCAATGTGCTGGTAAGCTCTTTGATCGAAACGGTGATTCTGACCTTGATATCACTCATAATCAGTCGCTAGTATTTAAGCTCTATTCAAGAAAGCTTGGAATATCTTTTGTTGCCAAAGTATTCCCTGCTTTCTCCATAAAAGATTTACGACCTGATCTTATTGATCGAGCTCGAACTATGGCAAGAGTGAAGATTGCTGACCACCCTTGGGAAAGAATGAGTGATGAAGAGTTGCTCAGAAGTGCTAACTTAATCGCTATTGATCCTGACAGCGGCTCAGAAGGTCTCACCCTAGCAGCAATTCTCCTCTTTGGGTCGGATTCACTCATTGGATCAGTGCTCCCGTATCATAAAACTGATGCAATCTATCGAGTCCATTCGATGGATCGATATGATGATCGGGACGTAGTCATCACAAATCTCCTCGATAGCTATGATCGGCTTATCCGTTTTGGTCAGAAGCATCTGAATGATACCTTCGTGTTAGATGGTCTACAGAATGTCAGTGCCCGAGATAAAATTCTCCGTGAAATAGTGTCCAACTCTCTTGTCCACCGAGACTACTCCAGCAACTTCGTTGCTAAACTCATTATTGAACGCGACCAAATTGTTACCGAGAATAGCAGTATTTCTGGTAAATCGGGCAATCTTGATATTCGGCATTTTGAGCCGGTGACTAAAAACCCCCTTCTATCAAAGATGTTTCGAGAGATCGGTTTGGCCGAAGAACTCGGCTCAGGAATGAGAAACACATATAAATATACAAAGTTATACTCAGGCGAAGAGCCAACATTCGCTGAAGGCGATATATTCAAAACAACCATTCCTCTGAGCGAGACAACATTCCCCATCTATGTGGCAGAAAAACACTCAACTTCAATTGACCAAGGGTCTTTGCAAGCACGCATCTTAGAGCTTCTAAAAGCTGACGGAGAGCTTACTCAAGTTGAAATTGCTGATTCATTAGAAGAGCAAATTTTCAGAATTAAGGACACAATGGCCAACATGGTAAAACACAATCTTATTGAACGAGTTGGTGGGAGACGTTACGGCTTTTGGAAAGTTCTTATCAAACCATAATAGGCTACCTAGCTCTATAGTTGGAATATGTTCCTATAGTTGGAAATTTTCGACTATGGGATTTTTGAAATAAAGCAACTCCTTATACAGAAAAGACTTCCTTAGTTGGAATATTTTCCATAGTTGGGATTTTCAACTAATAGAAATCCCAACAAATAGGTTATTCTTTATAATACAACAACTTCCAAAAGTCGAAACTATTCTAAAAGTCGAAGACTACATCTTTGAATTTAATTATCTTTCCTCTTCTTTTTCTTCAACGATTGTAGGGATGAAGCGCTCAATGAAGGAGCCCTTCTTAGCTCGGTTGGTGAGATAGAAGTATCCGAAGATCGAGAAAACAACGGCTCCGATGAAGTTAACGATGAGATCTTTCATCGTATCGATTAAACCGATATCCAAGTATCCACCCAAGCCGAGTTCTTCGCCGTTGATGGTGACACTACTAATGTTTGGAATAACGATGATCTTTTGACTGTGCGTGGGATCGAGGGCGACGGAGCGAATCGTGTGGATGATCGTATCTTTCTGCATATCCAAACCAAAGACCATATCCATGAAGAACTCAAAGAATTCCCAGATCACCCCAATGGTCATTGAGAAACAAAATGCGACAACAACGACAAAGAGTGGCGAGAGCTTAAAGGTAAAGCGTTCACTCTGATTAAGGATATCCACCAGTGAAAACCCGATCGCTGCGGCAAGAAACCCGTTGAGAGTGTGCAGCATCGTATCCCACATTGGATAGGTAACGTAGTAAGAACGAATCTCGCCCAGAATTGCCGAAGCGAAGATAAAGAAGAGGATAATGTTTTCCAAAGTATCAGGAATATCGATGCGGGTATTGGTTTCAATGAAGGAGGGAATTGCAAACAACGCCAACGTCAGCAAGCACAAGAAGACGTTCTCATACTCACCGGTGAAGAGCTGCACGATGAGTATCGCCATGACGATAAACCTAAGAATGTAGTGCACCAACGCTGTACTGTCCTTTTCTTTTACCGCTAACCGAAAGGAGCGTTTAGGGGGTCTTTTTAATCGCTTCATAGGGTTATCTTCTCGGTTTCATCGGCCTGGGTCAACTAACTGATAGCTCCTCATAAAATAATGACTTTTACTTAAATACCCTTATTTATAATCGGAATTACGTAAAATCATTGAAATCTAACAAGTATTACGATAGTATAATGATTATTGCGGAGGTCAGCTAATGAGTAATAGCCATAAATACGTAAGACCCCTCACGCCTCCCGAACCGGGGGCACTAGCTGGGTACACAGCCCTCATTATCCAGTATGACCTAAGGACTCCATTTCCCCGGATAAAGATGGCGATTGGAGAGAACTATGACGAAACCTACTACGATGGGTGGCACTATCTCTCAAAGCGGGTTCGAATCGAACCCACACTTGGCGGCCAGCTCACCTTTGCTTTAAAATATGAAGGTGTAAACCTGCTGGTTCTCAAAAAACTATTTGAAACTGTTCCGGTTCAAGCGATTGAAGACTTCATTAAAGGTTCCATCACCGGCCATTATGCGCGCCGGATTTGGTTTCTCTATGAATGGTTGATGAATCAGCGTATTTCGATTGATGATGTAAAAGTAGGCAATTACACGTCAGCCCTTGATCCCAATCAGCAATATGCAACGCCTGGTACTCGATCAGTCCGACATCGGGTTATAAACAACCTTCCGGGAACACCGGCGTTTTGTCCACTTGTTACAAAAACGCCCAAGATACGCATCTTTGAAGAACTTGATTTGAAAGACCAAGCCTCGACTCTCATCTCAACAGTCCCGAAAGATATTCTTAACCGAGCTACTGCGTCACTCCTGCTAAAAGACTCCCAAGCCAGTTTCACAATTGAAAACGAAACCCCTTCTGCTGACCGGCTCACCCGATGGGCTTCAACTCTTGGACAGGCTGGCGTTACCCCGTTGAGCAAAGAGGAATTACTCCGACTCCAAAAACTCGTCATCGGAGAATCTGTATTTGTTACATTAGGCTTTCGCACCGAAGGCGGATTTGTCGGTAGACATGAACCGATGACTGGCTTTCCAATCGTCGAACATGCCAGTAGCCGAAGCGAAGATGTAATTCCTCTTATAGACGGTATACTTTCCTATGGGCATCAAACCCGCGATTCCTTTGACCCCATCGTACGGGCAGCAAGCATGAGTTTCGGTTTTGTCCAAGTTCACCCGTTCAGTGATGGTAACGGAAGGATCCATCGTTACCTCATCCACCACCTTCTTTCTGAGCAAAACTTCCATCCAGATGGGATTGTTTTTCCCATCTCTCATGCAATGCTTAATCGAGTGAAAGAATATCAGCAGGTTCTTCACACCTATTCTTCCTCAATTCTCCCATTTATTGAATGGGCAGTTACCCCCGACTACAACATCAAGGTTCTCAACGACACCGCCGATTATTACCGCTATTTTGATGCCACTGAATATGCCATCTTTCTCTATACGTGTGTACAGGACACGATTAACTATGAACTACCCCAAGAAACTGCCCACATCGCTGCATACGATCGGTATCGAACACACCTTCAAGAGATTGGAGAGATATCAGAACATACCGTTCAACTGCTCTATCAATTCTTACGACAAAACAACGGAACGCTCTCTAAACGAGCTAAGAAGAAGGAGTTCAAGAATCTCCCTGACCACGTTGTGGCCAAGATCGAATCGATCTACGCCGAAGTGTTCAAACCAGCTGATGAGTAGCTCTTGCTAAAGACGAAGATATGCTACGATGGCTTCATGAAGAAAAAAATCGTGTATTTTGACATGGATAATGTGCTCGTTGATTTCCAATCTGGCATCAATCGCCTTTCAGTTGAAGAGCAAAACACTGAACATCTCGATGAGGTGCCAGGTATCTTCGCGTTGATGGACCCCATCAAAGGGGCGTTAGAAGCTTACGATGAGATCGCCAAGATAGCCGATGTATATATTCTTAGTACCGCGCCTTGGAACAACCCTTCGGCGTGGTCGGATAAACTTCTTTGGGTTAAGAAGTACTTAGGAGAACCAGCAAAGCGACGTTTGATCCTCACCCATAACAAACACCTCAACCGAGGAGCGATCCTCATCGATGATCGACCCCACAATGGAGCCGATCGCTTTGAAGGGATCCACATCAAGTTTGGATCAGAAGCATTCCCCAACTGGGAGATCACCAAGGAGTATGTCCTCTCACTTTTGGAGCATGAGTGATGAACGTCCTTATCACCGGGGCAACCAGCGGTATTGGTTATGAAACAGCCCTTATTTTTGCCAAACATGGCTTTCGTGTTTGGGGGGTAAGTCGTTCTCCTATTCCCTCACCCTCTGAACATATTGTCTTTAAAAGAATCAATGTTACAAACCAAGAGTCAGTAGACCAGGGTATTGAAGAGATTTGGAGCGAAGCGCTCAAGACAACAAAGAAGGGAATCGAGGTGGTCGTTCACTGTGCGGGCTTTGGAATCGGCGGCAGCGCCGAAGACACCCCAATCGAAGATGCGATCGCTCAGTTTGATACCAACTACTTTGGAGTGCTCCGGGTTAACCAAGCCCTCCTCCCTCGGATGCGGACCCAAGGTGGCGGAAAGGTAATTATCCTCGGCTCCATTGCCGGGAGAATCAGCATTCCATTTCAAAGCCATTACAGCGCCACAAAGTTCGCCTTAGAGGCGTATACGGAAGCGTTGAGGCTTGAGGGGAGAGTCTTTGGCATTACCGCCACGATCATCGAGGCGGGTGATACCAAGACAGCGTTCACGGTAAACCGAAAGTTCTCCACACCAACAACATCACCGTACTACGATCAAGCCCAACGCTCGATCGCCAAGATGGCGCACGATGAAGAGCATGGTTATTCACCACAGAAGGTAGCTAAAGCAATTTACAAGGTATCCAAGAGAAAGAACCCACCGATCCGAAAAGTGGTGGGTCTCTCCTATGCCTTGTTGATGATGCTTAAACGTTCCCTTCCTGACTTTGTAGTCGAGGGAATCATCGACCACATGTACCTACGTTAATCGACTTCAATCTTAATCATTCGCTCTTTGATGATGGGTAGGCCCTCACTAATCTTACTGATGCCATTAAACCAGGTTTCACTGCACGCAAGAACAAACTCTCCATCGTTAATCGGAAAGCCCGAAGCATCTCCAAGGACCGCATCGATTCCGCACATCGGACAGCTGGCCGTTGTTGGCTCATACGCACTGTGAATATAGTCAATTTCACTGGGACCGAATTGGTATCCACAAAAGAAGCAGCGACACGCCTCACTTCGATTGACCTCTTCAGCGTTATGGATCGTCTTCTTACTCGCTTGGGCCAAATAGGTTTGGGTAAACTTACTGTTCATTATTTCCTCCATTGCACCAAAAGAAATCTGGAGGATGTCTTCATTATAAGGCAAAGAATCTAAAGGATTCAAGCCCAATAAAAAGTGAGCAAATAGAAGATTTTCATAATTTTTAATATTGTATACTCATTGTGATATTTTAT